>NZ_BAABFD010000016.1:0-261669 GCF_039540635.1 Nonomuraea ferruginea | reverse complement strand
CACAGACGCCTGACCAGCCACGACGCTGGCACCTAGTGACACGCCGCATCAGCATGCCTGCAAGCATTTCCGCAGCTCAGGCCACAGATCTATGTGCTTTTCTCGCTACACATCTGCGGAACGCGGGTAGAGGGGGTCTCATCTGGCGGCCGGAAGATCAGCAGCTACCGGCACTCATGGACCAGGTCGTCGCCGCCCTGGCTGTGGGCCTAGCCTCGGGCTTTCACGAGGAATTTGAGCCGGGCTGATCGTTTACATAAGAAAAGTGCCTTTGAGCTGGGAGGATGGGGCTTGTCTAGAGTCCTGTCCACGCCAGATCAGAAGGCACTTTCCACGTGAAGACTATCGCGTCCCAGCGCAAGATCGAGGCGTCCGCGGACGGTTCGGGGCTCGTCTCCCACACAGGCGCCCTGCTACTGCTCCACACCCTGCGCGTCACCGGCCTGGACCGGGCGTTATCCACCCAACTGCAGCGCTGGCGGCCGGCCCGGGCCGTGCACGACCCCGGCAAGGTCATCGCCGACCTGGCCCTCGCCCTGGCTCTCGGCGGTGACTGCCTGGCCGACATCGCGCTGCTGCGCTCCCAGCCCGACCTGTTCGGCCCCGTCGCCTCCGACCCGACCGTCTCCCGGCTGATCGACCGGCTGGCCGCCGAACCGGCGCGAGCATTAAAAGCCATCCGAACCGCCCGCGCCCAAGCACGCCAGCGAGCCTGGCATCTGACCGGCCAGCACGCACCCGGAGCCGACGGCGAGCTGATCCCTCTCGACATCGACGCCACCATCGTCATCGCCCACTCCGACAAACAGCAGGCAGCCCCGACCTGGAAGAAGACCTTCGGCTTCCACCCGATGACGGTCTTCGCCGACCACGGCCAAGACGGCTCCGGCGAGCCACTGGCCCTGCTCCTGCGACCTGGAAACGCCGGGTCCAACACCGCCGCCGACCACATCGACGCCACCCGGCTCGCCCTGGCCCAGCTACCCCGCCAGCGCCGCCGCCAGGTACTGATCCGCACCGACTCCGGCGGCGGCACCCATGAGTTCCTGGCCTGGCTGACCCGGCCCGGACGGTGGCTGTCGTACTCGATCGGGTTCACCCTCACCGACGACATCCAGGCCGCGATCCTGCGCCTGCCCAGCAGCGGATGGACGCCTGCCTACGACGCCGACGGCCAGATCCGGCCCGGCGCCTGGGTGGCCGAGCTGACCGGCCTGCTGGACCTGACCGGCTGGCCCAAAGGCATGCGCGTCATCGCCCGCAAAGAACGGCCCCATCCCGGCGCGCAGCTGCGCTTCACCGACCTCGACGGGCACCGCTTCACCTGTTTCGTCACCAACACCCGCCGCGGCCAGCTCGCCGACCTTGAACTCCGCCACCGCCGCAGGGCCCGCTGCGAGGACCGCATCCGAACCGCCAAGGACACCGGCCTGGCCAACCTGCCCCTGCACGACTTCACCCAGAACCAGATCTGGTGCGAACTCGTCGCCCTGGCCTGCGAACTCCTCGCATGGATGCAGATGCTCGCCCTGCACGACACCGAAGCCCGCCGCTACGAACCCAAACGTCTGCGGCTCCGCCTGTTCGCCGTCGCCGGACGGCTGGTGCGCGGAAGCCGACGCCTGCGCCTACGCCTGGCCGCGCGATGGCCCTGGGCCTGCACGCTCCTGACCGCTCTGGCCCGGCTCCAAGCACTGCCGGCACCGACCTGACCAGCGCCGGAACCACCCTAACGAACCAGGAAGGACACCCATCGGGCACGTGGAACCCCGCCCACCCGGCGCGTCAACCGGGCTCCTCACGCTGACCTCAGCGTGAAATCAACCCTCAGCCGAACCGCTTACCCGACCATACGAAGATCGTGAAAGATCGAGGCTAGTGCTCGACGTACGCCGCTTGCTGTGCGACGTACCCGCGACGGAAGGCTTCGCAGTTTGATCAATTCGAAACGGGGAGTGGGCGCATGGCGGATGGCGCCGGCGAAAATATAGATGAAAGCAAAAACGATGTCCTGGACGTGATCTGGATGATCCTAGGGGCTATCGTCGGGGTGGTCCTGGTGACAAAATACGTGCAATACGCCCGGCTTCCCCATGGGGAGAAAGTGTCGGTTGAGCAGGGCATATTTGCTTTGGGAATATTTGTGGCTCCTTGCATTCTTTCCACTCGGATCGCAGAGATCTTTCGCATCGAAGCACTGCGAGGGAGAATGTCTTGGGGGACATATTGGACCGTGTTGTCTGGCATGGCGGCGTCCATATTCACATTCTTGGGCGTCACAGGCATCGATGACATTATTCAAGTACTGGAGTACTGGTCCTCGCTGCCGAAGGGATCACCGTGAACCCGGCCGGGATGGGCTGCGACCGACCTAGAAGGGGACGCATCTAATCCGTCGCGAGCACGGAACCATTTCCGCCTGTGGCGGAGCCCTGTGGCCGGAGGCTCCGGCCGCCAGAAAGTCGATGGGGATGGACGGATCCGAACCGTCACCGCCGCCCCATTTCGCCCCGGAGGCCAAGCCGAGGGTGCTCGGGGGAAGAGTGCTGCCGCCTCACCTCACCCCCAGGGCTCTGCTGACTGCACGCCTGAGTGCTCACAGGCTTCCCGGGAAGCAATGAGTGCCGTAGCGGCGGCAGCTCGCGCTCCACTCCACTGCACAGCCGTGCGGCCTTCGCTCCCGGCCCAGGTGATCGGCCGCACTTCGAGATCACGATCATGTTGAACCGGATGCGGGCCGGTGCAGGTGTCGGGACGCTGCTCTGTGTCGATCACGGAGCTGTTGGAGGTCGTGTTTCCGCATCTTGCCGCCGTTTCGTGTCGAGCGGGTGCGTCGGATAGGCCGCCTGGGCCAAGCGCACCTTCGCCGAGCAGGTTCCCGGCCTGACCAGCAGGCACGGTGGGCGCGTAGCGCCACTGCCGTCCATGCTGCGGGTGGTGGCGCCGGCTCTGGGAGGTCGCCCCGGTGCCCGTTGGCGGGGTCAGGCCGCCACCATCCGGATACCGCATCCCACCGGCATGGTCACCGACCGGCCGAAAGGCACGCAATCACGCCGAGGAACCTCAACCTCTGTACCGCGATCCATGTACGTGAAGGCGCCTACAGACATTTGTGTCCCAGAGCGAATCCCGAGGCTCTTCGCCTGAAATGCGAGCACAGCATCCGCCTTTCGATGAACGCCTCCGGCCGCAATCACTCCACGTAATACTTCAATGACACTAGGAATCGACTGGAACGTCACTCAGAGCGACTTGTGAACAAGTTTGATAACTCACCGCCGACATCCCGTCGCAGGCTGTTGATGTTGAATAGCTCTGACCTGGGCATTCACGAATCCGTCGGTGTTTACCGGTTGGACGACACTTGCAACTGACTGCCAAAAACTCGCCGCCGACGCCATTCATCTCCAAGACAGTTCCAAGTCGCCGTACCTATACCTGAAGCCGGTCAGACATCGGGGCGTACCTGTCGATATCTGCGGTGGGCCGGCGGATTAACGCCGACGCCCGCCCCGCTTATCGTCCGGCGGCTTCGCCAAGGGATGACGCATGTGGGGGGGTACGGCATGGACGGGCGCAAGGCGCGTGAAGACGAGATCGACGTCGATCGGCACGTGCTGGAGGACATCGCCAGAGCGGCCTTGGCGCGAGCGGACCTGGCGGCGGTGGACGGGGAGGAGGGCGCCGCCACTTGGGAGTTCCGTAGTCGCCGGCCGTGGATGTACGTGACGCCGGACGGCGTGACACGCCAGGCGCAGGGCTGGAAACTGCACGTCTCGGCGACGCCGCTGTCGGCTCCCGTGGTGCTCGCCCGCGTGGTGGAGGTGCTGGCGCGGCGCCGTTGTCCTTTCAAGTTCGCGGCGACGCTGGCCGAGTTGTCCAATCTGGTGTCCAGGGAGCAGGACCGCGGAGCGGTGGGCAAGTTCGTCACCGTCTATCCGCCCGACGACCGGGCGGCGACCGTGATCGCCGAGGAACTGCACGAGGCCACCATGGGCCTGCCCGGGCCGCGCATCCTGTCCGATCGCGTCTACAAGCCGGGCAGCCTGGTCCACTACCGCTACGGGGTGTTCTCGGCACCTCTCGTGCTGGACAACGACGGCTCCTACGCCTCCCGGCTGACGGCTCCCGACGGCACGCTGGTGACCGACAAGCGCAACCCCTGGTACTCACCACCGCCGTGGGCGTCCTGCCCCTTCGAGTCGGGCGGAGCTCCGGTTCGGTCGGCCGCGCCGGAGGCCGTGCTGCTCGCCGACCGGTTCGTGG
Source organism: Nonomuraea ferruginea (assembly GCF_039540635.1). Taxonomy (NCBI): domain Bacteria; kingdom Bacillati; phylum Actinomycetota; class Actinomycetes; order Streptosporangiales; family Streptosporangiaceae; genus Nonomuraea; species Nonomuraea ferruginea. The sequence goes on along the minus strand of NZ_BAABFD010000016.1, from coordinate 257,403 downwards.
TGCGCCAGGCCGTCCGGCACAGCGCCAAGGGCGGGGTGTTCCTGGCCGAGGACCGTGACACCGGCGGGAACGTGATCGTCAAGCAGGCCCGGCCGCACATGGGCGCCAGGATGAGCGGGCGCGACGAGCGCGACAACTTACGTCACGAGTGGCGGATGCTCGGCCTGTTCGGGCCGCTGGGCATCACCGCAGGCAGGGTGGCGCTCTTCGACAAGGACGACAGCCTGTTCCTGGTGCAGGAGCGCGTCGAGGGGACCGTGCTCACCGCCTGGGCGGGCGAGCGCCGGCGCGAGACAGTGCTGCGTCTGGTGAGGCGGCTCGTCGACCTGGTCGCGACGGTGCACGAGCAGGGCTACATCGTGCGCGACCTGACCCCGAACAACGTCATCGTCACCGAGGATGGCGACGTCCGGCTGATCGACCTGGAGACCGCGGCGGTGCCCGGCACTCCGGTCGGGCGGGCCCGCACCCGCGGGTACGCGCCGCCGGAACAGGAGCGGGCCCCCGCCCATGGGCCCTGCCCCGGCGTCGAAGTGGACCTGTACGCGCTGGGCGCGACCGTGTTCTACCTGGTGACCGCATGCCAGCCGATGTTGGCGCCCGACGAGGGAGAGCAGGCCAGATCGTGGGACTCCCGAGTCCGTACGCTGGTCGAGGTGGCCGTCTCAGGCGATCCCCTGGCCACTGAGCTGGCTCCCATGATCCTGGGTTTGATGGCGGAGGATCCTGCCCGGCGGTGGGATCTCGCCAGGGTCCGCGCATTCCTGTCCGATCTGGGTCCGCGGTCGCCCGCCGTGGCGGGAGGGCGTCACCGGCTCGGTACCCCCGAGCAGGACCGGTTGCTGCACGACGGACTGGCGTACACCTGGCGCAGCATGTCCGCAGAGCCCCCGGACGGCGGGACAGGGCCGGAAGCGCGGCTGTGGCCCGTCGGCGCCGGGTACGGCGTCAGCGCCGATCCCTGGGGCGTCCAGTACGGTGCGGCCGGCGTGCTCCACCTGATGGCCTCCGTGGTAGGGCCCCATGCCGCGAGCCTGCCGCAGGAGCTGCGCGTCCCGCTGACGACAGGGCTGCGCGACGGCGTCGGCTGGATGATCGACCGTCTCGCGGGTGAGCATCGCCCGTCACCGGGGCTGTATTTCGGCCGGGCGGGCATGGCCTGGGCCCTGTACGAGGCGGGCAGGGCGCTCGACGACCACGATGTGCGCTCGGCGGGTCTCGGCCTCGCCCTCGAACTGCCGGTCAGCTGGCCGAACCCCGACATCTGCCATGGCCTGGCCGGGACGGGGATGGCGCTGTTGCACCTGTGGAGCGCCACCGGTGACACGAGGCTCCGCGACCGGGCGAGCGGATGCGCCGACGAACTGCTCAAGGTCGGCCAACGTACTCCCGACACGGTGCTGTGGCCCATTCCGCGCGATTTCGACTCCGCGCTGGCGGGGGTGGTGCACTACGGGTTCGCCCACGGCGTCGCGGGGATCGGCGCGTACCTGCTGGCGGCCGGCGTCGCGCTCGGACGCGAGGACTGCCTGGAAACGGCCGCCTTGGCCGGTCGTACCCTCATGGACGCGGCCGACCACCAGGGCGCGGCCGCCTTGTGGGCGGAGGGCCCGCGCGGCGGGGCGAAGCTGACCCACTGGTGCAACGGGTCCTCGGGGATCGGGACGTTCCTGGTACGCCTGCACGCGGCCACCGGTGACTGGCGCGCACTGGAGGTGGCGCGGGCCGCCGCCGTCGCCGTGCACGGCCACCGGCTGCGCTCCGGCACCGCTGCCTGTCACGGACTGGCCGGGGACGGGCAGTTCCTGCTGGACATGGCGGATCTTACCGGCGAGCCGGTCTACCGCGAGCAGGCCGGGGAGCTGGCGAGCATGGTGTGGGCGCGAGCCACGATGCGCGACGGGCTGCTCGTGGTGCCCGACGAGAACGGCCTTGAGGTGACGTTCGGCTGGAACACTGGGCTGGCCGGCGTGCTCGCCTTCCTGTGGCGGCTGCGCCACGGTGGGCCCCGCCCGTGGATGGCCGACGCCGCGATCGGTACGGCCTCCGCTCCCGAGGCGTTCGCGGCCGCCGCCGGGAGGGCGTCATGAGCCCCCCGCCCACGGCCACCACCCGACGGATCAACTTCCGGTTCTCCGCCACCGGGGAGTACGCCGCCTGCCTGGCCGCCCATGGCCGCGCCCGGCTCATGCCGGAGTTGTGGGACCTCACCGGCCCCGCGCCACGGCCACGCCTGCTGCCCACCAGGGACGGCGAGGACTCCTGGACCTTCCCGCTGCCCGCAGGGGACGTCGGTGTGCTGCTCTGCCGCCACGGCAAGCAGTCCGCGCGGCTGCTGCTCGCCGTCCCCGGGACGGACGGGGCGCCGGCCGAGGAGCACGAACTGTTCGCCTCTCGCGGCCCGGGGCTCGGGCTCGTCGGCGGCATCGCGCCGGGCACCGCCGCCCTGCTGTTCGAGAACGGCGAAGGCCGCCGTACCAAGGTGTGGCGGGTGTCAGGGCATGCCGAACCTCCTGAGCCGGTCGCCGAGCTGACCGGCCCGGCCGGCGGCGGAGTCTGGCTCGACGCGGACGGCCGGCGTCTCGCGCTGGCCCGTCCCGAGCCGGGGGCAGGTGGCACGTTCGTCCTCGACCTCGCCACCGGTCTCTCGGCGCCGCTCGAAGGAGTGGCGGACGGCGAACACCTGCTCATGGCCGCACCTCGTACCGGAGTGCTTCTCACCGCGGCACGGCGGGACGGCGCGTTCCGTCTCGGTGTACGGCACCGCGACGACCCGGCGCCGACGGTGTTCCCCGAGCGGTTGAACCGCATCGAGGGCAGCGTCACCCCCTTGGCCCTGGATCCCGGCGGACGGTGCCTGGCCCTGTCGGTCGCCCGCCGGAGCCGCTCCCACCTGCTGCTGCACGATCTCGTGGCGGACACCACCGTCGAGGCGGAGCTGCCGGCCGGGACCTTGCAGCCCACGGCCCGCTGGACCACCGGCGGACTGCACCTGCTGCACACCACGCCGGACCGCCCGCTCGGCGTGGTCACCCTGCCCGATCCGCTCCGGTCCCGGGTACGGGCAACCGCCGAGGAGCAGCCGGGACGTTGGATTGCTGCGCGAACGGTGGACTATCCAGGGCCGGTCGAGGCCATCGTGTACGGCGATCCGGTGGCGAGCGAGCGGGTGGTCCTGGCGTTGCACGGTGGCCCGGAGGCCGCCTGGCACTTCGGTTTCGAGCCGTTGTTCCAGCGGATGGCCGCGGCGGGCATGGCGGTGGTCGCGCCCAATCAGCGAGGGAGCACCGGCTACGGCGCCGCGCACCGCGACGCCATCCGCGGCGCGTGGGGCGGCCCGGACCTCGCGGACATCCTTCGTCTGGGGCGCACGCTGGCCGACGCCCGTGGCCCGGGCCGGCGGCCCATGCTGTACGGCATCAGCTACGGCGCCTACCTGGCTCTGCTCGCCGTCGCCGCGGAGCCGGACCTGTGGGCCAGAGCCGCCGTCATCGCCCCCTTCCTGTCCGGCGGGGAGCTGTACCGGGACGGGCCGCCCAGCGTACGCGCGCTGCTCGACCGCCTCGGCGGCCGGGTGGAGCTCGACGACGAGCTCGGCCCGCGCGACCTGGCCCGGCTGGCGGATCGCATGCGGCTGCCGATCATGATCGTGCATGGTGAGCAGGACCCGGTCATCCCGGTCGCCCACTCCCGGCGGCTGCACAGCCGGCTGCTGGCGGCCGCCCACCCGGTGGCACCGGTCTACCTGGAGATCCCCGGATCCGACCACGACCCGCTGGTCTCCAGCGAGGGACATCTGGTCGCCGACCGTCTCATCGACTTCCTGAGCGAAGGGGCCACTCGAATCCTGCACCAAGGCACGTCCGTGCCCGCCTAGCAGGCCCACAGGCTCCGGCCTCATCGTCGTGATGGGGCCGGTGGACAGGCCGTCTCGAACACGAGCGGCACAACGGTTGACGAAAGGAAAGCACCATGGAGCTCAACATCGACGCCCTCGACATGCTGCCCGCCGACCAGGAGTCGGAGCTGTACCCCTGTGTCAGCACCTGGCTCTGCGACTGGACCTGCTACGCCACCTTCACCTCCTGACGAGGCGGCGGTCGTGACCAGCGTGCTCGGCCCTGATCGGGGCTGAGCACCGGAGGTGGTCCCGTTCCTGGACGTTCGTCGTCCCGGAACGGGACCGCCGTTCATCGAACCATCGCGAAGAGAGCAACGCCGCGTCAGGCGACGAGGAAAGGACCACGCCATGAGCACCCCACAGGGGCCCAGCGACGTCATCTGGGACATCACGTACGCCTGCCCGCTGCGCTGCGTGCACTGCTACTCCGAGTCCGGCAGACGCCCGGCCCGGCAGCTGAACCGTGACGAGATGCTCAGGGCCGCCGACGCGATCGTGTCTCTGCGCCCGCAGGCGGTGGAGTTCGCCGGTGGCGAGCCGCTGCTGGTCAGAGACCTCCTGGAGGTCGCCGAGCGGATCAGCGGAGCGGGGGTGGCGGTCAACCTCTACACCGGCGGATGGACCTTCGACCGTCGGTGGGCCGAAGAGGCGTCCCAGGTCTTCTCCCGGATCACCGTGAGCGTCGACGGGGCGAGCGCCGGGGTGCACGACCGGATCCGCGGACGGGCCGGTTCGTTCGAGCGGGCGATGCGTACGCTGGCCATCCTGGACGAGGTCTCCGGGGAGCGCGGTGCCGACCCGGTCGAGTTCGGGGTCGACTACGCGGTTGTGCGGTCCAACCTCGATGAGCTGGAGGAGTTCTGCCGCGCGGTCGCGCCCCGGTTCCCTCACCTGCGCTTTCTCACCTTCGCCGCCGCGGTGCCGTCCGGACTCGCGAGCAGAAAAGAATTCGCCGAACACGAGCTGCTGGACTTCGGCCAACTGCGCACGCTGGTGAGCCGCGAGCACGTCGAACGACTGCGTTCCCTCGCCCCCCGCTCGGTGCAGCTCATGACGTCGAACAACATGATCTTGATGATGCACCCGGACCTCGTGCAGCGGCACGGCTTCCCCATGCTGCAGGTGGAGCCGGACGGCGAGGTACGCGCGATGCCGATCTACGAGGGCACCGTCGGCAACCTCCTCACCGAGGACGCCGGCACACTGTGGGAGCGCGTCAAGGAAAGATGGAGCGACCCGTTCGTGGTGGAGGCCCTGTCGGCGGTCCGCTCGATGGAGGACTGGGCCGAGGCGACCCGGCGCATCGACTACCACTTCGGCACGGACGAGGTCCGCCGCCGCATCGACCGCCGCCCGCTGTACACCTTGGACGACCGGACGAGTGGCCGAAGGCACATCGCGTCGATGGCCGGCCCTGCCTCTGGTCACCAGCTTTGAACAAGCGCCTCACATGGTGACCAGCCCCGAGAGGAACTCCTGCGTCTCGGGATCGACCGAGTACACGGCGGTGCCCATCATGCCGCGGGTGAGCAGCACCTTGTAGGTGTTGCGGATCAACTGGTCCGCCTGTTCGTCGCTGACGCCCTTACGTGTCAGTGCTGGGTCCTTGCTGGCGCTGCGTACGGTGACCAGCCTGCCGTCACGGTAGACGAGATCCGGGCCGAAGATCACGCCGTTCCAGTCGTACTCGAAGCCCTGCGCCGTGTAGACGCACCCCACCTGTTCGAAGCCGCCAGGTGCGGAGGCCCACAAGGCGCTGGCCGGTGCGTTCCCCACAGCTCTGTCGCCCTTGACGTTCCACGGTCGCGCCCAGTCACCGATCCGCACGTCGGCGACCAGACTGTCGTCGCCGTTGGGGCTGCTCCAGGGCCAGCAGAATCCTGCTGTGATCCGTGCCGAGTACCCGGCCGCAAGCCAGGCCCGCAGCTGGGCCTCCAGCTCGTACGGGGACTCGGTGAGGGAGACGGCGAAGTGGTCGTCGCCCTTCCACACCTCTGGAGCCTCACCGTCCAAGCCCAGCAGGCGCAGCACCCACTCCTCGTACTTGCGGCTCCCGCCGCACCGGAACTGCGCGTCCAGATCGACCTGGTGCACGGCAAGGCCCAGGGATTGAGCGTAGGCGGTGATGTCGGCCACGCGTCCCATCTCGCCCGGCCGTACGACCTGATGCTCGTCCAGCAGGAAGACCGGCACTCTCGCCGCGTGGATGAGCTCGTCCACCTGTGGCCGGCCCGTGCGCTGCGCCGATCTGGTGAACCTGTTCTCCGAGGTCTCACGAATACGGTGCGCCTCGTCGCAGATGAGGACATCCAGATCGTTGGGCTTGGCGGCCATGAAGTTGTTGAAGTACTTGAACATGGCCTTCATCCGGGTCGACCCCTTGGCGACGACCCGCCTCATCGTCTCGGTGAAGGAGCGTGAACCGGTGGCGTGCAGGACCGAGTATCCACGCTCGGAGACCTCGCCGAGCAGGGACAACGCGATGACGCTCTTGCCGGAGCCGGGCCCGCCGGTGATGATCACAACCTGCTTGGAATTACTCGCACGGGCCTTCTCCACCGCGTGCATGACCATCTCGAAGGCCAGGCGCTGCTCGGCCAGCAGGACGAACTGGTCACGGTTTTTGATCTCGCCGGCAGCGGCCTTGAGCAGCTGCTTGGACGGCCGGATGGAGCTGGAGAGCAGGCGATCCGCCGCGGCGGCTCCCGGCTCGGGGGCGAACTGCGCCTTGAGGTAGTCGACGAACTGGCCGCGGCGCGTCTTGCTGAAGAGCCGGGTGCGTTCGTCCTCGACCTGGTCATAGAGATCATGGATGTCCAGGTCGCTGGCGTTGTGCAGGTAGGCCACCCCACGTACCGCGTTCCTGTGCTGGTCCAGGGCTCCGACGAAGTCGGCCAGGTATTCGCAGTAGCCACGCACCTGCACCACCGGGTGAAGCTTGGGCCGCTCCCCCATGCCGGACACCAGGACGAGCTCGGCGTCCTCCTCGTACAGCTCGGCCTGGCTCCACTGCTTGAGCTCGACGATCAGGTAGGAGTCGGCCCCCGTGCGCCGGTCACGTCCGGCGAGGATGACGTCCGCCCGCTTGCTGGTTAACGGCAGTTGGTACTCGATGAGCATCTCGACGCCGCCCAGCCCGGCTTCGACCAGATCTCGGGCCAGGATCGGGAGGCTCCGGTCCCAGGACCTGCGCTCCCCCTTGCCGGGATTGATGCCTTGGGTCGCCCGCAGGTTCTCAGCGATCACCTCGCTGAGGACGCGCTCGGGCACCGACTCAGACACCAACTGGACCAGGCTTTCCGCCGAATGCCGGAAAACGGCCACGGATGTACCCCCAGGCAGCACGAAAGACTCGTGCGGTATGGGGGCGTGTCCGCTACCGAGGCGGAAGCCCGTCGGGCCGCATCACCGATACGTCCAGAAGATTACCTGGATCTTCGTCGGGCCGTGGGGTTCGCTGAGCGGCATCGCCTGGGCTTCGACGCGGAACCAGCCTTGCCGGATGGTGTGCGACGGCCTCCTTGTACGTATGGCATTCGCTCCTTGGGTCAACGCATTGGGAGGAATCACAAGAAAGTTGGTTACCGGGGCAATTGGCCCGTGCAGGGTTATCGTCAGTTGGGGCCCTTGACAGCTGTACGAGGAGATCGGCATGCCTGGTCCTGATCGCGAGCTCATGCAGGCAGCGGTGCAACGCATTCAGAAGCTGTCCGACGACAACTGGTGGGCTCTGCACGCTTCCTGCCAGCTCATGGAAGCCGACGCCTGGGTGGGGCCGACGGGCAGCCGATTCGATCAGTCGGTGCACAACTCTCAGCGGGAACTGCATGCGATGCTCGCCCAGGCCGTCGCCATGGCCAGGGATGAGCTGGTGAAGACGAGATGAGCTTCAGCGGAGTCAAGCTGCCGGAGTTCGACATGCTTGTCACCCGTCACACCGCAGCCGCCGCGCAAATGGAAAAGCTGGCCTCCTTGTTATACGGAGAGCTCACGAGCGCAGGGCTCGACACCACTCCCGCGGAACGAATCAGAAAGCTCGCGACACAGGTCGGCCAGGAAGCAGATGATCTTCGCAAACGGCAGCGCATCGTCCGTGAGATCGAGCGGCACAAAATCACCCTTGGAACGTCCGTAGCGACGGGATCCCTTATCGCGGTGCCGGACTCGCTCCGCCAGGCCCAAGGACAGCTCGACGGCACACTGGCTGCCAAGGCGGCGGCCGCCGCCGGCCGCGGTGACCGCAAGGCGATGGCGGAGCTTCAGAAGTACGCGGGAAGGGTGAACGATCCGGAGTTCGTCAAGACCTTCCTCTCCAAGCTGGGAGCCAAGGGCATCACCGAACTTCCGGCCGCGCTGGGCCTGCAGGTGCGCGCCAATGTCAATTCCACGCGTGATCCACAACAGGTGAAACAAGTCCAGCAGGTCATGAAACTGCTGGCCACCACGCTGGCGAAGGGGACCAACCCAAAAGACGAGGCGTTCATGGGAGATGCCTTCCTGAATCAGTTGGTCGAGGAAGGGCGGGCCGAGCACAAGGCGCTCGAAGTGACCTACGTCGGCTACCAGGCTCAGGCGCTGATATGGAGAGCCAGCGACGGCAAGCCGCCCTTCTCCGAGCGGTTCATGGAAGTGGTCGGCAGGGACGCCATCCTGCATCAGAAGGAGCTGTCCGACTCGCGAACTCCTTACGCCAACAGCATGGACCTGGCCACGGTGCTCGGCATCAGCGACTCCATGCAGCCAGGTGGGCCGCGGATGGGGCAGCCGGGAGAGCCGATCAAAGCGAGCGTCATCGATGACCTGGCCCAGGCGGCCCAGTATTCGCTGCCGGCCGCGCAGGCATTGCTCTTCCACACCCCGAAGGGCTGGAACAAGTCGATCATGGCGTACCTGCTCACCGACCGACTGGACGGCTTCAACAAGACGGGGAACCACGCCCCGTTCGCAGGGCTGCTGCGGACGGCGTTGAGCAGCAAGGACAAGGATTCGCTCAAACACACGAACGAGGCGCTCATCATTCTCAAGAACGAACTGGATGGCGTCTTCGGACGTGGTGGCGACGGCAAGCTTCAGATCACCGACACAGAGAAGCTGAAGCGACTGTCGTTCCTGGCCGGCCCGATCGGATCAGTCATGGCCGCGCACATCGACAAGGTTTTCACCGTTTTCGATGAACGCAAGCCAGACCTGAAAGGCATCAATCATGCTGAGATGGATCGGCTGCTGGCCTTCGTGGGATCCGACGCAGCGGCCACGAAATCCTTGGTGGAGGCCGAGGTCCAACGGATGCTGAGCATGGTCCACGAGTCCTACCGGCGGGACGGCGGGGAGCAGATAGAGGACGTACTCATTCCGGAGGCGCGCTTCATGGGCCACATCCTGGAGACCCGGCGACTGTACTTGTTGGCCCAAGCCAAGACTGATGAGCAGGTCAAAGAGGAGATGAAAGGAATGATCAACAGTGTGCTGAGCGAGCTGACCGGACCGGCGGGGAAATTTGCCACTCGCTTCGGGTTCTTCGGCGACAAGGCGCATGAGAAGCTCACCCCGATGGCGTTCGAGAAGCTCTCGGCGTTATTGGTTGACCGGATGCTGCGGGACGGTATGACCACAGGGTCGGCCATGCAGCAGGCGAGCAACGATCGCACGATGACCATGTCGATGATTGAGACAATGATGCTCAGCGCCAGGATCGCACACGGTCAATGGAGCGATAAGGCACTCGAAGGCCTCAAGGACGCGCCGTTCGCCACGGACGGAAGCCCACCGACCCTCAAACCACTCCACGAGATCATGGCAGATCCGGCGACCTTCGACGTCTTCATCAAGTGGGCACGTTGGCACGCCAAAACCGAAAGCACCACTCAGACGATCCGAGAGGCCATGGACCACAGCGCCGGCTGGGACGTTCACGATAATTTTGGTATCGACCGGAACTATTGACATGTCCACACGTACCAAGGCCCTCTGTGCCACACTGCTCGCGCTGACGCTGAGCTCCGGCTGCACACAGGGCCCTCCTCCGCCGGTCCCGGAACCTACAGTCGACACACGAGCCGTCAGCGACATCGGCCCGTACTGGTGCGACGTCATCCCCCAGCAGGCAGTTCGCATCATCAGCGGCCTAGCCATCCCCCTGACGGAGGACAACTGGGGCGTACCCACCACACATGGCGGATGCCTATTGCGCAATGAATACACACGCTTCTCCATCAACTGGTCCATCCGTGGTGGCAATGAGGCCCTTGACCTCGCACAGGAGAACTTCGGCCGCCGTCGACTGGCCGACCTACCGACCGACCTCGGGAAAGGGTTGATTGCCTACACCGAGGGCGAGCCCAGGACAGGTCCTTACGTCGCCTTCATACTGTTCCGATGCGGCAACAAAAGGCCCTGGATGGGCATCGACTTCTCGGAGGTGGCGAAGGGCCGCAATGTGATCACAGACCTGACCACATTGCTTCGCATAGCGCGCGACCGATTTGGCGAAATACATCGATGCACCCCCAAAGCGAGCTAGCGCAGAACATCGAGCTGTTCTATGTCACTGAGGCCCTTCGCTCCCGGGCCAACTCGTAGTTCTGCAGGACCGCGATCGCCTTGCAGAGCTTGCCCGCCTTATGAGGGCCGCAGCGACAGGAACGCCGCGGTCGAACTCCAGGTGGCAGAAGCGGCGCGCCGCTATGAAGGACGCAGAGAACAGTCGTTTCGTCACTGGTGAACGCCCTCCGACCATCAAGCCACTCCACGAGATTGTCGCTGATCCCGTACCTTCGATCACTTCATGAAGTGGGCACGGAGACATGCCGATATCGAAGCGATCTCAGACAATTTACACAACACCATGAACACGGCGAGGGACACGATGCATGGCAACCTGGGAATCCTCAAGTACTGATATGAAGCCTCCAGCCCTCAGGCCCCTCGCCGCTACGAGCGCCGGACTCGCACTCATCCTCGCGTTGCTGACCGGCTGCACCGGCACCGGCTCACCACCGTCGCCAAACGCAAGCAACAAGATTGCTGCCTCTCCGGTCACAGACTCCCCGCCTTACTGGTGTGACTTCCTTCCCCAGCAAGCGGTCCGCACGATCAGCGGTCTTACGCTCGCTCTACAGGAAGACAAGAGCGGAGTGCGCACAACGCATGGCATATGTACGCTTCGCAATGAATACACACGACTTTCCGTTGTGTGGTCGATACGGGATGGCGACAATGTCTTGGATATTGCGCGCAAGAATTTCGGTGAGCATCAACTGGCCGACCTTCCAGCGGATCTCGGCAAGGGGCTCATCGCCTACACAGGCCGTTTGCCGCGCACCAATCCGTACTACACGATGATGCTGTTCCGGTGTGGAGAAAAGCGTCCATGGATCAGCGTTGACCTGTCCGAAGTCAGCAAGGGACGTGACCCGGTGAGCGACTTGACACAGCTGCTCAGCATCGCCCGCGAACGGTACGGCGAGCTGCACAAATGTACTCCCAAGCCGAACTAACGCTTCGTACGGCAGTCACAGTTGCGCATGCCGACATCGGCGACGACCGGTCCCGCGTCGAGCCGAGCAAGGAGTGACCGAGGGCTCCGTACAGCCGTAGGACGTCTGAGGCGGTCTGCAAAATCCCAGCCGCGCGCACACGAAGTGCCGGAAGAGCAGCGATGGATCAACGTGATGAGTTGATCAGGCCCTGGAGCTCGTTCCGAACCAGCATCTGGTTGGCGAACATCACGGTCTTGGTGCCGCTCAGCGTGAGGACGGCCCTCAGCACCACGTGATCGTCCGAGGTGATCCGGTCGTGCGCGATCTCTGGGGCGTACGTTCCGTAGGTCCCGCCGTCCCGCATCTTTCCCTCAGGGGTGAGGCGGGATGTCAGCGCGCGTTCGACGTCGGCGGCGGCGGGTGCTGACGGCAGTACGCAGATGACGTTGACCGGCCGGTCGTCCAGGCTGGCCGGGCGGCGCAGCCCGACGCCGTACAGCGTGACCGCGCCGGAAGGAGACGGGGCCATGATCGTGGCGGCGGCGACGTCGCCGAGGCAGGCGGCCACGGCGGCATGCGCGGGGTTGTCGGCCAAAGTACGCTCCCCGCCCAGGACGGCCTCCAGCGGGCCGGGGGTGGAGGCCGCCGCTGCCAGGGAGTCGGTGACCACGACCTGGTTGAGCTGGTTGGTCAGCCCGGGAACGATCAGCCGGGACAGGTCTATCTCGGCTCCAGGGGAGAAGGAGAGCCCTTCGTGGCCGCCCATGGTGCGGGGCTTGGCGCCGAGAGCGGTCAGCTTCGTCCGTACGGCGTCCGAGTCGACGTCGCCGTCGAACCGGAACGCCTGCTGCGGAGGCACTCCGATCGAGATCGCCCGGGTGCCGGTCGCGGGAGCCATGCCGGTGGCCTGTGGCAGGGTCTGCCAAGCGGCGCCCAGGCTTCCGAGACCTGAGACCGCCGCGGGAAGCCAGCGGCGATCCCCGCCGGAGCCGGCATCGACGCCGAGGTCACGCCACCAGGCCGGTTCGCCGTATTCGAAGTACGCCGCGGCGGGTCCCTCCCCCGAGACGCTGGCCATCGCGTCCAGCAGCCCGTCTTCACCAGCCTGCTGCGTACAACCGGTCAGGACCAGCAGCGCCATCAGCGCCACGCTCGTTTTCCGCACGAGCGTGAGGATAGACGGCATCCTTCGGATTCCGTGCATGAACGGGCACCTTAGTTGATCCTGCCCACCGGCTCACCCACCGCTGGCATGCCGAGCCCTCTTCGGCTATGAGCGGTTGGCAAGCGTTTGGCAAGCACGCTCGACGACTCTTCCTACGGAAGGGAGAGAACTTCATGAGCGGATTCCTCCAACCTCCGGAGATGACTTCGGAGGTACGGCGGCTGTTCGACGATGACCTGGCCGAGTGCGGCTATGTCATGAACCTCACCAGGCTGTGGGCCCACCAGCCGGACACCATCGCGGGACTGTTCGACCTGCTACGGCAGTGCGTCGAGGCAGGCGGGCTCGACCTGCGCACCCGCGGCATCCTGGTGACCGCCTGCGCCTCGGCCATGGGGGACTCATACTGCTCGCTGGCCTGGGGAAACAAGCTGGCCGAGTCCGCCGACGCCCGTGTGGCGTCGGGAGTGCTGCGGGGCGACGACGACGGATTGACGCCCCGGGAGCGAGCGCTGGCGCGCTGGGCGCGGAAGGTGGCACGCGATCCCAACGGGATCGGCCAGACGGACGTGCTCGCGCTGCGGGAAGCGGGGTACGACGACGGTCAGATCTTCGCGGTCACCGTCTTCGTGGCACTGCGCATCGCGTTCTCTACCGTCAACGACGCGCTCGGCGCACGTCCCGACGCCGCCCTCCGCGACACGGCGCCGCAATCCGTGCGGGAGGCCGTCACCTTCGGCCGCCCGATCGAGGATCAGCCAGTCTGACCTGTGGCTTCTCAGCCGCAGGTCTTCATCCGCCAGACTCGCCCATGAGCAGCCGCGCGCCCTCAGCCGCGGCTCACGCCGGTTCGAATCCTGCCGGTGGCACTCGATCTTGACCAGCGGTTCCAACCGCAGACACGGGCGGGCCTCCGGTCTCACGGAGTCCCGCCCGCATCTTCTTGACACCCACAGGTCAAGCATCAGTTGTGGACAAAGTAGCGATCTTGTACCGTACCTGGCATTTCCCCGCCGATCACGTACCGCCAACCCGTGGTTCACCCCCCGCCGTTAGCATCGCTGCCCTCATTCCTGATCTTCGAAGGACACCCCTCAATGAAATCTCCGCTCGGACGCACCCTCAGCCGACGCGGCTTCCTCGGCGGCGCCGGCGCGGCCGCTGTACTCCTCGGCACCAGTGCCATCCCCGACCCGGCCGGGGCGACGCCGCTGCAGCGCGGTCTGCCGGACAACCCGTTCAAGCTCGGTGTCGCCTCCGGTGACCCGCTGCCGGACTCCGTCGTGCTGTGGACCCGCCTCGCCCCGGATCCGCTCGCCGCCGACGGGTCGGGCGGTATGCCGCGGCGGCGGGTCCCCGTCCACTGGCAGGTCGCCGAGGACGAGGGCTTCCGCCGGATCGTCAAGCGCGGCACCGCCGTCGCCACGCCGGAGCTCAACCACTCCGTCCACCCTGAGGTGTGGGGCCTGCGACCCGGCCGGCACTACTTCTACCGGTTCAAGGTCGGCACCGACATCAGTCCCGTCGGGCGGACCAAGACCGCCCCGGCCCACGGCGCCCACGTCAGCTCGGTCTCCCTGGCGGTCGCCAGCTGTGCCCTGTGGCAGCAGGGTTTCTACACCGCGTACCAGCGGATGGCCGAGGACGACCTCGACCTGGTCCTCCACGTCGGCGACTACATCTACGAGAACGGCGTACCGGCGAACGGCGGCACCCGGCAGACCACGGTCCCGGACTACCTGTCCCCCGAGACGGTCACGCTGGAGCGCTACCGCCTGCAGTACAGCCTGTACAAGAGCGACGCGGACCTGATGGCGGCGCACGCCGCCCACCCCTGGGCGGTGACCCTCGACGACCACGAGGTCGACAACGACTGGGCCGACGACATCCCGCAGAACCCTGCCGACATCCCGGGCTTCATGGACCGGCGCGCCGCCGCCTTCCAGGCCTACTACGAGAACCTGCCGCTGCGCGCGTCGGCCCTGCCGAACGGTCCGGACATGCAGCTGTACCGGAGGCTCGTCTACGGCGACCTGCTCGACATCAACGTGCTCGACACCCGGCAGTACCGCGACGACCAGGCGGCCGGCGGCGGCCTGGCCGCCCCGAACCCGGACAGCCTCGACCCGAACCGGACGATGATGGGCTGGGAGCAGGAGCGGTGGCTCCTGGACAACTTCGAGCGCTCCAGCGTCCGGTGGCAGGTGCTGGCCAACCAGGCGCCGATGGCCGAGACCGACATGGACGACACCGCGGCGGTCTCCGTCTTCATGGACCCCTGGGACGGGTACGACGCGAACCGCCGCCGGGTGCTCGACGGCGCGCGGAACCGGGGGGTCGACAACCTCGTCGTGCTGACCGGCGACCGCCACCGGCACCACGCTGGCGACATCAAGGCCGACTACCGCGACCCGGCCGCCCCGGTGCTGGCCAGCGAGTTCGTCTGCACCTCGATCAGCGCCGAGGGCAACGGCTCCGACATGGACTCCTACTCGCAGCTCTCGGTACGCGCCAACCCGCACATCAAGTTCGCCAACTACCGGCGGGGATACCTGCGGTGCACGGTGACCGAGGACCTGTGGAGCACCGACTTCCGGGTGCTCCCGTACGTCGACAGGCCCGGCGCTCCGGCGTCCACCCGGGCCACGTACGTCGTCGAGAACGGACGCCCCGGCGTCCAACTCGCCGGTGAGGGTCCGATCGTCTGACACCACCGCACCAGGAGGTGGGTCCGGGTGGGCCCACCTGCTCGACCGCTTCAACGACGCGGTCGCGCGGACGCTGCCTTCGCTCTACTGAAGTCCAGCACGACGATGGTCACCACCACGATCGCCATCAGCCCCGCCACCAGCGCCACGGGGAAATGTGATCCGTCGACCGGGAACAGCTGCCAGGCCAGGTTGAGTGTCATGTGGAACAGCGCCATGGCCAGGACGCTGCCGCCCATGTGGGCGAACAGCCACACCATGATCACGCGCGCCGCGACGGTGCCGAGCGACCACCAGGCGATCCAGGACACCGGGCGGCCCACCTGGAGCAGCGCCGGCCAGTGCCAGACGGCCCAGGCCGACCCGATGGTCAGGGCCGCCCACACCGGTCCCCAGCGGGCTTGCAAGGGCTGGGTGGCGTAGCCCGACCAGCCCAGTTCCTCGCACAGCGCGCCCACGAAGAGCGCGGCGGCCAGCGACAGCGCCGAGGCCACGGAGAAGTGCGCGTCCGGCAACGGGGTGCCGGACAGCCGTAACAGCACGTACGACAGGGCCACCACGGCCGGGTACAGCAGCAGGGCGGGCACGAACCACGCCTTGCGACTGACCCGGCCGGCGTCGAAGGCGCGTCCGGCAAGCGCTTGCACCCCGTCCATCCCGCCCTCGCGGTGGACGAGCACGGCCGCGGCCAGAGCCGGGCAGACGAAGGCCAGCCCCGACAGAGGCACGCCCGGCACGATCTGCGCGCCGGACAGGGACCCCACCACCACGAACGGGACGCTGAACAGGAACACCAGCGGGAAGAACACCGCCACGCCACTAATGGAACTTGGGATACCATGTCTCATGGCTCGAAACTACCCGCCGGACCACGACCCGTCGAGGCCCACCGCCCCCGCCCGGCGCCGCGCCCGGCTCAGCGACCAGGAGACCGAACGGCGGATGCTCGACACGGCCGTGGCGATGGTCCACCGCGACGGCCTGACCGTGGGGCTCGACCACCTGGGTTTCGAGGACGTCATCCGTGACGCCGGGGTGTCCAGGACAGCCGTCTACCGCCGCTGGCCGTACAAGGACCTGTTCTTCAGCGACCTGCTGCGTGAGCTGGCGCGCGGCGCCGCGCCCGCCTCCGCGCCTGCTCTGGAGACCACCGGGGAGGTGCTCAGTGAGGTCCTGTCCAGCCGTTCGGAGGACCTGGCCTCGCCTCAGGGCCGCCACGACCTGGTCACCGAACTCCTGCGGGCGACCGCGGTCAGCGACTTCGAGGCGGTCCACGGCTCCCCGGAGTGGCGCACGTACCTGGCCTTGCAGGCCACGTTCCTGAGCCTGCCCGAAGGGGACCTGCGGGCCGACGTGCAGGCCGCGCTCGCCCGCTCCGAGCAGCGGTTCGTCGATCGCGTGGCGCGCGGCTGGGAGACGGTGGCGACGGCGCTGGGCTACCGGCTGCGGCCGGAGACGGGCGGCAGTTTCCCGCTGATCGCGACCCTGGCCTGTGCGGCGATGCGCGGCCTGGTGCTCATGTCACTGTCCGACCCGGACCTGCTCACCCGGCGCGTGCCCGCCAATCCCACCACGGCGAGCGCCGCGTCCGACTGGTCACTGCTCGGCATGGCGGCCGCGAGCATCGCGGTCACCTACCTCGAACCCGATCCGGACGTCACGTGGGACGACCTTGCGTGAGCCCTGCCAGGAGAGCACGCAGTCCTTGAGCCCGCCGAACGGTACGGGGACGGGGACGATCGTCCGCAGTGCCGCCAGCGAGATCTGCGTCCGGTCGCCGAACGCCGCCTCCAGCGCCGCCGTCGAGGTGACGTAGAACTCCCACTGGTCCAGGTTGAGCGGGTCGATCGTCCGCTTGTCCGTGTGGTGAAGGAGGCAGAAGACGTACACGTCGCTGGGCCGCTCCGGCGTGGCGGCCACCACGTCCGTCCGCGCGTCCCAGCCCTTGGCACGGGCGATGGTGAACTTGATGGCCGACGGCTGCCGCTGGCTCCATGACTGCAGGTAGGCCGCCGACTTGACCTCGACCTTCAGCTCGCTGGGCAGCACCAGGTCGACCGCGTCCCACTCCGTACGGACACCGTCGTGCACTTCCAGGGCCAGGGCGACGATGTACTCGGCGAGGACGCCGCGCAGCCTGTTGCCGACCACGTCGGAGCACGCCCACCCCAGAAGTCGGCCAAGGTGGCACCGGCCGGGGCCCCGGCCTCGGTGAACGGCTCGGCGCCCGACCTGCGAGGGACGTCCAGCGCGTCGAGCGGCACCCTGCCGGAGGTGGCCACGTCGGCCGGTGTCGCCGAGGCTTCTGACGTCATCTCCGTGCTCGCCCCTGGTCTCGTCCGGAACTCGGCCCCGAAGTACGATCTACGCCACACACTATGCGGCCCGCCGCGTCACCGCCATCGGCGTCTTCAAGGCTCTTGATGCGTCTAACCGGCGGGCGCGAGGGCAGGGCGTCCGTCATGGCAGCGCTTCCGGGAGTGCCCGAGTCGTACTGGGTCGAGTCGACCCCCACCACCTCGTTCCCTTCGCTTGAGCAGGACATCACCGCCGATGTCGCCGTCGTCGGCGGTGGGATCGCCGGGTTGTGCGCGGCGTGGGAGTTGTCGCGGACGGGGCGCTCGGTCGTCGTGCTCGAAGCGGACCGCGTCGCCGGGGGCGTCACCGGCTACACCACCGCCAAGCTGTCCGTACAGCACACGCTCATCTACGCACGGTTGCGCAAGTCGCACGGGGAGCAGGCCGCCAGGCTGTACGCGCAGTCGCAACAGGACGCGGTCGAGCACGTGTTCGCGACCGCCGCCGAGCTGGGGATCGACTGCGACCTGGAACGCCTGCCCGCCTACACCTATGTGGAGTCCGGCGGGGAGACCGAGCAGATCACCGCTGAGGTGGAGGCGGCCCAGCAGGCCGGCCTGCCCGCCTCCTTGGTGACACGGACGGGCCTCCCGTTCGACGTCGCGGCGGCCGTCCGGGTGGAGGACCAGGCCCAGTTCCACCCTCGTAAGTTCCTTCTCGCCCTGGTGCGGCGGATGGCCGACGACGGCGCCCGGGTGTTCGAACGTACCCGGGTGATGGGGCTGGAGGAAGGGCGGCCGTGCCGGCTGGCGTGCGAGAACGGCACCACGGTCACCGCCGGCGATGTCGTGGTGGCCACGCACTATCCGATCTTCGACCGGGCGCTGATGTTCTCCCGGCTGGAGCCGCGGCGTGAGCTCGTGGTCGCCGCGCCGATCCCACCTGAGCAGGACCCGGGCGGGATGTACATCACCTCGGAGCACAACACCCGGTCGATCCGCACCACCCCGTATCGGGACGGGCAGCGCCTGCTCATCGTCACAGGGGAGACCGCCGACCCCGGCTCCGGTGACGCCGGCGAACGATTCCAGCGCCTGGCCGCCTGGACCCGCGACCGTTTCACCGGCACACAGATCAGCCACCGGTGGGCGGCACAGGACAACACCAGCACCGACCACCTGCCCTACGTGGGCCACTTCCACCCCGGCGCCAAGCACGTCTACGTCGCCACCGGATTCGGCGGCTGGGGCATGAGCAACGGCGTCATGTCCGGCAAACTCCTCTCCGCTCTCATCACCGGTCACGATCTGCCGTGGGCCGAGCTGTACGATCCCCGGCGGCTTCACCCGCTGCGCGAAGCCGGCCCCATCGCCAAACTCCAGGCCAAGGCCGCACGCCACCTGATCGGCGATCGGCTGCGCCCCTCCCACGCCGATTCGGTCGACGACGTCGCTCCGGGATCGGGCGCCATCGTCCGTATCGGCGGGCGGCGGTGCGCGGTCTCCCGCGACGCGGCAGGCGTCGTCCACGCGGTCTCCGCCACCTGCACCCACCTCGGCTGCGTCGTCGCCTTCAACCAGGCCGAACAGACCTGGGAATGCCCCTGCCACGGCTCCCGATTCGGACCCGACGGGGCTGTCCTGCACGGTCCGGCCACTCGGCCCCTGGAACCGGTCGACCCGGACAACCCGTAACCTGGCCGCGCAGTTCAATGAAAGATCAGCGTTTACGCTTCTTCCGGCGACCTCGGGCTCCCGGCGGCCGGGTGGGGACGAGGCGGAGGGGGTGGCGGGCGGTCCTGCGGAGCGGCTCGGCCACCAGCTCGTGTAGCTCCCGCAACCCCACGACATCAGGATGCCCCGACGCCAGGATCGCCTCCAGGAACTCGTCCGCGTCCCCGCCCCCCATTCTCCTGAGCTGCTCGACAAGCCCCTCAGGCCCCGCGAGTTCCAGCACCGACAGAAAGTTCTCCGCCCCCAGCAGCAGGTTCTCCCGCTCGCTCAACGACCCGGGCCTCATCTTCCCCGCATCGATGAGCTGCGTCCACACGGCGGGCCCGAGGATCGGGTCGTGCCGTAGGTCCTGCAGCAGCCGCCTTTCGGGAAGGGCCCCGGCCAGCACGCGCAGCATCGCCCCCACCCGCGTACGGAACGGGCAATCCCGTACGGCCCGCACCAACATCTCGACGTCCTGCCCCGGCCGGGCCAGCCACCCCTGGAGCTCCGCGACGGCGTCCTCCGGTGGATAGTGCTGGGCGAGCACCCCGAGCAGCTCGGCCGGCGGGGCGGTGGCCAGTTCGCCGACGAGGGGAGCGTCGCGGCCCTCGGCGAGGAGGCGGTCGCGGACGCCGCGCACGCCGAGCGGGGTGAGGCGGACCAGCGGGAGGTCGGACTCGGAGAGGGCGGCGCGCAGGCGTTCGACCGCGTCCGGCGGCAAGGGCTGGTCGTCGTGGTCGAGGTCGCTCGCGTAGAGGGGGTCGGCGGGGCCGTGGGTGAGCTCCACGGCCCCGAGGTCGGACAGGATCTCGAACATGCGTCCCAGGTCCCGGGCGACCTCGCGGCGCAAGAGATCAAGCCGGTGCTCCTCCTCGTCGAGAACGACGTACTCCTGGCAGGCCAGCCACACCGTCTCTTCGAGCCGGACCACAGGCATCTCGTCCAGCCCGTACATGGAGTTGAGCACGTCCGGGAGAATCTCGTCGAAGATCTCGGCCAGGATGGGCTCGGGCCGCCACGTCGCGACGGGCACGGTGACCACGCGCCCCAGCTCCGGCAGGACCTCGAACGCGCGACCCCACAGCGTCTCCGGGTCGCGCAGCAGGGGTACGGCCTTGGCCACGCGGAGCAGCCGCCCCTTGCTGGTGCGGGTCAGCCGCAGCTTCCTGGCCCAGGCGAGCAGCAGGTTGAGTTGCGGCAGGTCGGTGGCGCTGCGGATGCGCAGCTGGTCCTCGCCGGTGCCCAGCAGGGCCGACACCTCGAGGGCGTCGGCGACGCGGAGGTTGCCCGCGTCGGTGAGGGCGCGGCCGTCCTTGCCCACCCAATCGGCCAGGGTGATGAGGCGCTGGACGGTCCGGCTGCGCCCGGCGGCCTCCGCCAGCTCGGACGCGGGGGGCAGGGAGACAGGCGGCTGAGGGAAGGCGCGTTCCTCGTCGATGCCGCCGTACACCAAGCGGTTCTGCATGATCTTGTCGAGCACCTGCTGGTCGTACGGGACGCGTCCGGCGTCGAGTTCGCGCTTGAACCGCTCGAACGCCCCCGGGACGGTGAGATCGAATCCCTGGTCGAGAGCCGTGTGCGCCCAGAACGTCGCCAACCCTCGCAGCGTGGGATCGTCGAGCGCGGACGCGTACTCCGCCTGCGCCCCGGCGATGATCTCCTCCGCCTCCGCGAGCGTGGCGCCGCGCGGGTCGCGAAGGCCCGTGACGTCGAGATAGCGCAGATACGTGCGCAGCACCTCCGGGGCGAGGTCGAGCTCCTCCCGCGAAGCCGTCACCTTGTACGGCACGTACCGCAGCAGGAAGAACCTGATGCGCGTACGGTCCCAGTACGCCAGCCGGCCGTCACGGCTCTCGTGCCGGGCGTCGACGGCGGCGGAGAGCAGCAGGTCATCGGCTGGATGCCCGTGCTCCTTCGCCCAAGTGACGCACCGCCGGATCAGCAGGTCCTTGGTCGCCTCGAACTCCTCGGCCTCTTCGGGCTCGAACCAGGTACGCACGGTCCAAGCCTCCCATCCCCGCAGGGTCGCCGTCTCGCCTGTCAGAAGTCTCGGCGGCCAGACGAACCTCTTTCCCAAGAGATGTTGGAAAGCTATGATCCCAACATGTCTTGGGAAAACGACGACGATCTGGTACCGCTGCGAGCACTGGCCAACCCGCTCCGCATCCGCATCGTCTCGCTGCTCACCGGCACGTCCATGTCGGCCACCGAGGTCGCGGAGGAGCTGGGGATCGCCCACGCCTCGGCCAGCTACCATCTGCGCCAGCTCGCCGAGGCGGGTTTCCTGGAGCACGTCGACGAGCAGCCGCCGCGAGGAGGCAAAGGCAGACCCCGGAGGCGCTACCGTTACGACCCCTCCAGCGGAGCCCGCCTGGATCGGACGCAGGGGCGGCAACTCCTCCACGAGGCGCTCAGCGTCGACCTGTCACGACGCCTCACCCAGGCTCAGGTCACGCGCACGTCGATGGACGCCGAGGTGTGGCTGGACCGGTCCGTGTGGGAGGAGGTCGTGGGGCTGGTCGACCAGGCGGTCGCTCTGGTCCATGGCAAGGCGGGGCCGCCCCGGTCCAGCGACAGGATCAAGGTGAGCATGACCGCCCTTCTGCTGGAACTCGACGACGCGCGATGACCCGCCTGCTGCTGTGCACAGGAGCGTGCTTCCTGTCGCTGGGGCTGCTCATACCCGTCATCCCGAGGTACGTCACCGGCCCGCTGGACCAGGGCCCGGTCCTGGTCGGCGTCTGTCTGGCGATGACCTCCGTGTTCGGCCTGCTCGCCCGGCCGGTCGCGGGCAGGCTGGCCGACCGCCGGGGTCGCAGGGCGACCGCGTGCGCCGGCGCCCTGCTGCTGGCCGCCGGTTCGTCGGCCGTGCTCCTGGCCGACTCGCTGCCGCTGTTCCTGGTCTGCCGCGCCGTCGCGGGGGTCGGCGAGGCTCTGACGTACGTGGGTCTGGCCGCCGCGGCCAGCGACCACGAACGGCGCGGCGCGGCGATCAACCACTTCTCCGTCGCGGTCAACGCCGGTCTGCTCGCGGGGCCGCCCCTGGCCGAGGCCGTACGCGTCGCCGCCGGTCTGTGGGCCGTGTGGGCGTTGTCGGGAACGGTGGCCGTCGCGGCCTTCGCCGGGTGCCTGTTCCTGGCCGGGCCCGCGGGCGGCGAGCCGTCCCGCACGAGGAAGGCCGGGCCGCTCGTCCACCGGGCGGGCCTTGCTCCCGGATTCGCCTACTGGGCGTCGGTGTGGGGATACACGGCCTTCAGCGCCTTCCTGCCGTTGCACGTCGCGGCGCTGGGCGGCGACGACAGCGGCATCCATTTCCTCGTCTACGGCTGCGTGCTGCTCACGGTGCGGCTGGCCGGTCATCGCCTGGTGACCCGGATCGCCCCGCGCACGATGGCGGCGGCCTCGCTCATCCTCACCGCGGCAGGGCTGGCCATGCTCATCGTCTGGCCGTCCGTCACGGGAGCGCTGCTCGCGGCGGCGGTGCTCGGTACCGGGCAGGCGCTGGGCCTTCCGGCGTTCCTGACCATGGCGGTGACCGGCCTGCCCGCCGAGCAGCGCGGCTCGGCGCTGGCCACCACGACGGCGTTCTTCGACCTCGGGTTCCTGACGGCCGCGCTCGCGCTCGGCGCCATCGCGCAGTCCCTCGGGCTGACGTACGGGTTCGCCGCCGCGGCCGCGGTGGCGGCACTGGCGCCCCTGCTGTTCCTCCCCCTCGGCCGCAAGCCTCGTGAGGCCTCACCCCAAGGAGACATCCATGACCATTCCCCCCGCTGAGCTGGCCGGGTACGCCGACGTCGTCTTCGACATCGCCGTGCCGGTCGACCGCGACGACCGGGTCCTGATCAACGCCGAGATCGAGCATGCCCCGCTCGCCCGCGCCCTGGCGGAGGCCGCGTACGCCCGAGGCGCTCGCTATGTCGACATCTGGTACTTCGACCCGTACGCCAGGCGGTCACGGGTCCAGCACGCGGACGAAGCGACGTTGGGCGAGGTTCCTTCCTGGCTGGACGCGCGCAATGAGGAGCTCGCCCGCCACTGCGGCGTCCTGGTCAACATCCGGGGCACCGCGACCCCGGACCTCCTGGTCGGGCAGGATCCGATCCGGGCGGGTCTGGATCGGATGCCCTACCTCACGTCGAGGCAGCGGCTCCAGCTCGGCAACCTGGTCCGCTGGGCCATAGTCCCCGGTCCGACGGCGGAGTGGGCTCAGGCGATCTTCGGGGAGCCGGACGAGGCCCGGTTGTGGCAGCACCTGCGCCCCATCCTCCGGCTCGACCAGCCCGATCCCCGGGCCGCCTGGGAGCGGCGGATCGCCGAGCTGCTCCGCCGCGCGGAGGTGCTGGAGGACCTGCGCCTCGACGCCGTACGGTTCGAAGGGCCGGGGACCGACCTGACCATCGGCCTGCTGCCCGACGCCCACTGGACCGCGGCGCGGCTCGAATCGGTCAAGGGGCACGTCTTCCAGTGCAACCTCCCCACGGAGGAGGTGTTCACCACTCCCGACTACCGCCGGGTGGACGGCACGGTTCGCTCGACGCGTCCGCTGATCCTCAACGGAACCGTCATCCGCGACCTCGAACTGACCTTCACCGCAGGTGTGGTGACCGAGGTACGAGCGAGCAGCGGCGCGGACGTCGTCCGCACCCACCAGGCGACCGATGCCGGGGCCGCCCGGCTCGGTGAGCTGGCACTCGTCGACGGCTCCTCACCAGTCGGACGATCGGGGATCACGTACCTCGAAACGCTGCTGGACGAGAACGCCACCTGCCATCTGGCCTGGGGCGCCGGGCTGCCTCCCGGCGTGCCCGCGCACCTGCGCGCGCGGGAGGCCGCCGACCTGGACGCGGCCGGGGTCAACCGTTCCCGCGTGCACGTCGACTTCATGGTGGGCGGCCCCGACGTCACCGTCACCGGAGTCCGCCACGACGGCGGCGCGGTCGAGCTCCTCCGCGACGACGAATGGCAGGTCTGACCGGCATCGAACCCCCCGGGGCCGCAGCCGAGAACGTCGAGCCGGCGTGACGGGCCGCCGCCGCCGGGTCGTGAGAGGTCCGGTAACGAGGATCCGGCCTGGGTCAGAGCTCAGCCGCGTCGTGCGGCGGGGGTGGGGTGACGTTGGTGGAGAACGTGAGCCCGCCCCCGTTCGCCGGCTGGAACCCCAGTCCTCGAAGCTCGGGACCGTCGATCGCGGTGACCACGCGCAGAGCACCGGCCTCGGTCACCACGCGGACCGCCCCGTGCGCCAGCGCCGCCCCCACGTCCGACGGGACGCCGGGCTGGAGGTGCACCAGCTCCAGCCGTGCGACGGTGTGCCGCGCGTCCTCCCAGGACACGACGGCGTGTCCGACGTGGGGTTCTCCGCGGGCGTTGTCGACGTAGGCCTGCACCCAGCAGGCCAGCCTGTCCTCGACGACCAGCTGCCGGGGAAGGCTCACGTCCATCCCCTCCTCGGCCAGCCAGGAGCCCAGCTCGGACGGAGGCAGCGGCACCAGCGCCTCCGGCGACCCCCACGTGAAGAAGGTCCCCTTCCGCTTGGGCCCCGACGAGCGGGGCACGCCGACGAGGGGAACCGACGCGACGTAGTACCCGGCGGGAACGACGTCCACAGGATGGCGCGAGTCCAGCACGACGTGGCCATCGCGGATCGTCCGGCCGCCCCAGCCGACCAGCCCGGTCGCGAGGTTCTCCGAGAGCCCGGCCATGACGTCCGCGGCCCACTCGTACGCCGAGGTCACCGCCAGGCCGGTCCACGGACTGGCCGGATCCGTCGGGAACGCGACCTCGACGGCGTAGACGTTCGGATCGAGCCGCCAGCGGAACGTCACGAGCATGGTGTCCGGCTCCGCGATGACGTCGAGCCCGGAGTACCCGTCCTCCGTCCCGCCTCTCCGGAGCGCGCACGTTCTCAGCGCTTCGACGATCTCCCCTCGCGACCACTCCACCGCCATTCGTCCATGCTGTCACGGCCACGGTGTCCAGGCTCACCGTGTTCTGCCGGGGGCTCCAGTACGAGAACGTGGTCGAGGATCGTGTCGATGCCGATCACCAGCATGGCCAGACCGGTCTGCAGGCTGCTCCAGCCGCGCACCTCACGCCGATCGTGCCCGCGAGGCCGTCGCCGGGATGCTCAAGCCGGACCACGCCGTACACCAGCAGCAGCATCGCGCCGGTGATGCTGAGGGCGCCGGCCAGATCGAAGCCGCCGCAGGTCGGCCGCCCGGCCGCCCAGCAGCATGAAGCCGCCGTAGCCGAGCACTCGACCGGCGCAGCCTGCGCTTCACCGAGCTGCGCCGCATGATCGACGGGGTCAGCCGGCGCATGCTCACCCGTACGCGCGGCACCTGGACCGAGACGCACCAGAACGAGATCGCCGCCGCCCGCACCGCCTACGACGCCCGCGTGCTCGCCGAGAAGCGTGCCCGCCGAGGCCCACCGGCCCCAGCCGGCGCCGCGCCCGGCTCAGCGACCAGGAGACCGGACGCGGATGCTCGACACGGCCGTGGCGATGGTCCACCGCGACGGCCTGCTGCGGTTCGGCCACAGCGTCCCAGGGACCTTCGATGACACCACATCACATTCACCCAGGAAACCGGATGCTTCTTATTAATTCCGGCAACACTGTGGGCTTTTGTTATGGACGGGCGGTAAGCATAAGCCCATAATCCGCGAATTCTGGCGGAAGAAGACCACGTTTGTCCCGAAAGAAGAGAGGCGTGACCGCGTGGACCCCGTGGCGCGTTGACTGGTACATCAAGCAAAGGTGATCCGAACATGACGATCCGACAGGTGGCGCCTCTCCTGATCTCCAGCACCCTCGCACTTTCGGCGGCGGCCTGCGCGGCATCACCTCCAGCCGATCCGGTGTCGGAGCCGCGAGGCGCCACCTCGTCGGCCGCCCCGGCCGGGACCGCGGTCGCCACGCCATCACCTCTCCGCCTGCCGGGCATGGACGCCGGCACGAAGACCGTCCTCAAGGCGGGGCCGAGGAAGGGATCCATGGTCGTCGGGGACATCCCACCCGGCAAGGACGATCTGTGGGTGCTGTTCAATTGCCGCGGGCAGGGCAAGGTGGAGATCGTTCTGGAGCCGGGCATCAACATGCCCTTCACCTGCCTCGACGACGTGGTCAGCCCCATCATGAACCGCCTCGACCTCGGCGAGAGAAAGACCCTGACGGTACGGATCCAGGCCACCGACGCGGTCGAGTGGGCCCTTCGCATCACTCGCTGAGACGTGCCGGGAGCCTGGAACCCAGGGTCAGGAGGCCGACGCTTCGGTCGAGGGCTGGTCGGTCTCGGTGCCGCCCGGGGCCAGGGCGACCTCGGGGGAGCCGAAGGAAGAAAGGCCGCGCCAGACCCAATCAGCGGGCGCCGAAGGCCTGGTACAGGGTGCCGGCGACGACCGCCCATGCCACCGTCGCGATCCCCAGCACCAGTGGAGCGGGCAGCCGGAGGGCCAGCGCCCATACGCACGCGGCGAAGGCGATCATGCCCGTCGCGCCCAGCACCGCGCCCCGCGCGTCCTGCTCGGCCGGATCGCGCCGGTGCTCCTCCTCCTCGATGAGGGTCAGCGTGGCGCCCAGGATGGCGGGAAAGGCCAGGAACACGCCCCCTGCCACCGGCCCCCAGACGTGCCCGACCACCCCGGCGACCACCGAGACGAACGCGCCGAAGACGAAGCGCACCACCAGCCCGCGCACCGGCGTCTCCCGCAGCTTCGACGGCCGCAGCCGGATCCCGCTCCAGGCTCTCATGTCAGCAGCGCCCAGCCCGCGCCCGCGACGGCCCCCCACACGGCGAGCGCCGCCAGCGAACCCGCGAAGGCGCCCAGGCGACCCACGAGCGGCACGGCTGCCACACAGTACGCCACCAGCGCCACCGATCCGGCGATCATGCCGAGCGCGGACTCCGCGAGCGGGCCATGCCCCTGGTGCAGCACCGTCACCGTCATCCCCGCTATCGCCACGGCCGGAGCGGCGGCGAAGACGCCGGCGAAACGCTTGGGCGTCATCATCTCGCCGACCACCGCGAAGACCATCACGAGCAGGCCTCCGAGCAGTCCACGCCCCGCGATCCACCACAGCTGGCTCATCGAACGCCGGTCCGTCGACCCGCAGTCTCATCCCCCATGAATCATCAATACCACCGGGCGTCCCCGGCACCCTCGAAGGCCGGACGGTCCGCCGCGTATCCATCCAGGAACGACGGCGGGCGCGGACAAGGGTCATGGGTTCCGAAGCCCGGAAGGGCGAAGCTGCACGGTCGCACCGTCGGACGTCAAACCGCGGCGCGAGACCGCCGCGGCCTCCTCGGCGCGTTGCGTTCGGGTCAGCAGGAGCACGATGAGCGGCAGGGCTTCGGCGTTCCCGCAGCACACGACGGCCTCGCGCAACAGGCTCAATGCCACCTCCGTCCACCCCGCGTTGAAGAGCAGCACGGCGGCCTGCCGCACCGAGTCGGCTCGGCCTGCCCGCGAGGCTGCTCTCACGATGTCCACGGCTTCCGCCACGTGGCCGTCCTTGAGCAGCCGCCGCACGAGCTCCTGGATCGCCGCGTCGACTCCTTCCGCCGCCGCCGACCGCAGCAGCCGGTCGGACTCCTCGTGCCTGCCGAGGTCGCGCAGCGCCTGCGCCAGCAGGTAGCGGGCTCTGGCGCCATGTGATCCGACCCCGGCCTGGAGGACCTCGACACACTCCTCCTGTCTGCCCGAGTTCGTCAGCAGGTCGGCGAGAGCCGCGAGCGCTTGGTAGTCGAGATCGACCAAGCGGCGCAGGAGCTGCTCGGCTTCGGCCTGGCGGTCGCCCTTGAGCAGCAGCTTCGCCAGCAGCAGACCAAGTCCCGGATCCTTCTCCGGAGCGGCTCGTACGTCGTCCAGGGCTCGAACGGCCTTGCCCCTCATCGGCTCGTCGCTGAAGAGACCGGTCAGTTCGTTGCCCGCGTCGAATCTGCCGGCCATCATCCGCCGTCGCAGTCGCTCGGCGTCGAACCTGGGATCCTTCTGGCGCAGCAGGCGCAACAGTGCGCTCACCGCCTCGGGGAACGCCGTGGCCGCCCGCATGTCGCGTTCGAGCAGTTGCCATCCCGACAGCTGGGCCCGGCGACGGGAGGGCGTCGCCATCACCTGGTCGTCGAGGAGCCGTCTGAGCTCTTCCGCCTCGTTCGTCCGGCCGGCGCGCCGGAGGAGGATGAGCAGCAACCTGGCAGCCGACCGGTCCCCTCTCTGGAACGCCGTCCGGAGCAGTTGCTCGGCTTCTCGCCGGCGTTCACCGTGGTGCAGGAGGATCGCGAGTTCGCGTTCGGCCTGCGGGTCGCCGTTGGCGGCCATCCCACGGAGCGCCTGCTCTATTTCCCCGCCGCGGCGTGCCCGCCGCAGCAAGGCGAGCAGCAGGCGCTGCGCATGGACGTCCCCGGCATCGGCGGCCTGCCGGAGGACGTCCTCAGCCTCGCGTGACCTGCCCATCTGTCCCAGCAGTCGCCACAGCGGCGACCATGTGGACAGCCTGCCCCTGGCGAAGGACGCCCGCCACGATGCGAGTGCCTGGAGGTAGCGTCCACGGCTCGACGCGGACGCCCCCAAACGCTCGAGGTCGTCCGCATCGCCGCTGTGAACGGCCAGTGCTCGCCACATCTCGTCGGAGACCGGCGAGCAGCGGCGCGCCGCGCGACCCTGCTGGTGGATGAAGTCCGCGAGCACGTAGCCTTCGACGCGGTTCTCCGCCCGTGATGTCGCTGTCAGGAGGGAGATGCCGCCTCTGAGGGGCTCGCACGCGTACCCCAAGGAGTCCTCGAACCATCCTGGCGGAGCGGCGGCCCGTTGCGGCCCGTTCAGCGACGCGGCGCTGAGCTTGTGGAGCAGTTCGGCGGACAGCGGGCTGAGGTGTCCCAGCCGGCGTGCGTCGATCGCGGCGTTGACCACCGCCCGCTTGTACGGGTCCGGAGCGTCCTCCCATCGGCTCATGAGATCGGGCCCTCCGGCCAGGGTCTGGGTGACCCCGTATCCGTTGTCCATCGCCGTCAGGGCGGTGGCCAACCGGGAATCGCGCTCGGCTACCTGGTGAGCGTTCCGCAGTTCGGTCGGGGTGAACGCGTCCGGGACGGAGATCTTCGTCGCGTTGTCCAGCAGCGCCCGCACCTGGTGGTGAGGATCGGGCACGCCAGGCCGCGGCGTCCTGGTGTAGGCGAACCAGTATTCGGGCCACATCGAGCCGATGACGACGACGTCCGAGGTCATGGTGAGGAGACGACGTGTTTCTGTCGCGACGGCCTCACCCTGGTCGCCGTCGAAGTAGATCTGGCTCTCGTTCAGCCACAGCACGGTGCGCGGCTCGACTCCTCCTTCCAGAGTGGTGAGCAGGTCGGTGGCGTGCAGGGGATGGAGGATCGTCCAGCCGGGCAGGCAGTTCAGGGCGGCCTCGTACGCGCTGCGTGTCTTTCCGGTCGAAGAAGTGCCGACCAGCATCACGAGGGTGGGATGCTCCGGGTTGTCCAGGAGACGCCGGAGCAGCCGGTCGTGATCGCGCTGCACGTACGTGGGGAGCCTCCGGGACAGCTCCGGCCTCCCTGCCGCCGGATCCAGCGCGATCGCCGGATGCACCCCCAGGGCGATCGGGTCGCTCTCCTCGACAGTCGACGCGGACGTGGCCGTGGGGGCGCCGTGTCCGGCGGGGCGGGACTGCGCGATCTGGCTCACCACGGCCGCTCCGACGAGAAGAGCGGTCACCGTCCAGGTGAGCGGGACCCACCACCACGCCTCTATCTCCACGGTGCTGGTCGCCAGGTTCCCCACGAGCCCGATCGCCACCGGGATCGCGACCAGCGCCACCGGCGACGCCGCCCAGCGCCTCCCACGGTTCCCGTCCATGTGACTCATCATCAGGGCCCGCTCCCTTGAAGTCACAGGTTGCCGGCGACAGGCGTCAGCAGCAGTGCCACTCCGGCACGTCGACGACGATGAGCCGTGCCCCGCCGAGGACGAGGTCGTCCCGCGTCTGCTGCACGATGTCGAACGCGTGCACCTCGCCGGGCTCGCCCTCGCAGCCCATCACGAAGACCACCGGTACGAGCTCTCCGGGCCTGATGGTCAGGCCCACCGACTGGTCCCGGCCGTTCACGGTGCGGAGCTCGACATGGGCCGGGTGTTCCGCCGGGCGCAGGGGTGTCGCTTCCGGCAGGCCGCGCAGCACCAGCCGCCCGCCCTGGGCCAGCCAGGTGCGCTCGCGCGGCTCCTGCTGGCATGCCGCGGGCACCGGAGGGGGTTCGGGCTCGCCGTCGACCAGGTCGACGAAGGCTGTCATGAGCAGGTGCTCCTGCTCCACCCGGCCCATCGCCGTCTCGCGGTCGAGCTCCCACGCCCGTACGACGAAGTCGTCCGGTTCCGCTCCCGGGTTGGCCAGCCGGAACGCGAACGGCGTGCGGCGGCCGGCGTTGCGGATGACGGTGATGTTCTTCCATCCGTGGTGCCGATTGTTGATCACGTCGAGCTTGCCGCCGCTGAGCCTGGCTCCCTCGGGCGTCGGCAGGGTCTCGACATAGACGTTCGCCCCGACGCACAGGTGCCCGGTGTCGGCGTTGGGTCCGTTGATGAGGTCCGCGGTGGTCGGACGCCAGGTCACGTGGACCGTGCCGGGCGCGCTCTTCGTCACGGCCGTCGCAACGGTGGCCGTCCGTCCGTTCGCGCCGCCCGAACTCGGCCGGGCCGAGTCCGGCCCGATGTAGCCGGGGGTGTAGTCGCACACCCACGTCTGCACCTTGACGCTGGAGCGCGGGTCGGTGCTCATGCTGTCCACCTGGACGTGGACCCAGTTGTCCACGCCTGTGATCGCGTGAGGGAGGCTGTTGCCGCCCGTATCGGTGAGCCAGATCGAAGGTGAGGCCCAGAACGCCGCTCCTTGGGGGATCACGTCGCTGCCGTCGTCGCCGCTGTCGTACTTGATGTAGAGGTCTCCGGGCACTCTGGTCATGGTGAACGCCTCTCCTTCTGTCGATGACGGTTACGACGGGACACAGGTGATCTGGAAGCAGGTCAGCGAGACGACCGCGGTCGAGCCCGCGCCGTCGAGCTCCGCGGTGAGGTAGTAGCGGAACTGATCGTTGTCCACCTTCGACGCCGCTCCCGCGGGGGCGACGGCCGAGGAGTCGAAGTTGCCGTTGCTCAACGTCAGGCCCACGAGCAGCTCGGTGGTGGACCCGGCGGCCAGGCTCTGCCGGCGCAGGTTGACCGACAGGTTCCCGGAGTCCTTGCGCCCGCAGGCGCGCAGCTCACGGATCGTCGCCCCGTGCGGCAGCGTGACGGACATCATGCCGCTGGCGTCGGTGGCGCCCGACGGTTTGTCGGCGCCTCCGAAGACGTGGTTCCACGGGTCGGTCAGCGTGATCAGCGTCGGCGTCAGGGTGAGCTTCACCGGTTTGGGGACGGGCGTCTGGGACAACGCGTCGAGCGCGTCGCTGACCTTGTCCATGATGTCGGCGATCCGGGCGAACTCGGCCTCCAGCGCGTGGAAGCGGACGTTGAACCCGTTGTCGCCCGCCGCCCGGACCCGGTCGACGTTGTCCACCCAGTCCTTGTGCCGGAACTCGGGCGTGTAGGTCACGGCCATCGTGGTTGTCCTCCTTGGGGAATGCCGCCGGTCATGGGTCCAGCCCGAACGTCCAGCCGGGTGGCCTCGGGCCGTGAGCGCGGAAGTCCGGATAGGTGTACGGCGGGAAGGCGTCGATCAGCGCGGCCTGGAGCTCCAGCACGTGTGCCCGGATGACATGCGTGTCGACCTCGACCCCTATCGGGCACAGATGGCTGAGCACGTTCATCACCAGGTCGTACTGGTCCTTGCGGATGACGACGCGGCCGCCCTCGCGCTCCACCTCACGCAAGCTCTCGGCCAGTTCCACGCGCATCGTGTACGCGGGCGTCGCGTCGTTCCACTGCTGGACGGCCCGTACCTGTACGGTTCCCGCCCCCTGGGCGAGCACCGAGGCCCACGGCCGGGTCGTGCTGGACAGCCGCGCGTCCGCTCCGCCCGTCAAGCGCACCGACCACACGAGGCGTTCGCCGAGCCCGGTGCCGAGCGGCCAGCAGGTGAGCAGCGTGCCGTCCGCGGCGTCGAGCACGGCGACCGTATCGGGCACGTCCCCGGTCGAGGCGACGTAGCAGCGGCCGGCGTCCGCCGTCACGGCGGTGGCGCCGGGCAGGGGCACGGACGCGGGAAGGCCGGGCGGCGCGTGCGCCGTCCCGTCCGGTCGGCGCAGGTGCACGCGTCCGCCGGCGAGATCGACGACGTAGAGGACGTCGGCGGACGGGGCGAGCGCGAGAGCCGCCGGCTCGGCGCCCACGTCCGTGAAGGTCGCCTGCACGGAGGCGGCGGCGAGATCGACGACCAGCAGGGACGACGCCCCGGGCACCGTGACGTAGGCGCGTGCCGCCCCCACCGCGAGGCCGTGCGGCGCCCCCGGCAGGGTCACGATCTGCGCGGCCGTGAACGTGGGGAGGGACACCGCCCGCAACCGGCCATCCTGCGTCGCGGCCCACAGCCGGGCGCCGCCGGGCTCGCAACGCACCGCCACCACGGGTGAGCCGAGGCTGAGGACCCGGGTCACGGTCCGGGTGACGGGGTCCACCTCGGCGACGTCCCCAGATCGCAGGGCGGCATAGGCGCGGGCGCCGCCCGGATGGTACGTCACGTCGGTGGGCGCGGCGGGGAGGACGATCTGCCCGGCCACCCGGTGGTCCGCGGTGCTGACGACGGTGAGCGTGGTGTCCCCGGCGTCCGCGACCAGGAGCCGGGCACCGTCCGGCGCCGCGGCGATCGCCCGCGGGCCCAGCCCGGCTTTGACGCAGGCCCTCACCGTGCCAGTCTCCGGATCGACCGCCGACACGCTGCCCGTGCCGCCGTTCACCGTCCACACCTGACCGGCCGCGGCCGCGAGCGCGCACGGCTCCGCCCGGGCGACCCGCAAGGTGACGGACGCGCCCGCGTCGACCGTCACCGGGCCCTCGATCGGAGCGGCCGGGCCGGCCTCCTGCGCCAGCGTGAGTTCCGACCCGTCGTTGGCGACGTAGCCGAACCCTGCCGCGTGCGCCAGAGCTCCCAGCCTGGCGAGCGACGCCGTGGACGTCCCTCGTCTCAGGGTCACCGCGCGGCCGGCGCCCGCCGGTCCGTCGTCGGCGGGATCCCAGGCGGACCGCAGCTCAGGGTGCCCGGAGGGCAGAAGCGTGGCCAGCGCCGCCAGCCGGGCGGCCAGCGCCGGATGCACGCGGCGGGTCCGCGGCTGGCTTCCCGGAGGGCGGCCGAACGCGACCGGCGCGTCCACCAGGTAGACGGGATGGACGCGTTCGTCGTCGCGCAGCGGGCCGGGAGGACTCGGGCCGAGCCGGCCGGACGCCGCGACCGAGTCGCCCGCCGCCAGCTCGGCCAGGCCGATCCGCAGCAGGCGGGACGCCGAGAAGGCCCCGCCGCGGTGGCGGACCTGTACCTGGGCGAGCAGGTGTCCGGGCCGCTCGGCGCTCAGCACGACGTCCCGGAGGTCGCTCTGTCCTGTGATGCGCGCCCGTCCCTCCCCGCACGGCATCACCGACCACCGGACGGAGGCCCCCAGGGGTGGCGCCGGTTCCAGCCGCAGCCCGATGGCCTGGTGGATCAGCAGGTCGAAGCCGTTCTCCGGAGTGGCGTCACCGCCGGGACCGGCCACGATCTCCACGGACGCCGTCGAGCGCACGGCCGCGTACACGTCCCCGCTCGCGAGTCCGGCGCCCGGCCGGTGCGCGACGAAGGCGAAGCCGGCCCGCGCGGCCTGCGCGGCCAGCCGATCCGGCGGCAGTGCAGGATGGGCCAGCACCAGGGCGCGGCCGACGGCCCGCAGGTCCTCGGCCGCGGGATCGAAGCCGGCCAGGACCCGCAACCGGCCGGCGACGCCGCTCGCCGCCAGCGCGCCGAGCAAAGTGCGCAGGGCCACTCGGGTGCCGGTCCGCATGAGCCGTGGATCGCCCGCCGCCGGAGGCTGGGCGAACTCCACCCGTGGGTCGCTGCCGTCCACGAGCAGTTCCGCCGCGAACGCCTTGTCCCGCGCGGGCGGCTCCAGGACGTCCGCTTCGCCGAGCCCGCGCCGTCCGGTGTCGTCCAGCGTGCCGCCCGCCGGGACCGCGACCGGAAGCACGGTCAGGGCATGGGTGGCCTGAACGAGGGTCGCGTCCGCGTCGGTCACCACGAACGGGTCCGCCACCCCGGCGAGCGTGCCGACGACGTCGTTGAGCGCCGCCTGCACCCCGCTCCGCGTCGGCAGCACCCAGCGGCGGAAGATGCGCAGGCGGAGCCGGTACCCCTCGTCGGCCTCGCCCAGCACCGGGTGGAACGCGGCGCGGGCCGCCGACGACAGCCGCACCTCGTCGATCGTCCCCGCGAACGTGCTCGTCGCGTTGACGCCCTTCCTGCCGATGCGTACGGGTTCGGTGTTGGCGAGGGCGCCGGAGAGCGCGGGCAGGCCGCCGGTGGCGGTGAGCGGAGCGGCGGCCACGACCTCACCGTCGACCACGAGGCGTGCCTGCCCGGCGGCGCGGTCCACCACGGCGGCGAGATGAGTGAAGCGGGCGGTGGGGAGCGGGCGGTCGGCGAACAGGTCGCGTGACGCCGTGCCGTCCCCGATGCGCAGGCGCACGTTGCGCGGGATGCCGCGGCCGAACGCGCCGACGCTCAGAGCCCAGCCCGGCAGTGCGGCGTCCGCCGGGTCGGCGTGCTTGGACAGCACCGCGCCGTCACCCGTCATGGTGTCGGGCTTGACGAAACACTCCGCCGTGAGGCTCGCGGTGGCGCCGGTGGACAGCGCGGCGGCGTGCGGGACGGCGATCTCGGCGTCCAGGACCGCGAACCGCATCGCGGTGCCGAAACGGCCGGGCGACTCGGCCTGCACGCCTGCCGTGGCGGCGCCCGGATGCCCGGCGCCCCCGCCCAGATAGAGGGGCCAGGCGTCGCGTACCGAGGCACCGCGCGCGTCGTCGAGGTGGTACAGCGCGACGGTGCCGTCCTCCTGTCCGTACGGTTGCGGCGGGAACCGCGGAACGCCGAGGTCGTATCCGATGCGATCGAGTGTGGCGCCGGTCACCCGTTCGCCCACCCGGGCCAGGGCCCTGACACCGGCCACGTGCCGGTCGAGGACGTCGCGTTCGGCACCGGCCACCCACAACAACGTCGCGAGGTTGCCGAGCAGCGCGGTGACACGCCACTGCTCCGCCACGTGACCGGCGGAGGGCGGCGGCTGGGCGCGCAGGGAGCGCAGCACGGCCTGCCCCTCGTCGCCGGGGCGCAGCACCACGCCGAACGAGGTGCCGGCCACCGTTCCGGCCGGCACGGACACGGTGGCGGTGCCGGTCCGCACGCCGCCGGTGGGCTGGGGCACCTCGTAGCCGATGATGAGCGTGGCCGCG
The DNA here is from genome assembly GCF_039540635.1 of Nonomuraea ferruginea. NCBI lineage: Bacteria > Bacillati > Actinomycetota > Actinomycetes > Streptosporangiales > Streptosporangiaceae > Nonomuraea > Nonomuraea ferruginea. The sequence continues at coordinate 221,728 of NZ_BAABFD010000016.1, read as the reverse complement.
CCGGGCACGTCCGTCACCGCCGTCAGGACGAATCTCGGCTCGGGCTCGACGCCGAACCGTGCTCTGTGCTCGGCGAAGTCGTACAGGACGATGTCCGCCTCGCCCGGTCCGGCGGACGGCACCAGGGCGAGGTCCACGGTGTCGGCGCCGCGGCTGAAGGGAACCGTGAGGCCGGCGGTCATCCGCCGGAGGGAGGCCGTCATCGCGGAGTGACCTCCAGATCGAGCAGCGTGGAGTCGACGGTGAAGACGGCGATCTCCGTGGGGCCCATGGTGAGGCTCTCGCCCGGACCGGCCTCCACGACGTCCGCGGCGAACGCGACCTGCCCCAGCGTGATCCGGCCGAACGCAGGAGGGCAGCGCCGCAACCGCAGGTCCTGCACATCGCTGACGCCCGGCTGCTCGACGAGGGCGCGCATGACCTGGCTGAACAGGACGTCACCGCCCAGCGCCAGGCCGCCGACGTCCGCGGCGAGCCGCTCGGTCAGCGCCCCCACGAGGGCCTGGCTGTCGTAGCCCGGCTGGGTGACGAGCCGGGCCCGCAGCCCGACCTCGATGTGGTCGGCCTCGACGACCTGGGGGTGGATGCCGACCGGCCGCACCCTGTCGATGGCTGCGGTGACCTGTTCGAACAGGCCGGTCACCGTGCCCGGCGGCTCGGTCCGCCAGGGGCGGGCGAACTCGTGGGCGACGACGACGCTGAAGAAGTACGGCTCGCCGAGCCGGCGCTCGTCGCTGAAGAGACGCTGGTCGAAGGGGAACGCGCCGAAGTAGCTCTGCGACACGTCCACACCGCCGAGCGGGTCGGACAGCAGGACGTCGACCACTCCGGGGACGGCGAGCACCGCCTCGCGCACCGCCGCCGGCGTCCACATGGTCCGCGAGCGGCCGAGCAGCCGGCCCCGGTAGGCCTCGTCGCCCTCGTGGTCCGCGCCGCCGGTGAACGGGCGCTGGTTGGTCACCCGGAAGCCGGTCGGCGGAGCGACCCCGAGGTAGTGCCGCTGGAAGTCCGGGTCGACCTCCGTCACGGCGCCGGCGGCGACGTCGCCGCCCGGCCCGGCGGCGAAGGCCCGCGCGGCGACGGTCGCGGTGTCCGCGCCGGCGCTGAGCCGTACGGTCGCGGTGGTGTGGAAGGCGGCCACCGGGCCCGGGGCGACGAGGACGGTCCCTTCCGGAAGCACGTAGACGCGCCCGGGCTGCGGGTTCTCGACGGTGATGGTCACCTCGCCGGCGGCCGTCAGGTGCGGCCGGTCGAACCCGACTTCCTCGCCGAGCCGGTCCAGGTCGTCGCCGATCGCGGAGGACAGGAACCTGGAGTAGTAGAGGTCCTCCAGACGCCGCCACAGCCGGGCGTCCTCGGCGGCGGTCACCTGGAGGATCTTCAGGAGCGGGCTGGTGGGTGACAGGTCGACGTCGTCGCCGAAGGCGGACCGCGCCCGCGCCACCGCCTCGGCGAGCAGGGTGGCGAACTCCTTGCGGACGAACCCTTGCGAGGTCACCCCGAACGCGGCCATGTCAGATCGCCACCTGGAACGGGAGCGTGTGCTGTGCGCCGTCCACCGTCAGGACGGTGACTTCTACCAGCCAGAGCCGGCTCCTGTCGCCGGGCGCCGGATCGAGTACGGCCACGTCGCGGATCTCGCGGACGCGCGGATCGCCGCCGACCGTGCGCACGAGACTGAGCCGCAACAGGTCCTGGGCCGTCCGGGCGCTGGTGGCCTGGGCGAACACGGCGGCGACGTCGAGACCGTAGGTGGTGGCGAACCGGTCGCTGCCCAGCGGTGTCAGAACCCGCAGGGTCAGCGCCTGCGCCAGGTTGGGCAGCCCGGAGACCTGGGCCAGGCGCCCGTCGTCGAGTGCGAGGTCGCCGTCGCGCAGTTCCAGGCTGTGACCGAGGCCTGTCGTGCTCGGCATGTGGTCCTCCTCGGGACGCTCGGTGGGGTTCAACGGGCACGCAAGATCGTCTGGCCGGGCGACAGCACGACGAGCGTGCCCGGCGGGTTACCGTTGGTCAGGCCGGTCACGGTGTCGAGCAGCGCCGCCCGGCCGCCGTCGGAGAGCGTCGCGGCCATGCCGCCGGTCACCGAGACCACCGCCGTGCACGGCACGATCCCGCCCGGTGCCGGCTTGGTGCCGCAGCCGCTGATCGGCCGCCCGTCGAGGTCTCCCGCCACGAGAACCTTGGCCCCGCCCGCGGTGAGCGTGGCTGCCCCGGCGCCGAGCTGGACTGTTCCTCCGTGACCGCAGCCGATCGAGGCGTCGGCGTTCAGGACGTTCGGCATCAGGCCACCTCCACGGAGGAGCCGCGCAAGGTGATCTTTCCGTCGGCGAGGGTGATGGACGCCGATCCGCTCTTCAGCGTGACGGTCCGGCTCCCGGCGTCCACGGTGACCGCTCCGTCGGCGGCGACGGTGACCGTCGTCCCGCTCTCATGCTCGACGACGAGCTTGCCGTCGAGGTCGGCGGGGACGTCCGGACGCTCGCCGACGTCGGGAAGGAGCTTCTCCCCGACGGTGACGCGCAGGCCCTTCGCCTGGAGCACGCGCCTGCCGGCGGCGTCGGTGAGGTCGTTGACCCCCTTGCCCGCCGGCAGGCCCTTGCCGTCGAGTCCGGTGGGCAGGCAGAGCCACCAGTCCCCCGCCTTGTTCTTCGGCGGCGAGTACGCGGGCTTCTCCGGCCAGAGGAAACCCGTGACGACGGCGTCGTTGACCAGTCCCCTGTTGTGTGCGAGTACGGCCCGCATGCCGGGCAGCACGGGCACCATCAGGCCGCAACGGTGGAAGGCGAAGGGCGAGGCCATCGGGCGGTCGTGCAACTGCGGGGTGCGATCGACCTCCGCCTCGATGCTGGGCGCGACGACCTCCGCGTCCGGTGTCTGCCCGTAGTGGAGGTTCGCCAGGTGCCGGCCGGTGCGGCCGTCCTTGTACCGGGCCACCTCTCCCACGTCGATCGCGGGGCGCTCGCCGCGGACCGACTCGGCGATGTCGCGCATGCGCTGGGCGACTCCCTCGGCGCCGGTCGTGCGTACCGCCTTGCTGCCCGGCTCGGCCGCGACGAGCATCACCTCGCAGGTGTACCCGCGGCGGCTGTCGAACAGGTGGCGGACCCGCTCCACACGCAGCGGGCCGGGCAGCGCGTCACGCGGGTCGTCGGGCACGAGGACGGCGGGGCGTCCCGGGCGGACGGCGGGGTCGCCGAGCACGGTCAGCTCCACGCTGGTGCGCGCTTTCACCGGAACTTTCGGCAGGCTTACGCCGGCGAGCGCCGCGGCGGCGGCCGCGGGTCCGCCGCCGTCGCCGGTGGGCGGCGGATGCGGTACGAGGTCCTCCGGGTCCTCCTGGACGTGGTCCAACGCCACGATGTCGTCGGCCGCCGTGAAGCGCAGCGGCGCGCCGGTGCCCACGACAGCGCCGATGCGGATCGTCCTGTCGCCGATGACGAGCGGTGCCCGGGCGAACTCGGAGATGTCCCGCAGCGCCTGCAGCCCGTCTCCCGCGCGCAGGCTGAAGTTCTTCGCCTCCGGCAGCCCGGCTGCCGAGGCGACGATGGTGGTTCCGTCCGTGCTCGCGGCCTTCGCCACCGCCTCCACGCACGCGGCGAGCGACCGGCCGCCCGGCTCGCCCTCGCGCACCGCCGTACGCAGCAGCTGGAACCCGGCGAGTTCCATGCCGCGCAGCTCGGTCTGCAGTTCGCCGGAGCTGCTCACGCGGGTGCGGATCGACGTGACGACACCGCGCAGGACCGGGTCGGAACGCCCGTCCGGGTCGTCGAAGTAGCCGAGGTGGAGCGAGATCGACAGCGGTTCCCCGCCCGCGAGCCCGTCGGCGTGCCGCGATTTCAGGGTCTCGACGACGTCGGCCGGCAGGTTGGTCAGGGTCGCGCTGAACGTGCTGGCCACGGCGCCGCTCAGGAGGTCGAGCCGGATGTCGGCGTCGAGGACGTACTCGGCGCCGAACACGTCGTTGGACACGCGCAGCGGCAGCAACCCTCCGGGTCCGGCCTTGTCGACCTGCAGCTGGAACCAGATCACGAAGCCCATCGCGTCGCCACCCCCGCCAGCACCTCTGACCCGAACGTCCCGGCCGATCCCAGGTTGCGCGGGTCGACGACCATCGACAGCACGACGAGGGCCAGTTCGGCACCCTCGTACTCCAGCCCGGGCACCAGTTTGCGGCGCAGCACGATCCGCTCCGGTCCGGGTGACTCGCGGGTCACGGTCGCCACCATGAACGCGCCCGGCATGGGCAGCGTCAGCTTCCGGCCGCCGGCCAGCAGCGTCTCCTCGACCACCGTCACCGTGAGCGCGACCGTGTACGTGGCCGGGCCGAGTGCGAGCCGGAAGGCCTGCGGGAAGCCCTCGTCGGCGTTGACGGGCAGTCTCATGTACCTGGACAGGTCGACGCTCATGGCCTTCACCCGGCCAGGGGGGTGGTCGCGACGCGGGGCATGGGGGCGGCCGGCGGCGCCGGGCCGGACAGGGCCGTGCCCGCCGCGAGCGCGAGATCGGCGGCCTCGCCGAGGATCGCGGTGACGCTCGACCGGGGGACGTGCCGGAGGGTCAGGCTGACGTCGAGCGCCTCCCGCCTGTTGACCGACTGGGTGAACCGCAGATCGGTGATCTGCATGTCGAGGCTCACGGTCAGGCCGGACACCACCGGGATGCCGGTGACGGCGAGCATCGGCGCGGTGGCGGCCACCATCACGCGCGAGACCAGGGCCAGCGCTTCGAGCTGTTTCTTGACGAGCAGCCGGTCGGGGCCCGGCAGTGTGGCCTCGATCGCGATGGTCTTCGTCGTGGGCGCGATCGCCTGCGAGAAGCGGCTGCCCGCGATCCGCTCTATCTGGTATCCCTCGGTGATGCTGAGGCTCTGGACGTACAGCAGCGGCACTGTGCCGATGAGCACCGGGGTGTTCCGGTCGGCCATCTCCCCTCCTTCGGCGGGACGTCGTGGGCGGTCGTCGGCGGTTCACAGCCGGTAGGCGCGCAGGTTGCCGGCGCCGAGCCAGGTCCGGAACGCGGCCTTGGCCGCGGCCGGGTCGTGCCCGGCCACCGTGAGGGCGCGGGTCAGCTCCGGCGCGTTGAAGAGCCGGAGCATGCGCTGCCCGAGGTCGGGCAGCTCCGCGGCGACGTTCGGGTGATACAGGTAGATGAGGTCGGTGTAGCGGGTCGCCGCGTGGGCGGTCAGATCCTTGACGATCTGCGTCTCGGCGAAGGTCGCCGCCCCTGACAGGTTGGTCTTGACCTCGACGCTGACGCGGCCCCGGCCTGGTATCTCGGCGAGGATGTCGACGACGCGGTCGGCGCGCGGCGCCTGGAACTCCAGGGAGGTCGCGCCGAGGTCATGGACGAGCGTGCGGGCCGCGTAGAGCTCGCCCCAGCCGCCCTGGACGGCGTGCTCCATCCGGCCGGCCTTGCCGACGTTGCGTTCGAGCATGCTGTGCAGCACGTCCTCCATGCCCATGAGGTCGCGGGCCGGCAGCCTGCCGGCGATGTCGTCCACCAGCACCAGCAGGTCGGCCCGGTCCGCGGCGGCGAGGTCGAGCGCGCTGTCCCAGGCGAAGCCGCCGGTCTCATCGCTTATCCGGGCCAGGTGCTCCAGCCCTGAGAGCTCCCGGTCCTGCAGCTGCCCCAGCTGGGCGGCGAGCCGGTCGCGCTGGGCGATCCGCTCGGCGGCCTCGGCCGCGCGGCCCTGCTTCCGCAACCGGGCGGCGGCCTCCTCGAACTCCTCGAGTTCGGCCAGCAGACTCCTCCGGCCACCGGCGCGGAGCCGTTCGAGAGCGCTCCCCGCCGCCTGGGAGATCCGGCCCGACAGCTCCTCGAAGGCGGCCGTCTCCCCGCCGGCCAGCCGGTCCAGCAGCCGCTGGAAGCGCGCGGGGTCCGCGATCTCGGCTCTGCGCAGATCCAGGCCGTGCAGCAGGCCGTCGACCGCCCGCATGTCACCGCCGTGGCGGCGCAGCATCGTGAGGTAGACGTCGCCGCCGGTCTCGGCGACGAACGTCAGCGATCGCGGCCAGTACGCGAGCGCCTGCAGCGACTCCGCTCCCAGGCGCTCGACCTGGGCGGGCCGCAGCGCGCCCAGCGCGCGCGACCACGCTCCCAGGCGCTGCGCGGGGACGGCGTCCACCAGGTTCGCCAGCGATCGACGTTCCCAGCCGGTGTCGATCAGCCGTCGCAGGGCCGCGACCATGTCCCCGGTGACGCCGCCGACGGCCTCGGCCCGGCGTTCGAACCGGCGCGCCAGGGACAGCGCGTCCGCCAGCCGCTGCACGTCGGGCATGACGTTCCTGGCCTTGGCGAGGTCCCGCAGCACTTTGCTCCTCGCGCCGGCCGGGACGTCGACGAGCTCAGCGAGGCGGACGATCTCGGCGAGGTGCCCCTGGGGGAGCAGTCGCAGGGCCCGCGCGGCGGCGACCTCGTCCTTGAGCATGGCGAGCTTGGTCAGCGCGGACACGAACCGCTCCAGCTTGGACAACTGGCCCGCCGCCTCGGCGGTGCTGCCGAGGCGGCGCAGTGACGACAGCACCTTGAGCAGCGCCGCCAGCCGTTCGGTCAGCCGGACGCCGCCGAGCGCCTCCTTGATCTCGCCGATGCCGACGAACCAGCTCAGGATCTCGATCGCGAGCGCGGTGGCCAGCGTGTTGGCGAGGTCACCGGTGATGCGGGCGCCGCCGCCCCGGCGCCCGTACGGCGTGCCCAGCTCCTCTGCGTACTCCAGCCCGGCCATCGCGGTGCGGATGGCGCCGTCGGCCTGCTCGGCGAGCAGCCGGAGCATCTCCAGCGCCTTCGGGTCGGGTGGGATGCTCGTGGCCCGGTCGACGACGAGCGCGAACTCGATGAGGTGGCCGATGCCCTCGATGAGCTCCGCCGGGGAGTGCGTGAACAGGTCCACGACGCCTTCGATCGTCGAGCGCACCCACAGGCTCAGACCGTTGGCGGCGTTGCGCAGGCGGCGGATCGGGTCGGGAGCCCCCGGGTCCGCCCCGATCTCCGGCAGGAGGCCCAGCTCGCGGAAGAGGGCCACCACGAACCGCGGGCTCATCGGGCCCGGCGGGCGGGCGCGTCCGAGGATGAGCAGCAGGTCGATGACCGAGCCGTCGAGCGTGGCGAACAGCCGCCCGTAGGCTTCCTTCTCGCGCAGGATGGCTGCCATCGCCTCGAGTTCGGTGCGGCTGCCGGCCGAAGCGATCAGCTCGACCATGGTCCTCTTCTGCCGGGCGCTCGGCCACAGCAGCCCGGACAGGGCGGCGAGGAACGCCGCGCGCCGTTCCCACGGCATGACGGCGAAGATTTCCCGGTCCATGGTGACGATGCGCTCCAGCATGACCTCGTCGTCGGTCGTGCCGGGCTCGGCGCCGGTGCCCTCGGCCGTCAACCGGGCCGCGGCGACGTGGGCGGCGACGGCCGGATCGACACGCTCGCCCGCCGGTGTGCGTGCGAGTTCACGGCTGATGGCCGAGGGCCGCCAGGAAGCGCCGCGGCTGAGTTCGCACACGAAGCGGCCGTCGCCGGTGACGGTCATGACGACGCGGAAGTCGTTGAGCGGCAGCGTCCTGCCGCGCTCGGTGGCCTGCAGGCCGGGCACCGCCTCGGCGTCGTCACCCGCCATGACGGGAACGGTGCTGCCGAATCGGCTGATCAGCAGGTGCTCCGCCAGCGGCACCATGACGAACCGGTCGGCGGGGTGCCGGCCGCGGCGTTCCATGACGGTGAAGCCGTGCGCCCCGTAGAGTGCCCGGCCCCACTGCAGGGCTCGAGCGAGGGACGGCGAGGTCACGTAGGGGTCGTCGCCGGTCCAGATCCATACGTCCAAGGACAGCTTGATGATCGCCATGGCGGGGAAGGCGGACCGGACGAGCACGTCGCCGAGCGGCAGCCGCTCACCGCCGTCCGCGGCCTGCCGGATCGGGATCGCGACCGGGGCTCCTCCGCCGTTGTAGCCGGGCATGACCCACCATGCTCCGTCGGCGTCGGCGCCCCACGGCTCCCCGCCCGTCCCCCGTCCGCCGGCGGCGGGCGGGGCCGGGCGGTCCGCGCCGCGTGTCCCCAGCGCGCGGCGCACCCCCGCGGCGACGGCCGCCTGGACGCTCCTTCGCGTCCGCTCGTCGCCCTCGCCCGTCCAGCTGACGATCACCGGTTCGGACACGGTCATGGCCGGATGGGTGCTCATTCGGTGACCCCCGGGGTGGGCCGCAGCCCGAACTTCACCTGGACGGTCTCCCGGTTGCTGTTGGGGTTGTGGAACTGGAACGTGAGATTGTCGGCGTCGACGGCGCGACGGTAGTTCTCCGCCAGCGCCTTCTCCAGGTTGTGGTCCAGGCTGACGCGCCGCTCCTGGATGGGGATGTCGGCGGCCTTCGGCAGGTCCACGAGGCCGGGGGGCGGGTCGGCCACCTTGAGCAGCGGCGCCTTGCCCTGGAGCGGGAACGCGAAACCGGCCTCGTCGAGGAAGCGCGCCGCGCCGGGGTCGGCGCGTGCCAGCGTCCAGAACTCGTCGCGCACCCTGTTGTAGAGGTCGAACATCTCCTGCCTGCCGGCATGCGCCAGGGAGCGGTCGCCGACCACCTTCGCCCGGGCCCGCTCCCATATCGGCCCCAGGGGCGTCTGGTCGAGGCGGCGGCCGATGACCCGTCGCACGCGCGCGAGCGCCGCCCGCGACGTCTCGCCCGCGGCGCGCGCGATGTGCTCGAGATCGACGCGCACGCGTTTTCTGCCGGGCACACGGATGTCGTCGATACGCGGAGTCTGTCCCCCCGTGACGCCCGGCCGGCTGGCCCGACCCTCGATGGCCCCGGTCAGTTCGGCCACTTCGTCCCCGGTGGCGAAGAGGTCGGCGACCTCCTGCCCGGGCCGTCCCGCGTGCCCTTGCATCGCGCTCTCCGCGGCGCCGGCGCGCAGTTCTCTCGCCGTCGCCCGATCGGTCCAGCCCATGTCCTTGAACAGGACGTCCAGCTCGTTCAGGCGTTTGGCGTCGCGTACCGTACTGCCCGCTCTGACATCGGCGACCGCCGACTCCAGCACCCGCGCGCCCGCCGTCCCGGGCCTCACCTGGGTAAGCGCCCGGTAGGCGACGTCGGCCTCGCGTGCCGAGAGCCGGTAGTCGCGGGCCAGCGTGGCGACCGTGACGGAGGCCCGCCCCGCCTTGTACACCTTGGCCGCGGCGGGCAGCAGTACGGAGGCGGCCAGAACGGCGCGATCCACCGTGCTCAGCTTGTTTCCGAACAGGTCGTACCCGAACGCGGCCTCCCCCGCGGCGACGATGGACCCGACGACGGGGATGAAGCCGATCCCGACCTCGATCGCGGTCTGCCACGCCGGGATGTCGATCCGGATCTCGTACTTCTCGGTGTCCGGATATGCCTGGGCGAGCAGGTACGCCTCGTACTCGGCCGGGTGGGCGGCGAGCCAGGCCTGGAAGTCGGCGGCGACGCTGGTCCTGGTGAAGTCCTCGTGGTGCATGGAGGCGATGACGTCCCGCAGGAACCCCCTCCCGATGAGGTCGCGGACGGCACTCTCCTGCGCCGATTCCCACACCAGGTAGCCGACGCCGCTCTCGCGGTCCTCGATCGTGTAGGGCTCCCGCACCCGCCACACCCGCGTCTTCAGGAAGTCCAGCGCCTCGTCGAGCTTGCGGCCGGCGGCCTCCCAGTGGGTCTTCGAGGCGGCCTCCGCGGTGACCTCCCGGTCGCGGCGGAGCTTCTCGGCCACCTCGGCCCTCACCTCCGCCTCGACCCGGCCCACGTAGAAGCGGGACCACACCTTCGCCGGGTCGTACCTGACGAGCGCGTCGTCGGCCTGCCGGTCGAGCCAGGCGAGGTAGTCGGCCAGCGACGCGCCCAGCCGGAGCTTCTCGGCCTGCGGGACGACGTCCGCCGTCCGTTGCATGGCGCTCGCCAGCTCCAGGAACCGGGTCCTGGCCGATACGGGTGCCGGCCGGGACGCCTCACGCAGGGACGCGCTCCACAGCGCCGGCCCGGTCTGGCGCAGGAACTCAGGAGTGCGGTGGTGCTTCTCGATCCAGGTGTGGTAGCGGCCGAGCGCCTGGGCGGTGAACTCGTCGTCGGGGCGCACCCCGGAGACGTAGGCGAGCAGTTCGCGCAGCTTGTCCAGCTGCTCGGAGCGCGGCCGTTCCACTCTGCTCGACGTGTACCAGAGCAACCCGCGCGTGGGCCCGTGCCGAGGGGCGTACAGTGACCCGCGCTCGACGACCGCCACCTTGACCAGGGGATCGACGTAGATGAGCGCGTCCGTGCAGGCCCTGACGACCCGGTCGGGCAGATCCGCGGGCAGCAGGCCGGTGGCCTCGATCACGCGGTCGAGCATGGGCAGGGCGAGACCGCCCGGCCCGAGCACGTAGTCACGCGAGACGTCCTTCTGCAGGTGGGGCCCGAGCCACACCTCGACCCGGACGGTGTCGCCCGGCATCAGATAGCCGGCGTGCGGGTCCATCCGCCGCTGGAGATCGACGAGGTGGTCATCGGCGTCGGACGGGACCTCCCGGCCCAGCGTGGCCCAGCGGCCGCTGAGCCGCATGGCCTGCACGACGCGCATCAGGTCCACCGGCGCGAGGCGGAGGAGGATCCGCAGCACCTCCCTGGCCTCGGCGTCGGTCACCGCCCAGTCAGTGATCCCGGTGCCGAGCAGCTCGGTGATGCGGCGCAGCGCGGCCTGCTGCGCGGCGGGGCCGGTGACGGCCTGCGGCGCCGGACGGGCGGCGTTCCGCTGCGTCAGCGGGACCCGCACCGGCCGCGCCGGGCCCTGATAGGACATGATGCGGTAGCCGCCGCCCGTGGGCTCTCCGCCGGAGGCCGGCGGCTCATACGGGGCCACCGGTACGCGGGAGGCGCCGGCCGTCGCGGGCGACGTGCCGGAGTCGTCGCCGGTGACCCCGGCGGGGCGAGCGCCGGCCAGCGCCCGCGCCGCCTGCTCCGCACGGCGGGCGACCAGCCGCGCCACGGCGTTCTCCAGGCGCGTCAGATCCTCGGCGGTGGGCGTCCCGACCAGCCGGATCCGGATCGGCACCCGCACCTCGACGCCCGGCGTGCCGGTCACGCTCTGCCCTGCCGCCGGAGCGCCACGTCGAGCTCGTCGAACACGTGCCTCGCCACGGCGCCGACCTGCTCGTCCGACAGCTCGCCGACCATCTCGACCTCCACCGGGAAGTTCCAGACCACCCGGGTAGCCCCGCCCATCTGCGAGAACACCGCCTCGCTGCCCGGCGCGGGCACCACGTACTCGCCTTCGTGCACCAGGGCGATCCCGGTGCGTTCGACCCTGCCACCGACGTCGAAAGCCGGCATGACGAACAGGCCCTCGCCCTCGTCGGCGCCGTCGGCGGCCTCGCCCGGCCAGGTCATGACTCGACCCCCGGGCTCAGCGACATGCAGGTGAAGCTCGCGCTCGGCGCGCCGTCGATGACGACGTTGCTGGGATTCACCGACGTGATGACGCACCGGCTGAACTTGAGCGACTTGAACGACCAGTCGGTGCCCTTCTTTTCGGCGACCGTGATCTCGAACTCCTGGCCTTTCACCGCGAGTTCGGTGAGGTCCGCCACCACTGTGCCGATGGCCTGCACCGTCATCGTGAACGTGAAGGTCTGAGGCTGGCGCACGTAGCCCAGGTTGTCCGCCTCGATCGAGTGGATGACCAGGTGCGGCACGTTGAAAGTGGGCGTGAACTGGGAGATCGGCGCGACGACGGTATTGCCGAGGCGGATCTCCAGACGCGTGTTCCAGTCGGGCATGGCCGCTCCTAGACGAAATTGAGGGTCAGTGCGATGCGGTGGATCGCCCCGGCGTAGTCGATCGACACGAGGATCTGGGTGACCCTGTCGGCCTGGGCGTTCTGGATGGCCTGGAGCTGGGCGTCGGTGAGCGCCGCCGGGTCGGCGTCCAGCAGGGCGAGCACCGGGATGTCGATCGCGTAGCCGTCGATGACCTCGTCGCGCACCGCCGGATCCAGGACGGCCTCCATCTGCGCCACGAGCGCTCGCAGCCCGGTACGGCTGATGCGCAGAGTGCCGATGGCCCTGATCAGGCGGGCCTTGAGCCTGAAGGAGATGTCGTCGACCGTCCGCCGCACGTCGATGAACTTCATGCCGCCCGGATTGCCGGTGTACCCCTCGCCGAGGTAGACCCCTCCGCCGGGGATGAGCACGGGATCGACCAGCCAGTTGATCCCGTTGCCCTTCGGCGGGTTGCCGAACTCCTCGCTCGAGTTGATCGCGTCGATCTCGGTCGCGCTGAACGGCGCGCTGGTGATGGCCACCTGCTTGAGCAGCATCGAGATGTGCGGCGGATAACCGGCGATCGTGCCCGCCACCGCCGCCGCCGCGTCGTCGTCGCTCTTGTGGGCGACGTACACCATGCGGTCGCTCACGAGCTTCCCCTTGCCCGTGACCAGCGTCGCGTCGGACACGCCCTTGGCCAGCATGGCGACGCCCATCCGCTCCTTGCCCTCTCCGCCGGTGTCCGAGACGCGCGTGACGTGCTGGGCCAGCTTTCCGATCGCGCCGTTGTCCGCGCCGGACGCGTCGTCGAGCGGGGTCCCGGCGATGACCACGAACTGGACGTCCAGCTCCTCGACCGCGGCGAGCGCCGCCCCAGGATCGGACAGCGGCTTGACCGCGTCGCCCGCCGCCTTGACGGCCCACACCTGGCCGGGGCCGGGGCTCTGGCCGAACAGCGTCGTCAGCGCCGCCGTCAGCAAGGAGTTGAGCTTGACCCGGTTCGGCTGGGTCTGGGTCGGGTCAGGCACCGTCGCAGGGCCGAACAGCTTCGTGGCGGCCCCCGGATCGGCCACCGCCACCGGCTGGTCGTCGGTCCCCGACGGGGCGGTGCCGATGACGGCGATATTCCCCGTCGCGCGTACGACCGGGGAGAACATGTCCACGTTGGACCTGACGTTGACGTACCGGACGGCCATCACATTTCCCTTCGCTTTCCCGCGGACAGCACCGTCAGTGGAACTTCTCCTGGAGCTTGCGGCGCAGGGCCTGCCGCTGCGCGGCCGTCATCGGCCGGGGAACCTCCGGCTCGGTGACGGAGACCTCCGCCTCGGCGGCGGCGGGCGCCTCCGGCTCGGCGGCGTCGGCCTCGGAGTCGGGGTCTCGTTTCCTGGACCGGGTCATGCGTGGATCTCCTTCCTGGCTTTCGACGAGCTTTCGGGCGTCCGGGCGCGGGACCTACGGCGGCACCGTGATCGCGAGAATTTCCTGACCGGCGAAGAACGCCGTCAGGTCGGCCTCGGCGAATCCGCTCGCGGCCACGGCGTCCGCGGGGAAGACCAGCACCGGGGCGAGCGGGGCGAGGACCTCCAGATCACCCAGGTCGCGGGCGTAGGCGAGATCCCGCTCGGCGAGGTCGCGCACGAGCGAGGCGGAGCGGAGCGCCTCGGTGACGTCGACGACGTCCCGCATGAGCAGGGCCAGCTCCAGCCGCACCCTTCGCTGGTTGGCGGGGTCGCCGGGGTCGAACGGCGGCGGGTCCGCCTGCTTGATCTCTCCGAGCAGGTGGCGGTAGGCCCTCCTGAGCTCGTCGACGGTCTCAAGGCGGTGCCGCGCCATGTAGCCGGCCAGGTCGAAGTAATGGAACTTCGCCTCGAACTCGGCGAGGGTGGTGAACTCCCCGATGTCGGCGAACGTGATCGACTCGATCGCCCCTCGGTCGAGCTCCAGCACGAGGGTGACGGCGAGAGCGGCCGAAAGATCGATCCACTCGGGCGGCGTTCCGGCTTCGCGGCCCTCGTACCGGACGTCGGTACGCGCGTGGTCGGGCGACGTACGGGTCCAGGTGCCGGTGAGCAGCCGCGGCCTGAACAGCGGCCGCTGGAACCGGGCCCCGAGCACCTCGACCTCCAGGACCTCGTGCACGCTGGAGGCCGGCAGCCCGTACAGCGTGCCGACCAGCTGCCGGACCCTGGAGACGCCCTGCTGGCCAGGAGGGAACAGCAGATCCTGTACGCCGCCGGTGGCGTGGAGCTTCAGCATCAGCGCATCGGTGAAGGCGCTCACCCGGCGCCGCCCTGTCCGGCGCGGCGGTCATCACTTCTCAGCATGTCCGCACCTCTCCACCCGGACGGGGTGTGCGATAGATGACGGGGGCCGCGGTTTCCAGGCAGGGATCAGCCCATCGGGAGGGGGAGATGTGATCGATCACTGCCGCTTGAACACTACGTTCCTTGCGGCAGCGACCCCCCTAGGGTGCGGCCTAGGGAAATCCCTAGAAGTGGGTCCCGCCCGGCTCGTCCCGCCGCTCTCTCGCAATCGTGGGTACGGTGGGCACGCCGCGATTCCCGCGCGTGCGGAGCGTCCTCCCAGTTCGAGGGTGCGACGCGCACTAGCGTCGGATGCCATGAGGATCGACGGGGCCCGTGTCCTGATCACCGGTGCTTCCTCGGGCGTCGGCGCGGCGACCGCGCGGGCGATGGCCGCCGCCGGGTCGCGGCTGGTGCTGGCCGGACGTGACCGGCAGCGGTTGCACGCGGTCGCGGCCGAAACCGGCGGGCGGGCCGTCGTCGGCGACGTCACGACGGACGCCCCCGCGCTCGCCGGGCAGGCCGCCCCCGTCGACGTCCTGGTCTGTAACGCCGGAGCGGGGTGGGCTGGGGCCTTCGCCGGGATGCCGCTCCGGGAGGTGGACGAGCTGGTGGCGGTCAACCTGACGGCGCCGATGGAGCTGGCGCGGCTGCTGCTGCCCGGGATGATCGAGGAGCGCCGGGGACACGTCGTCTTCGTCTCCTCGATCGCCGGCGCCGTCGGGGTGGCGGGTGAGGCGGTCTACTCGGCCGCCAAGGCCGGGCTGGTCGTCTTCGCCGAGGCGCTGCGGGACGAGTTGTCGGAGTTCCCCGGCATCGGGGTGTCGGTGGTGTTCCCTGGCGTGGTCGCCACGCCCTTCTTCGACCGGCGCGGCGTCCCGTACGACCGCCGGTGGCCCCGGCCGATCCCGCCGGAGCGGGTGGCGCGCGGCATCGTGACGGCGATCCGGCGCGGCAGGTCCGAGTGCTACGTGCCGGGCTGGCTACGGTTCCCGGCGCGGCTGCGCGGCGCCGCGCCCGGCGCGTTCCACCGGCTGGCCCGGCTAACGGGCTGACGGTCAGTGGTCGCGTACCGCGCGGAGCGACTGCTGGAGCGAGCCCAGCGTGGCGAAGATCGCGGTGGGCTCGTATCCGCAGTGGGCCATGCAGTTGGCGCACCTGTCGTCGCGACCCCGGCCGTAGGCGTCCCAGTCGGTCTCCTCGACCAGCTCACGGTAGGTGCGGGCGTATCCGTCGGCCATGAGGTAGCACGGCCGCTGCCATCCGTACAGCGAGTACGACGGGATCGCCCACGCCGTGCACGGGAAGTCGACGCGCCCTTCGAGGAAGTCGAGGAAGAGCGGCGAGTGGTTGAATCGCCACCTGCGGCGGTTGCCGTCGGCGAAGGCCTGGCGGAACAGGTCGCGGATCTCCGAGACGCCGAGGAAGTGGTCCTGGTCCGGCGCCTTCTCGTAGGCGTACGCGGGAGAGATCATCATCTGGTCCACGGCCAGGTCGTCGTTGAGGTAGTTGAGCACCTCGATGACCGTCCGCGGGCTGTCGGTGCTGAAGAAGGTGGTGTTCGTGGTGACGCGGAAACCCCGCCGCTGGCATTCGCGGACGGCGGCGACCGCCTCGTCGAACACGCCTTCCTTGCACACGGCCGCGTCGTGACGCTCTCTCAGTCCGTCGATGTGGACGGTCCAGGCGAAGTACCTGGACGGCTCGAACTGGTCGATCTTCTTGGGGATGAGCAGCGCGTTGGTGCAGAGGTAGACGTACCTCTTGCGTGCGATCAGCTCCCGGACCATCTCCGCGATCTGCGGATGCATGAGCGGTTCCCCGCCGGCGATGGACACCATCGGGGCGCCGCTCTCCTCGATCGCCGCGACCGCCTGCTCGACGGGCATCCGGCGGCGGAGCACGTCGGCCGGGTGCTGGATCTTGCCGCAGCCGGCGCAGGAGAGGTTGCAGGCGAACAGCGGTTCCAGCTCGACCAGCAGCGGGAACTTCGAGCGTCGCCGGAGCTTGTTGCTCAGGATGTAGCCGGCGACACGCAGACTCTGGCGGATCGGGATCGTCATGGCTGGGCGTCCTTCGGCAGGGTGAAGGTGATGGATTCGTCGGTCGTCACGGGGCCGAGCCCGCGGAGCGCGTTCTCGGCGGTGTCGACGAGCGAAGGCGAGGTGGAGGCGCCGGCGGTGAGGACGACGGTGCGGGCGCCGCGGAGCCAGGCGAGCTCGATGTGCTCCGGCGCCTCGACGAGCCGGGCCGGCGCGTGCCGGGTGGCGGACTCCACCAGGTGCCTGGCTTCCGGGGAGCCGGTGGGCCCGATGACGAGGACGAGGTCGGCCCGGCTCGCGGCGCCGTCGAGGTCCGGTGACGCGCGGAGCACCGTCCGGGGCGCGGTCGCCGCGGCCCAGCGGGTGAGGGCCGGGCCGACGCGGCGCAGCACGCGGCGGGCCGTGAGCGCGTTGCGCACGGTGGCCGGGCTCAGCAGCGGGGCGGCGGGCGTGTCGACGACGACCCGGACGGCCGCCACCGGCCGGCCGGCGGCCGCGCGGGCCAGCGGGCCCGTCTCCATGTCGACGGCGTGCGCGCCCCGCTCGGCGAGTTCGCGCCCGCGGGCTCCGGTCACCACGTGGTCCACGGTCAGCAACGAGCCGGTCCGGGCGCGCAGACCGGCGCGCGCCAGCTCCCCGGCGAGCAGCGGCGCCGACGGGCAGGCGAGAACCCGGTCGCCGTAACGGATCTCCTCGGCCACCAGGACGTCCCCCGCCCGCAGGCCGGGGACGAGCGAGCCCGCGAAGCCCGTCACGGCCAGCGCGTCGAACTCCGGCAGGATGGCCGCGACGCGCGCGGCCCGGCGTGGCCCGAGCCCTGTCCGGCGCAGCCGGACGTGCACCGGGGAGCGGCACAGGCCCCGCCTGACGGCTCGTGCCTCCATGCCCAGGGCGGTGCAGATCAGCAGGGCCGTCATGGCGCCTGCCCGCAGGCACGCAGGTAGCGCCCGAGGGCGTTGACGGGGAAGACGAGCCGGTACAGGTGGTAGTTGATATAGAAGTCGCCGGGGAATCCCGTCCCGGTGAAGTGCGGTTCGTCCCAGGTGCCGTCGGGGCGCTGGTGCTCGACCAGCCAGCGCACGCCCGCGTCCACCACGGGCGACCGCTCCCCGGCGGCGAGCAGGGCCATCAGCGCCCACGCCGTCTGCGAGGGCGTGGAGGCGCCGCGTCCGATCCACGCCGGGTCGGTGTAGGAGCGCAGGTCCTCGCCCCAGCCGCCGTCCTGGTTCCGGTGGGACTCCAGCCAGGCGACCGCCCGGCGGACGCATGCCGCGTCGCGACGTACGCCGGCCGCGACCAGGGCGGGCACCACGGCGCCGGTCCCGTAGACGTGGTTGGCCCCCCAGCGGCCGAACCACGACCCGTCCGGCTCCTGCGCCTTGAGCAGCCAGAGCACGGCCCGGCGCAGCTCCGGCGAGCCGGGCGCGGACTCCTGCGCCAGCGCCTCGACGACGTGCGCGGTCACGTCGGCCGACGGCGGGTCGATCACGGCCCCGAAGTCGCAGAACGGCAGTTTCGTACAGAGCGTCCTGGTGTTGTCGGCATCGAAGGCCGCGAAGCCTCCGTCACGGGAGGCCATGCCGGTCATCCACCGCACGGCGCGGCCGATGGCCGGTCGCGCGTCCGGCCGGCCCGTCCGGCCCAGGGCGAGGACCACCTCGGCGGTGTCGTCGATGTCGGGATAGAGGTCGTTGTCGAACTCGAACGCCCAGCCGCCCGGCGCCAGCCGGGGCCGCCGCACCGCCCAGTCGCCCGGCCCTCTGATCTCTTCCTCCAGCAGCCAGTCGACGGCCTCGGCGACGGCCGGATGGTCGTGGGAGACACCGGCGTCGAGCAGCGCGTTGACGGCGAGCGCGGTGTCCCATACCGGGGACTGGCACGCTTCGAGCCTGCGGCCCCGCTCGTCCCGGATGGTGAACCGGTCGAGGCCCCGGAGCCCGCGCCGCATGATCGGATGGTCCAGGTCGTAGCCGGACAGGTTGAGCGCGATGAGCGAGTACACCCAGGGCGGCTGGATGCCTCCCCAGGAGCCGTCGGCCTCCTGCCGCGCCACGATCCACTCGGTGGCCCGCCTGATCGCCGCCTCGCGCAGCCCTCGCACGGGCCGTCGTTCGTAGCGGACCAGCAGCCGGTCCAGGCCGTGGAAGAACCCGTCCCAGCCCAGCCCGCCCCGCCTCGGCACGGGACGGCCGGTGCGGAGCTCGGCCAGGTCGAACGGAAGCGGGCGGACGGGCCGGCGCGCGCTGACGATCGTGAGCGGGACGATCGTCTGCCGTGCCCAGCAGGCCCAGTCGTAGACGTTCAGCGGGAACCACGACGGCAGGAACATCAGCTCGGGCGGCAGGACGGGCAGCCTCTCCCAGGGCCACTGCCCGAACATGGCCAGCCAGATCCGGGTGAAGACGCGGGCCGACTCGATCCCGCCGGATTCCCGTACGAACGAGCGGGCGGCGCGCATGTGGGCCGCCTCGACGGGGTCGCCGGCGAGCCGGAGCGCGGTGTAGGCCTCGACCGTGGTGGAGAGGTCGGGCGGGCCGCCGTGGAAGGTGGCCCAGGTGCCGTCCGCCCGCTGTTCGGACCGGATCCAGTGGGCCGCCTCGGCCGTGTCGTCCTTCGCCCGGATGCCCAGGAACTCCCGGAGCAGCAGGTCCTCGGCGTCCATGGTGACGTTGGTCTGCAGTTCGCCCTTCCACCAGCCCTGCGGTGACCGGAGCCCGATCAGGTGGTCGCGGGCGGCGTCGAGGGCCAGTCTCGTGGATCGGAGCGTGTCGGCCGTGCTCATGACCGGCGACCCGGTGTCGTGACGAGCTGCCGCCGGACCAGGCCGGCGGCGTGAAGTCCGCTGCGCACGGCGCCCTCCATCGTGTCGGGCCAGCCCGTGTCGGTCCACGCGCCGGCGAGGTACAGCCCTGGCCACCGGGTCCGGGCGTGAGGCCGGCGCGCACCGCTGCCCGGCCCCTGGAAGAAGGTGGCGTGGCGCTCCCTGGTGACGAAGAAGTCGGTGAGCCGGGCCTGCCGGGCCGCGGGGAACAGCCGTTCGAGCGCGGGGACGAACTCCGCCCGGATCTCCGACGTGGGCAGGTCGATCCACCGCTGCGCGGCCGACACCGAGACCGTCAGGTACTGGCCCTCGTTCAGCCCCGCCACTCCGGTCTTGTCGAAGACCCACTGCACCGGCGAGCCCACGGCGGCGGCCGACGGCAGTTCGGTGACCGTCCGGTCGTACACGGCGTGCACGTTGACGATCGGGCTCGCGCCCAGCTCATGCCAGGCGTCCCGGCCGGGCGCCGCCCCGGCGGGCACGATCCTGGCGGCCTGCCCGTGCGGCACGGCCACGATCACCGCGGCCGCCGGCACCAGGGCGCCGTCCACGACGACCGCCGGCCCTTCGGCGATCCCCGTCACCTTCGCGGACAGCCGCACCTCTCCGCCGCGCCGCTTGATGGCGTCGTGCGCGGCGGTGCCGTGCAGCTCGCCGAGCGGCGCGTCGGGGACGCCGATGTCGGCGGCGTCGGACCTGCCGAGCAGGGCGGTCCTGAACACCTTCACGGCGGGCCCGAGCGCCGCCTGCTCGGCGCCGACGTTCAGGGCCGCCTTCGCGAGGAGGTCCCAGAGGGCCTCGCGGACGGGCTCGGGCTGACCGTGCGACGCCAGCCAGCGCTGCAAGGTGATCCGGTCGAGCGCGGGGTCGGCGGGGTCCAGCCGGGCCAGCGCCAGCGCGCCCCGTACGGCGCGCAACCGGTCGGCCGGGCCGAGGAGGGAGTACGTCGCCAGCGCGGGAAGCATGTGCAGAGGGCCGGGAAGCGCGGTCCGGCGCAGCCGCCCGCCGCGGCCCTCGGGCGTGAGGACGCGGACGTCGAACCGCTTCTGCAGCCGGACCTTGTCCGAGACGCCCATCCGGTCGAGCAGGCCCATGTAGGCGGTGCAGCATCGCAGGAACACGTGCTGCCCGTTGTCCACGGCCATCCCGTGACGTTCGAAGGAGTGCGTGGCGCCTCCCAGCCTGGGACGCGCCTCGTACAGCGTCACCGCGTGACCGGCCTCGCCCAGGGCGACGGCGGCGGCGATGCCCGCCAGCCCGCCCCCCACGATCGCGACCGGCGCCACCGGTGAGCCGCTCATCGGCGGGGTCCGGCCACCGCGCGGACCGCGATGGCCGTCTTGCGCCAGGTGGGCAGCGACGACCGCGCGGCCAGCGCCCGGAGCGGGTCGGCGGCGATCCGGTCCAGCAGGGACCGGTAGATGCCGGCCATCGCCATCGTGCAGGCGGCGCTGCGGCGGTCGAGCAGCCTCACCAGCCGGGCCCCTTCCTCGTACCAGTCACGGGCGCGGGCCGCCTCGTGCCGGACGAGCGCGGCGAGCGCGTCCGGCGGGTCGGTGAACCTGCCCCGGGCGTCGAGGTCCAAGGTGCAGCCGAAGCGTTCGAGATCTTTCGACGGCAGGTAGACGCGTCCGGAGAGCCGGTCCTCGCGCACGTCGCGCAGGATGTTCGTGAGCTGCAGCGCGACCCCCAGGGCGTCGGCCAGGGGCTCGGCCTTCCGGTGGTCGTCCGCGCCGAAGACGCCGAGTGACAGCCGCCCGACAGATCCGGCGACGCACCTGCAGTAGCCCAGCAGCTCGTCGAAGCTCTGGTACGTGGTGCCGCGCACATCCGCCGCGCAGCCGTCGATCAGCTCGTCGAAGGCCGGCAGGGGGATGGGATAGCGGCGGGCCGCGTCGTCCAGGGCGAGCAGGACGAGGTTCGTCTCGCCGGGGCCGATGCGGCGGAGGGCGTCGCGTACCTCCGACAGCCCTGTGAGCCGCTGCTCGCTGGGACCCTCCGTGTCGCCGATGTCGTCGATGCGGCGGGCGAGGGCGTACACCGCGCTGAGCGCCTGGCGCTTCGGCTCGGGAAGCAACCGGATGCCGTAGGAGAAGTTCCTCGCTCGGGTGCGGACAATCTGTTCGCAGAGCCGGTATGCGTGGGACAGGGTCATCCGGTTCTTCACCTCCAGGTAGTGAGAATGCGGAGCCAGGCGGCCAGCAGGCGGCCGCGACGCGGGCGGACGGCGCGGCGCAGGACGTCATGGCCCGCCCGGTCGAGCGCGGCGACGGTGGCCAGGCCGCCGGCGACGTATCCGGCGACCGCCGGCCGGGCGTATCCGGACAGCGAGGCGACGAGCGGGCGTCCCTCGCGCAGCATCTCGGCGGCTCGCACGGTCTGCAGGGCCACGACGCGGCGCAGCCTCCCCGGAGTGGTGCGGGAGGACAGGTCGGCCTCGGCGCAACCGAACCGGCGCAGATCCTGCGCGGGCAGGTAGATCCGGCCGCGCGCGTGGTCCTCGCCGACGTCCTGGCAGTGTTCGAGGATCTGCAACGCGGAGCAGACGCGATCGGACCAGGCCAGCCGCGGCGGATCGGCCGAGGCGAACACGTGCAGGACGATGTGTCCCACGGGGTTCGCCGACAGCTCGCAGTAACCGAGAAGGTCGTCGAAGGTGTCATACCGGGTGACCGTCTGGTCGCGCCGGTTGGCCTCAAGCAGCCGGCGGAAGGGCTCGGCCGGAACCGCGCAGCTCTCCACCGTCCGGGCGAGCGCGCGGACCACGGGCAGGCGCGGTCCGGATCCCCCGTAGAGGCGGTCCAGGTCCGTCTCGACGTCGTCGAGCAGCCGCAACCGGTCGCCCGGCTCCCCCTCGTCGCCCAGGTCATCGACGAAGCGCGCGAACCCGTACACGGCTGCCAAATGGTTCCGGTAATGGACCGGCAGCATTCTCAGTGCTACTGGAAAATTCTCCTGGCCGGCTTTCGACATGAAATCGTACGTACCGGTCCCGCGCGACGCCATTGCCAACGAATGCCCGCCGTGCGCTGCCCAAAACGAGCCGAAGTAACTTGTCCGGGCACTTATTAAGCCGCCACGATCCCCGTTTTACTTTTTCAGCGGAAGTCCACGGAGAAGCCCCGGTCAATCAAAATCTGGGAAACTCCGGTTTCGCCGTTCCAGGCACCGGACACACAATATCCGCACTTATATCGAGGAGGGCCGCTGTGTCCTGCCTGTCACGACATCCGCACGTCACCGCGCCCGCTGCCGACCTCGTGGTCGCGCAGCGGGCCGACCCGCAGCCCCGCCCGGCGGCACTGGCCGACCACCTCGGGCAGCGCGCCGAGCGCCGAACGCCAGCAGCCGGCGGCGGACGTGTGATCGGTGTCGTGCAGCACGACGGTCGCGCCGCCCCCCAGCCCCGGGCGCAGTCGCGCCATGACGGACTCCGGCGTGGCCGAAGCCGTCCAGTCCTGACCCGACACGGTGCACAGCACCGGGCGGAGCCGGTGCAGCCGGGTCGCGACCAGCGCCTCGGCGCTGAGCACCCCGTACGGCGGCCGGTACCAGACGGGCCGGACCCCGGTGAACGACCGGACGAGATCGGCTGTCCGGCCCATCTCCGAGGTGACCGCTCCGGGGCGGGTGACGAGGGCGTTGGTGTGCCGCCAGCCGTGCACCGCCATCTCGTGCCCCTCGGCCACGATCCGTCGCCCCACCTCAGGATGGCGTTCGAGCATCTCCCCGAGGACGAAGAACGTGGCCCGGCAGCCGAGCCGGCCGAGCTCGTCCAGGAAGAACGGCGTGGAACGCGGATCGGGACCGTCGTCGAAGGTCAGCGCGACATGGTCGTCGCGGCCCGCGCCCGCCAGCCGGGGCAGCCGGCGCCGCGCCGTGGCCAGCCAGGTGGCGCCAGGACCGACGTGGACGAACGCCAGCCCCGCCAGCGCCAGCGGCAGCGCGGCCCGCTTGATCATTGCGTCCCCCCGCGGGCCGGACGATGAGCGCCGAGGGCAGGCGTCTGCTGATCATCAGCGCCGCCATGGGCGCCGGGCACGACGCCGTGGCGGCGGAACTGGCCCGCCGCCTCACTTCCCTGGGCGCCGACGTGCAGGTCGTCGACGTGCTTCATCTGCTCCCCCTCCGCCTGGGCCGCCTGTTGCGCGGGTCGTACCGCTGGATGATCAGGCGTGCTCCGTGGCTGTACGAGGTCATCTACCGGGTATTCTTCGCGGCCAAACGCGCCCCCTCGGTCTCCCCGCTGACGGCGCTCGCCGGGGTGCGGCTGCTGCGCCTGGTCTCGCACCGCCCGCCGGACGAGGTGATCTCGACCTTCCATGTCGCGGCCCAGGTGACCGGGACGCTGCGGCGGCGTGGCCGGCTTCCGGCGACGAGCACCGTGCTCGTGACCGACTTCGCCGTGCACCGGCTGTGGCTGCATCCGGGCAACGACCGGTATCTGTGTCCGAACCCGGCGACGATCCCGCGCATCGCCGCGCTGACGGGCCGGCCCGCGTCCGTGCACGCCCCGGTCGTCCGGCCCGCGTTCCTCGACCGTACGCGGCCGGCTGCCGGCGACGTCCGGGCCCGCATCGGCGCCGCGCCCGGCGACCGGCTGGTGCTCATCTCCTCGGGATCGTGGGGAGTGGGACACGTCGCGGAGACCGCCCGGATCGTGGCGCGTTCCGGCCGGTACGTGCCGGTCATCCTGTGCGGGCGCGACGCCGGGCTGCGCCGCCGCCTCGCCGGTGCCCACGGAGGGCTGGCCCTCGGCTGGCAGGAGGACATGCCCGCGCTCATGTCGGCGGCCTACGCCCTGGTCGACAACGGTGCGGGGCTGACCTGCGAGGAGGCCTTCGCCGCGGGCCTGCCCGTCATCTCCTACCGGCCCATCCCGGGACACGGGCTCGACGGCGCGCTGGCCATGGCCCGCGCGGAGGTGACGGTGCACGCGCCCGACGCCGCGTCTCTCGTACACGCGCTCGATCAGTTGCGGGACGCGCGCCGGCGCGACCGCCTGCTCGCCCGGGCCTCGGCCCTCTTCGACGCCGCGCCGGCCGAGGCGGTGCTGCTACGTTGACGGCGAGTCCTTGAGCAAGGGCGTTCTCGCGAGCATCACGGTGCCGAGGAAGATCACGCCGATGCCGGCCGCCTCAAGGACGATCCACGGCCCCGTGCGGACGTCCTCCCCGAACATCAGGGTGCCGTACAGAATGCCGGCGACGGGGTCGCTGATGGTCAGCGCCGGCTGCGCGACCACCAGCGGCCCGCTACGGAACGTGATCTGCAGGAGGAACAGGCTGCACAGCCCCGCGACCACCATCGCGTACGGCTGCCACGAGGTCACCAGAGACCCCGGAGCACTCTCCAGGATCATGGTGCTCTCCTTGATGAGCGCGGCGGTGAAGGCGAACCCGAAGCCCGTCGCCACCCCGAACAGCGCGGGCCGGCCACGGCCGCCGAAGAGGTACGCGACCGCGCAGAGTCCGAAGATCGCCCCGACCGTCGCGGTCGCCGCCAGGGCCCACACCTCCGTGCTGGGACGATCGTGGCCGACGCTGGGCGCCGCGCTCAGCAGGAAGATCGCCAGCCCGCCGGTCATGGCCGCGACCGCGAGCCACGGCCGCCGCCCCACGTGTCCGCCCAGGATCAGCGGGATCAGGACCAGCGTGAACGGCAGCTCCGTGACGAGGACCGGCTGGACCAGCGCCAGGGGTCCGGTCGCCAGCGCCGCGGCCTGGAAGACGAAGCCGCCGATGAGCGCGGCGATCCCGGCCAGCCAGACCGGACGCCGGACCAGCGCCAGGACCTGCCGCGGCCCGAACTCCTCCTGCTGGGGCAGGGACAGCGCCGCCTGACGCTGGAGGTTGGAGGCAGCGGCGTTGGAGGCCGCGGCCAGCAGAGCCAGCACCACCGAGATCAAGGGCCCTCGCCTTCGACGCCGCACAGTCATCCGGGGAGGGATGACCGAGATCTTCCACATGTCCCTTGCCGGAAACGGCGTTTTACGATCTCCCGGCCTTGGTGTGGGAGTTCACGGACGGCCCGTCAGCGGGCCGGAGTCCGGGGGCGGTTCCACCAGAGGGAGAGGGACAGGGCGGCGGTGATGAGGACGGCGCCGCCGGCGGCGAAGGCGGCGGCCGTGTCGACCCGCTGACGGACGACGGTGAAGGTGCCGGGGAGTGCGTCGAGGGCGCTCTGGAGCTGGTCGGCGTTCTCGGCGCGGTGGTAGGCGCCGCCGGTGGTCTCGGCGATCTCCTTGAGCGCGGGCTCGTCGATCATGCGGACGTTCCGGCCGCCCCGGTCGAATCCGCCCCGGCCGCCCCAGCCACCGCCCCAGCCTCGGCCGTCGAACTGCGAGTTGTCGCAGACCATCGGGGCCGGGTTCGTGGTGCCGAAGCCGATGGGGAAGACGCGGACGCGGCGCAGGGCCGCTTCCCTGGCGGCGGTCTCGGGGTCCACGCCCTGGGTGTTGGCCCCGTCGGTGAGGACGACGATCGCGGCGCCGGCGTAGCCTTCGCCGGGACCGCCCGGGTCGGCCCCGGTGGGGGCGACCGACGGGTCGACCTCGGCGATCGCGTCGATCGAGGTGAGCACGGCCTGCCCGATGGCGGTGCCGCGGGCCACGGTGAGTCCGTCCAGCGCCTCGATCAGCGCGTCGGTGTCGTCGGTGGGTGGGACGAGCAGGCCCGCGGTGCCGGCGAAGGTGACCAGGCCGATGCGCGGGCCGCCGCGCTGCGACTCGATGAACTCCGCCGCGGCTTTCCTCGCGGCGGTGATGCGGTTGGGGTCGACGTCCGTGGAGCACATGGAGCCGGAGGTGTCGAGTGCGAGCAGGATCGTCGCCGACGTCCGCGGCACCGGCAGGGACGCCTGCGGCCGCGCCGCCCCGACGACCAGCAGCACGAGCCCGGCCACGAGCAGCGCCGGGGGGATCTTGCGCGTCCATCGGGTGCGGCCGGGCAGGGCGGTGCGGACGAGCGCGATCGAGGTGACGCGCACGGCCGCGCGTCGGCGGCGGCGCAGCGCCCACCAGCGGATGGCGAAGATCAACGGGATGACCATGACTGACAGGAGCGCCCACGGCCACGACAACGTCATTCAGATCACCCGTCCAGACCGGAGCACGGTGAGCGCCGCTCCTGCGGTGAGCAGCGCGAGGGCGAGCCCGATCAGGCCGCCGGCGAGGGGCAGCGGCTCGTCGGAGACGGTGAGCCGCAGGTCGATCGTGTCGGCGATCCCGTCGAGCCGCGCGGCGTCGGAGGCGGGGTGGTAGGCGCCGCCGGTGGTCCGCGCGATCGCGGTGAGGGTGTCCTCTTCGAGCGAGCTCTGCAGGTGGAAGCCGTCGACCTTCACCGTCGCCCCGGCCGCGGTGCCGATCCCGACGGTGTGGACCTGGACGCCCGCCTTCTGGGCCACGGCCGCGGCCTGTTCCAGGTCGCCGCCCCGGTTCTGGCCGTCGGAGAACATCACGATCGTGGCCGACGGCCAGTAGCCGATGTCGGGCGCGGCGCCGTCGCGGCCGACCGCCACCTGCTTACCGGTGATCGCCGAGAGCGAGGCGGTGATGGCCGTCCCGAGCGAGGTGCCGCCGGTGACCTTCAGCCGGTCGATGGCCTTGAGCGCGATGGAGTGGTCGGCGTCGGGCCGCGCCGTGGTGAGGGCGCCCCGCTCGAACGCGACCACGCCGATGTCGACGCTGCCGGGCTGGGCCGCCACGAACGCGCGGGCCGCCCGCTGCGCGGCCGCCAGCCGGGTGGGCGCGACGTCGTCGGCGCTCATGCTGTTGGAGACGTCGATGGCGAGGATGACGGTGCCCGCGGTCCGCGGCACCGGCACCATGGCCGCCGGTCCCGCGGTGGCGATCGCCAGCACCCCGACGCCGGCGATCGTCAGACCGGCTCCCACGTACGTCCCGCGCCCGCGCCGCGGCACGACCCCGGCCGCGGCGAGTGCCGCCGTCCGGCGGCGCGCCGAGACGACGGCCGCCCAGGCGAGCGCCACGGTGACGACCAGCCCGAGGACCAGCAGCAGCGGCGACGACAGGGTCATGGCGACCGGTCCCGGGTGCGGGCGACGACCTCGACGAGCGCCTCGGCCAGGTCGCGGTCGGTGTCGACGCGGTGGACGGGCACCCCGGCGCGGCGCATGCCCGCCGCGAGCCGGGCGTCGCGGTCGTCGACGGCCTGGCGGAACCGTACCCGGAGCAGCGGGTCGGCGGAGTCGACGACGAGTTGCTCGCCGGTCTCGGCGTCCTCGACGACGATCAGCCCGGCTTCGGGCAGCACGTCGTCGGCGGTGTCCGCGATCCGCAGGGCGACCACCTCGTGCCGCCGGGCCAGGCGCTGGAGCGAGCGTTCCCAGTCGCCGTCGCCGATGAAGTCCGACAGCACGACGATGAGCGCGCGGCGGCGGGCCAGCCGTCCGGCCGCGTCGAGCATCTCCGCCAGGTCGGTGGTGGCGCCGCCGCGGGCCTGACCGGTGCGGGCCAGTTCGGCGCCGATCCGCAGCGTGTGCCGCCGGGAGGTGCCGGGCGGCACGACGCGCAGCACCCCGGTGTCGAACAGCAGGGCGCCGACGCGGTTGCCGCCCCGGCCGAACAGCCGGGCCAGGACGAGCGCGAGCTCGGCCAGCACGTCGTGCTTGCCGCGCCCCGGCCGGCCGGCCGCCATCGACGCCGACCGGTCGAGCACCAGCCAGACCGTCAGCTCGCGGTCCTCGGTGAACACCCGCAGGTGCGGCTCGTCCAGCCGCGCGGTCACGTTCCAGTCGATGTGCCGGGCGTCGTCGCCTTCTCCGTACGGGCGCAGGCCGGTGAAGTCGATCCCGGAGCCGCGGTGCGCGGTGCGGTGGGCGCCCTGGAGCCGGCCGTCGAGCCTGCGGACGACCTTCCACTCCAGGCGGAGCAGGAGCTTCTCGGGGGCGGTGGCCATCAACGGTTCTGCAGGACGACGTCGGGCGTCCAGACGGCCCCGAGCACCCTGGTGATGATCGTGTCGGCGTCGACGTCGTCCGCGAGCGCCTCGTAGGACAGCACGAGGCGGTGGCGGAGCACGTCGAGCGCGAGCTCGGTCAGGTCGTGCGGCAGGACGTAGTCGCGGCCGCGCAGGAACGCCAGCGCGCGGGCGCCCGTGACCAGCGCGATGGACGCCCGCGGGCTCGCCCCGTGGGTGACGTACGGTTCCAGCTCGCCGAGCCCGGCCGTCGCGGGGGAACGCGTCACGGCGACCAGCCGTACCGCGTAGTCGACGATCGCCGGGTCGACGTAGACCTGCTGGGCGCGGGCGCGCATGGCCATCAGGTCCTCGGCCGTGACCATGGGCTGCGGCGGCTGGGGCGGGCGCAGCGCCCGGCTGACGATCGCCTGCTCCTCGGCCTGGGTCGGATAGTCGACGACCACCTTCATCATGAACCGGTCGACCTGCGCCTCGGGCAGCGGGTAGGTGCCCTCCGACTCGATCGGGTTCTCCGTCGCCATGACCAGGAACGGCTCGGGCACCCGGAACGTCTCCCGGCCGATCGTCACCTGGTGCTCCTGCATCACCTCCAGCAGGGCGCTCTGCACCTTGGCCGGGGCGCGGTTGATCTCGTCGGCCAGCAGCAGGTTCGCGAACACCGGGCCGAGCTCGGTCCGGAACTCGCCGGAGTGCTGGTGGTAGACCCGCGTGCCCACGAGGTCGGCGGGCACCAGGTCGGGGGTGAACTGGACGCGCTGGAAGCTTCCGGCGATCGCGGCGGCCAGCGACCGCACCGCGAGCGTCTTGGCCAGGCCGGGCACGCCCTCGACGAGCAGGTGCCCGTCGGCGACCAGCGCCACGGCCATCCGCTCCAGCAGCACGTCCTGCCCGACGATGGTGCGTTTGACCTCGAACAGCACCTGTTCGAGCGGGTGGGCCGGGTCGGGGGAAGAGGTCATCGCATTCCTTCGGTCAGATCTGGGGTCCGTCGCCCGGCGGGCCGTCGCCTTCGTCACCGCCCAGGGCGGCGCCGATCGGCACCGCGAACGCGATGCCGGCGAACGCCTCGTCGCCTCCCGGGTCGGCGATCGAGACGACGATGCCGATGACCAGGCCGCGGGCGTCCAGGAGGGGGCCGCCGGAGCTGCCCGGGTTGACGGAGGCGTCGAACTGGATGAGCCCTCTCAGGCCGCCTTTGTCGGTGCTGCGGTTCAGGCCCGACACGACGCCGGTGGAGACGCTGTAGGCCAGGCCCAGCGGGTTGCCGATCGCCACGACGGGCGCGCCCACGGCCGCGGCGCCGCCGAGCGTCGCCGGGACGACGATCTCCGGCAGCTTCGCGGGCTTGAGCATCGCGATGTCGAGCTTGGGGTCGGACGACACGACGGCGGCCTTCGCCCTGGTGCCGTCGGCGAACGTCAGGGTCACGTCCTTCGCGTCCTCGACGACGTGGTGCGCCGTCAGGATCGTGCCGTCCTCGGCCGCGATCACCCCGGTGCCGAGCGACTTCCCGGCGCGGATGACCACCACCGACGGCCCGACCCTGTCGAAGACCTCGGGCACCGTGAGGGTCGCGCTGGGGGTCGGCGTCGCGCTCGGCGCGGGCGCGGCCTCCTCGCCGTTCCCGCCGCTGCTTCCCAGCCAGTACGCCAGCACGGCCACGACGACGAGTGCCACTCCCCCGACGACGAACCACCGAGCCCTACCGGCCATGGCTCCCTGAGTTCCCTGAGCCTCGGCCGCACCCGTCTCCTGCGGCACGTGCTCCATCGCCCCATCGTCATAAATTTCAGGCGAAAGTGCTACAAACTCCGCCTGAGAACTCCATGAGAACCGAGCGAGTCCCATCCGGCATCGATCCGTGACGTACCGGCGCATCCAACGGAGTAGGACTTCCCTGGAGAATCCGGAGATGACGGGATGACCAGATTCCTCGTCGCGCTCGCCGCCGTACTGACACTCACCGCCTGCGCTCCGCCGTCCCCCGACGTGGCGGCGCTCGACCACGAGTTCGCCCGGCGGTCCACCGTACGCGTGGACGTCGAGCTCACCGTCCGGGCCGACGACGCGCCCGCTGGACACACCTTCCGCCAGCGCGGCGTGCTGAAGCTCAGCCCGTCGGGAGCCGACGGTGCGGACCTCGTCCTGGAGTCGTCCCACGACGGGCCACGGTCCCTGCACTCGATCCAGACCGGAGGCCACGTCTACTACGACCGGCCGCCCTGGTCACGGATGCCCCTCGTGGTCGACGAGGTCACCTGCGACGTGCCGTCCTACATCGGCTGCCTCGTGGACGTGCTCCGGCCCGGGGTCGCCGAGGCGCTGCTCGCCGCTTCCGTCTCGACGGCGCCGGACGGGGCGGGGACCGTACGGCACAGCGGTGTCATCACCGGCGATCGGCTCCACCAGGCCGCCGGGAAGAGACTTCTCTCCCTGCCCATGAGTGTGGTCCCGGCGGCCCTGTCCGGCGACGCGGAGCACTCCTGGTCGATGTGGATCGGCGCCGACGGGCTGCCGCGCCGCGTCCAGGCGTCCGGCCCGATGAGCTCGGTGGTGCCCGAACCGGTGAGCGGTCTCTTCATGACCGTGGACATCCGCTTCCACGACTGGGGCGGGTCCCGGACGATCAGCGCCCCGGCCGACTACATCGACGTCGGGTGACCGTACGGCCGAAAACCGGTTGCCTCGCGTGATCATCGTCCGGGAATGTGGTGTCCATGATGCTTTGACGGACAACGCCCCCTGATCCCCCATCCTGTTCAGCGAAGAGAGCGTCTTGTCTCAGCAAACCTCGGCCACCGTCGCCGTGTTCGCCTCCCCCACGAGCTGGATCGAGTCCGACGCCCTGGACCAGTGTCACCAGGTGGCCGCGCTCGACGGCATGATCCACGTCGCCGCCATGCCGGACCTGCACCCGGGCAAGGGCGCCCCCATCGGCGCCGCCATGACGTCCGCCACGCTGTACCCGTTCCTGGTGGGCTCCGACATCGGCTGCGGCATCGCCGTGTTCCCCATCAGGCTCAGGCGCGCCGACCCGGCCAGGCTCGCCGCCCGGTTCCCCGACCTCGACCACGCGCCGGACGCCGACGACCCGGCGTGGGACGTGGTGGAGGGCGACATCCCCGCCGGTCACGTCGAAGGGCTCGGCACGGTCGGCCGGGGCAACCACTTCGTCGAGCTGGCGCGCGTCGGGACCGTCTTCGAGCCGGACCACGCGAGCCGGCTCGGCTTGGCCGCCGGCGACCTGGTGCTCGTCGTCCACAGCGGCTCGCGCGGCCTGGGCGAACGGATCCTGCGCGCGCACACCGAGGTCCACGGCGCCGGCCCGGCCCCCGATCCCGCCGCCTACCTGGCGATGCACGACGACGCCGTACGGTGGGGCTCGCTCAACCGGCGGCTGATGGCCGCCCGGGTCGCGCACGCCCTGGGCGCGGAGCCCGCCGAGCCGGTCGTCGACCAGTGCCACAACCTCGTGGAGGTCCGCGACGGGGTCTACCTGCACCGCAAGGGGGCGGCGCCGGGCGACGGCCGTGACGTGCTCATCGCCGGCACCCGCGGCACCCCGTCCTACCTCGTGGCCGCCCACGCCGGGCCCGACGCGAACCACTCCGTGGCGCACGGCGCGGGCCGCAAGATGTCGCGGGCGGACGCCCTGCGCCGGGGCCGGGCCAAGCACACGGTCGAGGAGCTGCGCCGCACCCCGGTGGGATCGCTGGTGGTGTGCGGCGACCGGCAACTGCTCTTCGAGGAGGCGCCGACGGCCTACAAGCGCATCGAGCAGGTGATCGCCGACCTCGTGGAGCACGGCCTGGCCACGCCCGTGGCCACCACGGTCCCGCTGGTCACCTACAAGACGGCCGACATCGGAAGGGACCGGCGCCGTAAGAGAGGACGGTCGTGAGCGTCCACCTGCTCCTGTCGGCCGGGCGTGGCCCGCAGGAGTGCGCCTGGGCGCTGGCCCGGCTCCTGCACCGCCTGGAAGCCGACGCCGCCCGGCGGCGTCTGGAGACCCATCGCGCCCAGGCCGTGCCCGGTGACCGGCCCGGCACGTACCGATCGGTCGTCGTCCGGATCACGGGAGCGGACGCGGAGGCGTTCGCCGCCTCGTGGACCGGAACCCTGTGCTGGCAGGCCCCCAGCCCGTACCGGGCCCGCGCGGGCCGCAAGAACTGGTATGTCATCGCCCAGCCGTGCGAGGTCGAGGCCCCGTCCACCACGTTCGCCGAAGCGGACGTCGACGTCGTCGCCTGCCGCACCGGCGGGCCCGGCGGGCAGCACCGCAACAAGGCGAGCACCGCGGTGCGCGCGACCCACCGGCCCACGGGTCTCGTCGTGGTGGTCGACACCGAGCGGCTGTTCAGCCTCAACCGCCGCCTCGCCATGCGCCTGCTGCGCGAACGCATCGAGCGCGGCGACGAGGCCGCGGCGCGCGACCTCACCACCGCCCGCTGGCGCGTCCACGACGAGCTCGTCCGAGGCGACCCCACCCGGGTCGAACGCCCGTAACCGCCCAGCTCACCGGACCGGCGACGCCTGCCTCGCCGCGCGGCGTGGGCACGCCTTAGGATCAGGGCCATGGCCTTGACGGTGAGCGACGTCGACCGGTTCGAGGCCTCCAGGCCGCGTCTGGAGGCCATCGCCTACCGCCTTCTCGGCTCCGCCGGTGAGGCCGAGGACGCCGTGCAGGAGACGTTCCTGCGCTGGCAGGCCGCCGACGCCGAGCACATCGAGGTGCTGGAGGCCTGGCTCACGAAGGTCCTCACCAACCTGTGCCTCAACCAGCTCACCTCCGCGCGGGCGCGCCGCGAGACCTACGTGGGCCGATGGCTGCCCGAGCCGCTGCTCGCCGGCGACCCGATGCTCGGCCCCGCCGACACCGCCGAGCAGCGCGAGTCGGTCTCGTACGCGGTGCTCGCCCTCATGGAGCGCCTGTCCCCCGGCGAGCGGGCGGTCTACGTGCTGCGGGAGGCGTTCGACTTCCCGCACCGGGAGATCGCCGAGATCCTCGACATCTCCGAGGCCGCCAGCCAGCAGACCTTCCACCGCGCCAAGAAGCACGTCGCGGCCGGCAAGGCGCGCGCCGAGGTCGACGAGGCCGCCGCCCGGCGGATCATCGAGGAGTTCCTGACGGCCGCCGCCACGGGCAAGACCGAGCCGCTCGTGCGCCTGCTCACCGAGGACGCCGTCTCGGTCGGCGACGGCGGCGGGAAGGTCCCGGCCCGGGTCAAGCCGTTCGAGGGCGCGGTCGCGGTCGCCAAGTTCGTCCGGGGGCTGGTCAGGCCCGCCGCGGCCAAGCGCGCGTTCACCGGCGGCGCGCCCGAGGTCTACGCCTGGACCGCCAACGGCGGCCCCGCCGTGGTGGCCGTCGTCGAAGGCCGGGTCGTCGGCGTCATGTGCCTGAGGGTCACCGACGAGGGCATCGCCGAGCTCTACAACCAGGTCAACCCCGACAAGCTCGAACGGGCGACCGCGCGCTGGGCGGCATCCGATCACGGGGAACCCCTGTTCACCATTCTGTGAGGCGCTTCACACCGCGTTCCTGTCAGGAAACGGCGGGCTGTCCGGTTCAAAGGGCACATCCGCGTAAGACAGGAGCGAGGAAATGCAGCATCGCGTCATCGTCCTCGGC
The DNA here is from genome assembly GCF_039540635.1 of Nonomuraea ferruginea. Lineage (NCBI taxonomy): Bacteria > Bacillati > Actinomycetota > Actinomycetes > Streptosporangiales > Streptosporangiaceae > Nonomuraea > Nonomuraea ferruginea. Next base: position 188,260 of record NZ_BAABFD010000016.1, on the reverse strand, counting down.
GCCGGCTACTCCGGGGCCATCGCCGCCGGCCGTCTCGCCAAGCGGCTCCATCGCGAGGACGTCGCCATCACTCTCGTCAACTCCGAGCCCGACTTCGTGGAGCGGATCCGCATGCACCAGCTGGCGGCGGGCCAGGACCTCAAGCCCCGGCCGTACAGCGAGATGTTCGCCGGCACCGGCGTCGAGGTGAGGATCGCGAACGTCACCGGCATCGACGTCGACGGCAAGACCGTCACCGTCACCGGCCCGGACGGCGCCGCGCAGCTCGCGTACGACACGCTCGTCTACGCCCTCGGCAGCGGCTGGAACTCACAGGGCGTCCCGGGGACCGCCGAGCACGCCTATGAGATCGCCGGCCGTCCGGGAGCGCTCAGGCTGCGGGAGCGCCTGGCCCGTCTCGGCGCCGGGGAGAGGGTGGTGGTCGTCGGCGGCGGCCTCACCGGCCTGGAGGCCGCGACCGAGATCGCCGAGTCCCGCCCGGACCTCGACGTCGCCCTCGCCGCCGACGGCGCCCTCGGAGACTGGCTGTCGCCCAAGGGCCGCGCGCACCTGTGGAAGGTCTTCGGCAAGCTGGGGATCACCGTGTACGAGCACGCCGCCGTGACCCGCGTGGACGCCGACCGCGTGGCAACGGCGGACGGCAGGGACATCCCGGCCGCGGTCACCGTGTGGACGACCGGCTTCGCCGTCCACCCGATCGCGAAGGCGACCGCCCTGAAGGTCACCGGCACCGGCCAGATCGTGGTCGACGGGATGATGCGCTCGGTCTCGCACCCGGACGTGTACGCCGTCGGCGACGCGGCCTTGGCGATGGGCGCCGGGGACAAGCCGCTGCGGATGTCGTGCGCCTCGGGAGGGCCGATGGCATGGCAGGCGGCCGACGCCATCGCGGCGGGGCTGACCGGCGGGAAGCTCCCGAACGCGCCGCTCCGCTACTTCAACCAGTGCATCTCGCTGGGCCGCAAGGAGGGTTTGATCCAGTACGTCACCGCCGACGACCGCGCGAGGCGGGCGGCTCTGACCGGGCGGATCGCCGCCGTCTACAAGGAAGTGGTCTGCAAGGGCGCCGCCTGGAACGTCGCCAACCCGACGTTCGGGCTCCCGGTCCGCCGCCGCCGCGTCACCCCGGACCGGGCCGCCAAGGCCTCGGCCGCCAGAGCGTCCGCGTAACCTGAGGCGACCTCCAGGCGGGGCGGCGCGCGAAGCGACGTCCGTGCGGGACGCACGAATCTCCCTGTCATCACCCCCGCCGGAGGCAGCGTGCGGGGTTGATGACGCCGCGTGAGATGCTGCATCGGTGTCCACGACCGAGCAGGCCGAACCGGCCCCGCGCCGCCGGCGGGGCCGTCCCGGTTATGACCAGCCGGCGATACTCCGGGCCGCGATCGACCTGTTCAACCGGCGGGGGTACGACGCCACCAGCATGGGCGACCTGGCCAAGGAGCTGGGGCTGACCAAGCCGGCCATCTACCACCACGTCACGAGCAAGGAGCAGCTGCTCGGCCTGGCGCTCGACGACGCGCTCGACGAGCTGACCGCCGTCGTGACCGAGGCGTCGCGCGAGCGGGCCGGCGTCGGCGCCTACGAGCGGCTGCGCGAGGTGGTGCGGCGCAGCGTGGAGGTGCTGGTGGCGCACCAGCCGTCCGTGACGCTGCTGCTGCGGGTGCGCGGCAACAGCGAGGTCGAGCTGGCGGCGCTGGAACGGCGGCGCTGGCTCGACGACCGGCTGGCCGCGCTCGTCGCCGAAGCCGTGGCGGAGGGCGCGCTGCGCGACAACGTGCCGCCGGCGCTGGTGAGCCGGCTGCTGTTCGGGATGGTGAACTCGCTGGTCGAGTGGTACCGGCCGGACGGCGCCTACGACCCGGTGATGGTGGCCGACGCGATCACCACCGTCGCCTTCGACGGGCTGGCGAAGCACGAGGCCTGACGACGCTCAGGCGTCGTAGTCGACGGTCACCTGCTCGCCCGCCGGGAACGTCTGGCAGGTCAGCACGAATCCGGCCGCGACCTCGTACGGTTCGAGCGCGTAGTTGCGGCGCATGTCCACCTCGCCCGCGCGCACGACGGCGCGGCAGGTGCCGCAGACGCCGCCCTTGCAGGCGAACGGCAGGTCGCCGCGGGCGGCCTGGGCGCTGTCCAGGAGGGTCGTCTCCCGGGAGACGGTCGAGGTGGTGCGGCGGCCGTCGAGCACGGTGGTCAGCTCGGTGGTCGCGCCGGACGGGATCCCGTCGCCGGTCCGCCTCGGCGCGGGCGGCGGGGCGTCGGCGTAGAACAGCTCGACGTGCACGCGTTCCGCGGGGACGCCCAGCTCGGCGAGCACCGGGCGCGCTTCCTCGATCATGCGCAGCGGCCCGCACAGCCAGACGTGGTCGAACACCTCGACGGGGACGAGACCGGTGAGCAGGCGGCGCAGCCGGTCGCCGTCGAGCCGGCCGGACAGCAGCTCGACCTCGCGCGGCTCGCGTGAGAACGTGTGCACGACCTGGAGGCGGGGGCCGTAGCGGTTCTTCAGGTCGCCGAGCTCCTCGGCGAACATGACGGTGCGGCTGGTGCGGTTGCCGTACAGGAGCGAGACGTGGGCCCCCGGGTGGGTGAGCACGGTCGAGGCGACCGACAGCATCGGGGTGATGCCGGAGCCGGCGGCGACGCACAGGTGCCGCTCGCCCGGGTCCGGGTCGGCCCGCCAGGAGCCGGTGGGCGGCTGGACCTCGATGACGGTGCCCGGCCCCACCTCGCGGACGAGCCAGGAGGAGAACAGGCCGCCGGGGATCTCGCGGACGCCGATGCGCGGGGCGGCGCCGGCGGGGGCGCAGATCGAGTACGAGCGGCGGTGCTCGTGCCCGTCGATGACGCGGCGCAACGTGAGCGACTGCCCGGCCCGGAAGGCGTACGCGGCGCGCAGCTCGTCGGGGACGGCGAACGTGATCGCGGTGGCGTCCTCGCACAGCCGGTCCACCGCCGACACGGTCAGCGGGTGGAAGACGGCGGCCCTGGACGGCGCGGGCGCGAGCGTGGTCATGGTCAGATCTCCTTGACGTGCTCGAACGGTTCGAGGCAGCCGGTGCAGCTGTAGAGGGCCTTGCAGGCGGTGGCGCCGAACTCGGAGGTGAGCCGGGTGGCCGCCGACCCGCAGCGCGGGCACGGTGGGGCCGACCGGGGCGGGCCGAGCGTCAGCGGGACCGGCCCGGTGCGGCGGGGGGCGGGGCCGGGCGCGGACAGCCCCGCCGCGCGCAGGGCCGCCCTGCCGCGTTCGGAGATCCAGTCGCTGGACCACGGCGGGTCCAGCACGACCCGCACCTCGACGCGGGCGAACCCGGCGTCGTTGAGCCGGTGCACGAGGTCGTCGCGCATGGTCGCCATGGCCGGGCATCCGGTGTACGTCGGCGTGATGGACGCGATCACGACCTCGCCGCCTTCCGCGTCCCGCACCACCTCGACACCGCGCAGCACCCCGAGGTCGGCGAGCGTGAGCATCGGCATCTCGGGATCACGCACCCGGCCCGCCGCCTCGACAGCCCGCCGCGCGGACGCCGTTCCCCCGGTCGCGGGCCGTCGGGTGGTCACCAGCGCCCCATGGGGTGGGCGCGGGCGACCACCTGCATCTCGGCGAGCAGGAGGCTGAGGGCCTCGGTGTGGAGGCCGTCGCGGCCGGTGCGGCCGCCGACGCCGGCCAGGGGCGCCCGTTCGGGGCGGTCGAGGCCGGCTGCGGTGAGGACCTGGCCGAAGACGGCGTCCACCGGATCGCGCAGCGACACCGGATCGACGCCGACCCCGGCCAGCGCCAGGGAGTGTTCGAGCGGGTGCGGGGCGACCAGTTCGGCCTGCAGCGGCCACAGCGCGTCGAGGGCGGCGAGGAGCCTGCGGCGCGACTCCTCTGTGCCGCGTGCCAGCGTGACGAACCAGCGCCCGGCCCAGTCGCGGTGGTAGGCGACCTCCTTGACGCCCTTGGCCGCGACGGCGGCGAGCACGTGGTCGCGGCTGACGCACAGCCGCTCCAGCAGCGCGAGCCGGGCCGTCGAGAACAGCAGCAGGCGGACGACGACGTGCGCGAAGTCCCCGTTGGCCACCTCGGCCAGGCGCACGTTGCGGAAGGCGCGGTCGTCGCGGAAGAAGGCGAGCGCGTCCTCCGGCGGCACCGGCGACCCCTCGGGCAGGCCGGGCACGACGCGCGGGTCCGCGGCGGCCGCCCGCGCCAGCAGCAGGCGCGCCTGCCCGAGGAGGTCGAGGGCCATGTTCGCCAGCGCGATGTCCTCTTCGAGGTCGGGGGCGCGGCTGCACCACTCCGACAGGCGCTGCGACATGATCAGGGCGTCGTCGCCGAGCATGAGACAGTACGCGGCCAGCTCGGCGGGGTCGACACCGTCGGGCGTGGTGGTGTCGACGCCGGCCAGCGGGTCCTCGAAGTCCGTGCCGAAGGCCCACTGGGAGGAGTCGCCGCCGAGCAGGCCGTCGAAGATGCTGCCGTGGTCGTCGTTCATCCTGCCCTCACATGTGCGGGACGTCGTCGGGGATCTCGTAGAACGTCGGGTGCCGGTAGACCTTGTCGCCGCTGGGCGCGAACAGCGGGTCCTTCTCGTCCGGGCTGGAGGCGGTGATGGCGTCGGCGCGCACCACCCAGATGCTGACGCCCTCGTTGCGCCGGGTGTAGACGTCGCGGGCGTGCCGCAGGGCCATCGCGTCGTCGGGGGCGTGCAGCGATCCGACGTGCACGTGGTTGAGTCCGCGCTTGCCCCGGACGAACACCTCGTAGAGCGGCCATTCCCGCCGGTCGCCGCTCATCGGGCGCCCTCCCGCTCCGCGAACGCGGTCGCCGCCTCGCGCACCCAGGCGCCGTCGTCGTGCGCGGCCCTGCGGTGGGCCAGCCGCTGCGCGTTGCACGGCCCGTCGCCGCGGATGACGGCGGCGAGCTCCCGCCAGTCAGGCTCGCCGAAGTCGTAGTGGCCGCGTTCCTCGTTCCAGCGCAGGCCGGGGTCGGGCAGCGTCACGCCGAGCGCGTCGGCCTGCGGGACGGTCATGTCGACGAACTTCTGGCGCAGCTCGTCGTTGGAGTTGCGCTTGATGCCCCACGCCATCGACCGCTCGCTGTTGGGCGAGTTCGCGTCCGGCGGGCCGAACATCATCAGCGACGGCCACCAGAACCGGTCGACCGACTCCTGCACCATGGCCCGCTGCTCGTCGGTGCCGCGCATCATCGTCATCAGCAGTTCGTAGCCCTGCCGCTGGTGGAAGGACTCCTCCTTGCAGATGCGGATCATCGCGCGGCCGTAGGGCCCGTAGGAGGTGCGGCAGAGCGGCACCTGGTTGCAGATCGCGGCCCCGTCGACCAGCCAGCCGATGGTGCCGACGTCGGCGTACGAGAGCGTCGGGTAGTTGAAGATCGAGGAGTACTTCTGGCGTCCGCTGAGCAGCAGGCCGGTCAGCTCGGCGCGGGACACGCCGAGGGTCTCGCACGCCGAGTACAGGTACAGCCCGTGCCCGGCCTCGTCCTGCACCTTGGCCAGCAGGATCGCCTTGCGGCGCAGGGAGGGCGCGCGGCCGATCCAGTTGCCTTCCGGCTGCATGCCGATGATCTCGGAGTGGGCGTGCTGGGCGATCTGGCGGACGAGCGTCTTGCGGTAGGCGTCCGGCATCCAGTCGCGCGGTTCGATGCGGTCGCGGCGGGCGATGGTCGCGTCGAACCCGGCCTGCAGCCGGGCCTCCAGGTCCGGCTCCGCTGGGATGGTCGTCATCTTCCCTCCGGAACGGGCTCATTTACTTATCGCTCGGTCAGTAATAAGGTCGCACACGAGTGGGCATCGACGCAACGGGGCGCGAGAGGAGACAGGGTGAGCACGCTGCTGGAGAGCTACGCAGCCGGACGGTGGTTCCGCGCGGCCGACGACGGGGAGCCGCTGCTCGACGCGGCCACGGGCGAGGAGGTCGCGCGCCTCTCCAGCCGAGGGCTGGACATCGCCGCGATGGTCCGCCACGCCCGCGAGACCGGCGGCCCCGCGCTGCGGTCCCTGACCTTCCACGAGCGGGCCGCGCTGCTCAAGGCGCTGGCCAAGCACCTGTCTGAGCGCAAGGAAGAGCTGTACGCGCTGTCGGTGCGTACCGGCGCCACCTCGCGCGACACCGCCGTGGACGTCGACGGCGGCATCGGCACCCTGTTCAGCTACGCCAGCAAGGGCGTACGGGAGCTGCCGAACGACACGGTCTTCCTGGACGGCGGCCTGGAGCGCCTGGGCAAGGGCGGCACGTTCGTCGGCCAGCACCTCTACACGTCCAGGCCGGGCGTGGCGCTGCAGATCAACGCCTTCAACTTCCCCGTCTGGGGCATGCTGGAGAAGCTGGCCCCGGCCTTCCTCGCCGGGCTGCCCTCGATCGTCAAGCCCGCCAGTCAGACGTCCTATCTGACCGAGCTCGCCGTCCGGCTGATCGTCGGCTCGGGCATCCTCCCCGAAGGCTCGATCCAGCTCGTCGCGGGCAGCGCGGCCGGGCTGCTCGACGAGCTGACCGTGCAGGACTCGGTGGCCTTCACCGGCTCGGCGCACACCGCCGGGATCCTGCGCCGCCACCCGAACGTGCTCGACGGCGGCGTGCTGCTCGGCGTCGAGGCCGACTCGCTGAACTGCTCCGTCCTCGGCCCCGACGTGCGGCCGGACGACCCGGAGTTCGACCTGTTCGTGAAGGGCGTCGTCACCGAGATGACGGTCAAGGCGGGGCAGAAGTGCACGGCCATCCGCCGCGCGCTGGTGCCCTCGGCGATGGCCGACCAGGTGGTGGAGGCGCTGGCCGCGCGCCTTGCGCGGGTGACCGTGGGCGACCCGCGCAACCCCGACGTGCGGATGGGCGCGCTGGCCGGGCTCGGCCAGCGCGAGGAGGTGCGCAAGGCCGTCGAGGCGCTGCGCGCCGGCGCCGACGTCGTGGCCGGCGACCTCGCGGGCGGGCCTCTGCTCGACGGGGACGCGACGCGCGGCGCGTTCATGACCCCGCTCCTGCTGCGTGCCCGGCCCGGCGCCACCGAGCCGCACGAGGTGGAGCCGTTCGGGCCCGTCAGCACCGTGCTCACCTACGACACCCTGGACGAGGCGGTCGCCCTGGCGGCGCGGGGCCGGGGCAGCCTGGTCGCCTCCGTCGTCACCCACGACCCCGAGGTCGCCCGGTCCGTCGTGCTCGGGCTCGCGCCGTGGCACGGCCGGGTCCTCGTCCTCGACCGGGACGACGCCGCCGAGTCCACTGGTCACGGTTCGCCGCTGCCCGTCCTCGTCCACGGCGGCCCGGGGCGGGCCGGCGGCGGCGAGGAGCTGGGCGGGGTGCGCGGCGTGCTGCACCACATGCAGCGGACCGCCGTCCAGGCCTCCCCCGACCTGCTCACCGCCGTCACCGGGCGCTGGACGACCGGCGCGGCGCGCATCGACTCGGACGTACACCCGTTCCGCAAGTCGCTGGCCGAGCTGCGGATCGGCGACACGATCGCGTCGCCGCCGCGCACGGTCTCGCTCGACGACATCGAGCACTTCGCCGAGTTCACCGGCGACACCTTCTACGCGCACACCGACCCGGAGGCGGCCGCGCGCAACCCGCTGTTCGGCGGCATCGTCGCCCATGGATATCTGGTCGTCTCGCTGGCGGCCGGGCTGTTCGTGGACCCCGCGCCGGGGCCGGTGCTGGCGAACTTCGGCGTGGACGCGCTGCGCTTCCTCACGCCGGTCAAGGCGGGCGACGCCATCGCCGTGACGCTGACCGTCAAGCAGATCACGCCGCGCAGCGGGGCCGGCCACGGCGAGGTCCGCTGGGACGCCGTCGTGACCAACCAGGAAGGGCGCGCGGTCGCCACGTACGACGTCCTCACGCTGGTGGCCAAGACGTGGGACGAGAACGCGCGGTGAGCGACACCGGCGAGGGCTGGCCGGCACGTCCTGCCGCTCCGCTGGACGACGTGGACCGGGCGATCATCGCCGAGCTGCTGCGCGACGGGCGCATGTCGGTGCGGAACCTGGCCGAGCGCGTGCACATCTCGCGCGCCAGCGCCTACGCGCGCCTGGCCAGGCTCCTGGACGACGGCGTGATCACGGGTTTCACGGCCGAGCTCGCGCCGGCGAAGGCGGGCCTGGGCACCAGCGCGTACGTCTCGGTGGCCATCGAGCAGAACACCTGGCGGCAGGTGTCGGCGCGGTTGCGCGAGATCGCGTACGTGGAGCACATCGCCATGGTCGGCGGCGACTACGACCTGCTGGTGCTGGTCAGGACACCGGACAACGAGGCGCTGCGGCACATGGTGCTGGAGCGCATCCAGGACATCCCCGGCGTGCGCGCGACCAGGACGTGGCTGGTGTTCGACGAGGCCCGCGGCCGGGGCGCGGAGTGGTGAGCCAAACGTCCGGCTCACCCTCCGCAAGAAACCCGATTGGATCGACATTTGGCCCACATAAGCTCCATTTTTGGCCATTTGTCGCTGTTTGTACGTGATGTCTTGAGCAGGTGGCTCGCGCGGCACACGCTTCTCTTGTCAAACGTCCAGAGAAAGCGAGTGTCGCCATGTCCCATCACCAGGTGGCCGGCCTTCTCCCCGCGCCCGTCCCGGTGCGCTTCGTCGCCGAGGACGGCACCGCCGTCGATCCGCCCGCCGGTTACCGGGCGCCCGCGGACGAACAGCTCGCCGAGGCCTACCGCCGGATGGTCCTGGGCCGCCGCTTCGACCGCCAGGCGACCGCGCTGACCAAGCAGGGCAGGCTCGCCGTCTACCCGTCCAGCATGGGGCAGGAGGCCTGCCAGGTCGCCGGCGTGCTCGCGCTGGGCGCGGACGACTGGCTGTTCCCCACCTACCGCGACTGCGTGGCCCTGGTCGCGCGCGGCCTCGACCCGGTCGAGGTGCTCACCCTGCTGCGCGGCGACTGGCACTGCGGCTACGACCCCGCGGCCACCCGCGTCGCGCCCCAGTGCACGCCGCTGGCCACCCAGACCGTGCACGCGGTCGGCATGGCCGAGGCGCTGCGCCGCAAGGGCGAGGACGCGGTCGTGATGGCCTTCGTGGGCGACGGCGGCACCAGCGAGGGCGACTTCCACGAGGCGCTCAACTTCGCGGGCGTGCTGCGCTCCCCGGTCGTGTTCTTCGTGCAGAACAACAAGTACGCGATCTCGGTGCCGCTGGCCAGGCAGACCGCGGCCCCGGCGCTCGCGTACAAGGGCGTCGGGTACGGCGTCCGCTCCGAGCAGGTGGACGGCAACGACCTGGTCGCGGTGCTGTCCGTGCTGACCGAGGCGGTGCGGCACGCCCGTGAGGGAGGCGGCCCGTTCCTGGTAGAGGCGCACACGTACCGCATGGACGCGCACACCAACGCCGACGACGCCACCCGCTACCGCGACGACGAGGAGGTCGAGCGGTGGGCGGCGGCCGACCCGCTGGCCCGGCTGGAGACCTACCTGCGCGACCGGGGCCTGCTCGACGCGGCGGGCGTCACGGCGGCGCGCGAGGCGGCCGAGGCGTTCGCTGCCCGCGTCCGCGACGGCCTGAACGCCGACCCGGAGACGGACCCGTACGAGCTGTTCGACCACGTCTACGCCGACCCCACGCCGCAGTTGCGCGAGCAGCGCGAGCTGCTGGCGGCCGAGCTGACCGCACCGGAGGAGTGACATGACCGCGATGTCGATGGCGCAGGCGCTGAACGCCGCCCTGCGCGACGCGCTGCGTGCGGACGAGCGGGTGCTCGTCTTCGGCGAGGACGTCGGGCCCCTGGGCGGCGTGTTCCGCGTCACCGACGGGCTGACCAAGGAGTTCGGCGAGGAGCGGTGCTTCGACACGCCGCTGGCCGAGTCCGGCATCGTGGGCCTCGCGGTGGGCATGGCGATGGGCGGGTTCCGGCCGGTGGTGGAGATGCAGTTCGACGCCTTCGCCTATCCGGCGTTCGAGCAGATCGCCTCGCACGTGGCCAAGACGCGCAACCGCACCCGCGGCCGGGTGACGCTGCCGATGGTGATCCGCGTCCCGTTCGCGGGCGGCATCGGCGGCGTCGAGCACCACTGCGACTCCAGCGAGGCGTACTACGCCCACACGCCGGGGCTGAAGGTCGTCACGCCCGCGACGGTCGAGGACGCGTACTGGCTGCTGCGTGACGCCATCGCCGACCCCGACCCGGTGATCTTCATGGAGCCGAAGCGGCTGTACTGGTCCAAGGAGGCGTTCTCCCCCAGCGGGCGGCGGCGCGCGCCCGGGTTCGGGCAGGCCGTGGTCCGGCGCGAGGGCCGCGACGCGACGCTCGTGGCCTACGGGCCCGGCGTGCCGGTCGCGCTCCAGGCCGCCGAGGCGGCGGCCGCCGACGGGGTCTCCCTGGAGGTGGTCGACCTGCGGACGATCGTCCCGTTCGACGACGAGACCGTCACGTCCTCCGTACGGAAGACCGGGCGGTGTGTCGTGATCCAGGAGGCGCAGGGGTTCGCCGGGGTGGGCGCCGAGATCGCGGCGCGGGTCCAGGAGCGCTGCTTCCACTCGCTGGCCGCGCCCGTGCTGCGGGTCACGGGCTTCGACATCCCCTATCCGCCGCCGAAACTGGAGCACGCCCATCTGCCGGACGCCGACCGGGTCCTGGACGCGGTCGACCGGCTGCAGTTCGACGACCGGCCCGACGTGGTGCACCTGAGCAGGGAGGCGTCATGACCGCGGGGCAGGTGTTCCGGCTGCCCGACCTGGGCGAAGGGCTGACCGAGGCGGAGATCCTCGACTGGAAGGTGTCCGTCGGCGACACCGTCGAGATCGACCAGATCGTGGTGGAGGTCGAGACCGCCAAGGCTGCCGTCGAGGTCCCGGTCCCCTACGCGGGCACCGTCCTGGCCCTGCACGCAGAGCCCGGCGCCGTCCTGTCCGTGGGCGCGCCCCTCATCGAGGTCGCCGCCGAGCACCCGGCGGCGGCCCGCTACCGCGACGAGGAACGCGCCGGCTCCGGCAACGTCCTCATCGGCTACGGCACCACCCCCACCCCACCCCGCCGCCGCCACACCCGTCCCACCACAAACGCGAACGCCACAACAGCCCCCCGCTCCACCGCAGACCTCACTACCACCACTAACCTCAGCCCCGCCACAAACCTCCGTCCCGCCGCAGACCGGCGGCCCGCCACAGACTCCCGCCCCACCACAGACCGGCGGCCTGCCGCAGACCTCCGTCCGGCTGCGGAATCGCATCCCGCCGCAGAGCCCAGCCCCGCCACAAACCTCCGTCCCGCCGCAGACCGGCGGCCCGCCACAGATCCCCGCCCGGCAGACCTCCGCCCCGCTGCGGAATCACGGCCTGTCGCGGAGGTGCGGAGGCGGGAGGCGGCTGGGGGGATGGCGCCGCGGGTGATCTCGCCGTTGGTGCGGAGGATCGCGCGGGAACATGGGATCGATCTCGACGAGGTCACGCCCACCGGGCCGCGTGCGGTGATCCTGCGCCGCGACGTGGACCGAGCCATCACCGACCGCGCCCGCGCCACGGCGGGGAGGGCGCCGGTGGCCGACCGTTCCCAAACCACGGCGGGGAGAGGGCCGGTGGCCGACCGTTCCCAGGACGCGGCGGGTCAGGAGCGCGTGCCGCTGCGGGGGGTGCGGCGGGCTGTGGCGGAGAAGCTGAGCCGCAGCCGCGCCGAGATCCCCGACGCCACGACGTGGGTGGACGTGGACGCGACCGAGCTGCTCGCGGCCAGGGACGCGCTCCGGCGCGACCGCCCCGATCTCGGCATCGGCCTGCTGGCCCTGCTGGCCCGCATCTGCGTGGACGGCCTGCGCCGCTTCCCCGAGCTGAACTCCACGGTGGACGTCGCCCGTTCCGAGATCGTCCGGTACGGACACGTCAACCTCGGATTCGCCGCCCAGACCGACCGCGGGCTCGTCGTCCCCGTGGTCCGCGGGGCGCACCGGATGACCACCGCCCAGCTCGCCGGGGAGCTGACCAGGCTCACCGGCCTGGCCCGCACGGGCAAACTCCCGCCCGAGGCGCTGACCGGCGGCACGTTCACGCTCAACAACTACGGCGTCTTCGGCGTGGACGGCTCCACCCCGATCATCAACCACCCGGAGGCCGCTCTCCTGGGCGTCGGCCGCGTCATCGACCGCCCCTGGGTGCACGGCGGCGCGGTCGTCCCCCGCAAGATCACCCAGCTCTCCCTCACCTTCGACCACCGGGTCTGCGACGGCGGCGCGGCCGGCGGGTTCCTGCGCCACGTGGCCGACCTCGTGGAGAACCCGGCGATCCTGCTCGCCCACGTCTGAGCGTCAGGAACCGCCCGGCACCACCAGGCCGGACTCGTAGGCGATGACGACGAGCTGGGCCCTGTCGCGGGCGTGGAGCTTGGCCATCGCCCGGTTGACGTGGGTCTTGGCGGTCAGCGGGCTGATCGCCAGGCAGTCGGCGATCTGGTCGTTGGACAGGCCCTGCGCGACCAGGGCGACGCTCTCGCGTTCCCGGTTGGTCAGCTCTTCGAGCCCTCTGCCGGTGCCGAGGGTGATCGGCCGCGTGACGTACCTGTCGATGAGTTTCCTGGTGATCGACGGCGCGAGCAGCGCGTCGCCGCGGGCCGCGACCCGCACGGCGTGCAGGAGATCCTCGGGCACGATGTCCTTGACCAGGAACCCGGCCGCGCCGGCGCGCAGCGCGTCGAAGACGTACTCGTCCAGGCCGTAGTTGGTCAGGATGACGACGTGCACCCCGGCCAGCGCGGGGTCCGCGGCGATGCGCCGGGTCGTCTCGATGCCGTCGGCGACCGGCATCTGGACGTCGACGAGCGCGATGTCGGGCAGATGCTCCCTGGCCAGGGCCAGGCCCTCGACGCCGTCGCCGGCCTCGGCCACCACCTCGATGTCGTCCTCCAGGTCGAGGAGCGCGCGGAACCCGCTGCGGATGAGCGGCTGGTCGTCGACCAGCAGGACGCGGATCACGGCAGCCGGTCCACGGGGAGTTCGGCCCGGACGGTGAAGCCGCCCTCGCCGCGCGGCTCCGCCCGCAGGCGTCCGCCGAGTGCGGTGACGCGTTCGCGCATCCCGAGCAGCCCCACGCCGGGCACCGGGACGGTGTCCTGGTTGGCCCTGCCGTCGTCGTCGACGCGTACTTCGAGCGTGTCCGGGCGGCAGTCGATCCGGACCGAGGCGGTCGCGGCGGCGGCGTGCCTGGCGACGTTGGTGAGCGACTCCTGGACGATCCGGTAGACGGTCCTGCTCACCGCGGCGGGCACGTCCTGCCGCCGCCCCTCGATCGTCAGGGTGGCGTCCAGGCCGATGGCGCGGGCCCGTTCCACCAGCTCCGGGACGTCGTCGAGCCCGCGCGGCGGGGTCGTGTCGTCGTCGCGCAGCGCCTGCAGGGTCGCGCGCAGCTCGCGGGCCGCCTCGCGCCCGGCCTCCTGGATCGCCAGCAGCGCCTCCGGCACCTGTTCGCCGCGCCTGCGGGCCACGTGCACGGCGACCTCGGCCTGAAGCTTGACGATCGAGATCTGGTGGGTGAGCGAATCGTGCAGCTCCCGCGCGATGCGCAGCCGCTCCTCGTCGGCGCGGCGCCGCGCGGTCTCCTCGCGGGTGCGCTCGGCCTCCTCCGCCCGCCGCTCGGCCTGCCGCAGCGCCTCGCCCGCCGCCCCGGCCGCGACCAGCCAGGCCAGCTCAAGAGCGCCCCGGGCCTGCGCGAACGCCTCGCCCATGTCGTACGATCCCGAGGCCACGGCGGCGAGCGGCAGCGCGGCCAGCATGGTCACGCTCGCCACCACCGTGACGACGCGGTGCCCGGCCCGTACGGCGGCGTACACCGCGAACAGGAACGCGACGGCGGGCACGTCGAAACCGGCCGCCTGGTAGCCCACCGCGCACAACCCGGTGACGACCAGGACGGGGACCGGCGCCCGGCGGCGCGCGGCCAGCGCCAGGCCACCGGCGACCAGCGCCGCGTAGCCGGCGGGGTTCGCGGAGCCCTGCCCGGACAGCCCGGTGACCAGCAGCGCCGCCGCCACGCAGCCGGCGATCGCCCAGTCGAGGGCACGGGACCGTCCTGTGCTCATGCGCGCACCATAGCCCGATGCCGTCGCGGGCGGATCCTGCGTACGGACGATCGCCGGGCTACCGCGTCCGCGGTACTTCCACGGATCCTGCGGCGCCGGCGGCAGCGCGCATCGCCTCCCCTGGCCGGACGACCGGCGGCGGGTCCGGAGGACACCATCGGGACACGTCCAGTCCCAGGAGGAGAGTCTCATGTCCGTCACCTTCACCCTGCTCGGAGTCGTGGACCCCGTCGACGCCTACGCCATGACGTCCGGGCGGCTCTGGTCCGCGGTGGGCGCGCTGCTGGGCCTGGCGGGCACGGTGGTCGGCGGGCTGGCCGTGGCCCGCGCCACCGGTCGCATCGGCGCCGGCACCGGCAGAAGGGGAGCCGTCGTGGCCCTGGTGGCGGGGCTGGCGGGCGCGGCCGTCGGCGGGCTGGTGGTGGCCGCCGCCGAGGGCGGTCCCGGCACCGGTTACGGCATCGTCGGCGGCTATGTCGCCGTGGTGGTGGGCCTGTGCTCCGTCGTGCTCGGCGGGCTGGCGCTGACCCGCCGCGTCCGCCGCTGATCGCCGGGCCCGTATCATCGCGGCATGCTGAACCCCAGCAGGCGGGCGGTGCTCCTGGCCGCCGGTGGGCTGATCGCCGGTTGCTCGCGGCAGCGCGAGGTCGGCGAGATCGACCTCCGGCTGGCCACCGGGCCGGCGGGGGCGGTCTACCGGCGCATCGGCGGCTCGATGGCGGCGCACATCTCCGAGCAGGTGCCGGGCGTCACGGTGCGCACCGTGCCGAGCGGTGCGTCCACCGACAACATCCGGATGCTCCGGGCCGGCGCGGTGCACCTCGGGCTGACGAGCCTGGACGCGCTGATCCTTACCGACGGCAGCGCGCCCGAGGAGCTCTCGGCGATCTGCCGGCTCTACGACAGCCACCTGCATCTCGTGGTCATGGCCGGTTCGGCGATCGAGGAGTTCGGCGACCTGGAGGGCAAGCGCATCTCGCTCGGCGCCCGCGACTCGGGCACCGAGTTCACCTCACTGCGGGTGCTGGAGCTCGGCCCGGTCGACACCGACAGCCGGTATCTCAGCCAGGCCGAGTCGGCGGCGGCGCTGCGCGAAGGCGTGATCGACGCGATGTTCTCCCTGACCGGCGTCCCGACCCCGGCCATCACGGAGCTGGCGCAGCGCCACCCCATCCGCCTGATCCCGCTGGACGCGCAGGCGGGTGCGCTCTTCACGGCGTTCCCCGGCCCCTACGCGCCGGCCATGATCCCCGCGACCGCCTACGCCGGCGTCCCTGCCACCCGCACCTTCGCCGTGCCCAACGTGCTTCTCGTACGGAACGATCTGCCGGCCGACCTGGTGTACGCCATCACCGACACGATCTTCACCCACACCGGCACGATCTCCTCCGCCGGCCGCGGCGACACCGAGGCCATTCCCGAGGCCTGGCACATCAACGTCCGCACCGGCATCTCGACCGCGTCGATCCCACTCCACCCGGGCGCCGCCGCCTGGTTCCGCGACCGCAAGCACTGACCGGCACGCCGCACGAGACATGAGTCAGCTGCGGGGCTATCGTTGTTGCAAGTCATTTGCAATTACGAGGAGAGATAGCTCATGGGTGACTACACCCTCCCGGACATGCCGTACGACTACGCGGCCCTGGAGCCCGCGATCACCGGCGAGATCCTTGAGCTGCACCACGCCAAGCACCATGCCGCCTACGTCAAGGGCGCCAACGACACCTTGGAGAAGCTGGCCGAGGCACGGGACAAGGGCGAGTTCGGCGGCCTGGTCGGGCTGGAGAAGACGTTCGCGTTCAACCTGTCAGGCCACGTGCTGCACACGATCTTCTGGGAGAACCTGTCCCCCGACGGCGGCGACCGCCCCGACGGCGACCTCGGCGCGGCGATCGACGAGCACTTCGGCTCCTTCGACGCCTTCAGGAAGCAGCTCACCACCGCCACCGCCACCGTGCAGGGTTCCGGTTGGGGCGTGCTGGCCTGGGAGCCGCTGGGCCGCCGCCTGGTCGTCGAGCAGGTGTACGACCACCACGGCAACGTCGGCATGAACACCACCCCGCTGCTGGTGTTCGACGCCTGGGAGCACGCGTACTACCTGCAGTATCGCAACGTGCGCCCGGACTACGTCGAGAAGCTGTGGGACCTGATCAACTGGAACGACGTGATCTCCCGCTACGACGCCGCCCGCGGCGTCTGACCCGGACCGGCGCCGCCCGCCCGGCCTGAGCTTGGTCCGCGGGGCCGGGCGGGCGCCGCCCTCAGTTTGATGCGACTTGCCTGCAATTGCGACTTATATGCAGAATGAGGTGTTTCATATCGCGATTGCCCGATCCTCTCACCACCGGAGCCCCACCACATGAGCCGCCCGCCCCATACCGCCCCGAAGTCAGGTTCCACGCCGAAGGCGGTGGCCGGATCATGAAGAAGCTGCTCGTCCTGGCGGCGGCTCTGACGCTGACCGCCTGCTCACAGGCTCCCGCCGCCCAGGAGCCCGAACAGCGGGCGGCGCCGCAGGCCGGCTTCCCCGTCACGGTCGAGAACTGCGGGCGCACCCTCACCTTCGACCGGCCGCCGGCCAAGGTCGTGACCGGCTACCACCCCTCCCTGGAGACCCTGTTCGCGCTCGGCCTGGGCGACCGGATCACCGGGCGGACGAACTTCTCCGAGAGCGCGTTCCTGCCCGGCCACCAGGAGCAGTACGACAAGATCCCGGAGATCTCCGACACGATCATGATGCCGCAGAAGGAGATCATGCTCTCCCAGGGCGCCGACTTCATCGTGGACAACCAGATGGCCAGCTTCGACGCCGCCGGCGGCTACGCCACCGTGGAGGAGCTGGACGCGGCCGGCAGCCCCGTCTACATCCTGGGCGGCTGGTGCAGCCCCGAGGAGGTGCTGCGGTTCACCCTCGACGACACCTTCGACGACCTGCGCAACCTCGGCAAGATCTTCGGCGTCTCCGACCGCGCCGAGAAGCTGATCAGCGAGCTGCAGGGCCAGCTGGACGACGTCAAGAAGCGCGTCGAGGGCCGCACCCCGGTCAAGGTCCTGGCCACCGACGGCGGCAAGGGCCCGGTCAACGCCTACGGCGGCTCCGGCATCACCCACCAGATGATCACCCTGGCCGGCGGCGAGAACGTCCTCAAGGACGTCAAGGGCGACTACACCGAGGTCAGCGCCGAACAGGTCAGCGCCTCCCAGCCTGAGGCCGTCCTGATCAGCGACTACTCCACGCTGCGCGGCGAGGACATGCCCAGCTCGCCCGCCAAGGCCGCCGAGACCTTCGCCATCGTCAAGAACAGCCCGGCCGCCGAGGAGCAGCGCTACCTCGCCGTGCCAGTAGCGGCCCAGCATCCCGGCTACCGCAACCTCCTGGCCGTCACCGACATCGCCAGGTTCCTGCACCCGGACGCCTTCACCCAGTGACCAGCACCACCCGGCAGAGCCCGGCGCAGACCGTGCTCGTCCCGCGAAGCCGGCGCGTGAGCCGGTTCCTCCTGCTGGTCGCCGCGCTGATCGCCGCCGTGGTCGCCTCGACCTGGCTGGCGGTCAGCATCGGCGCGGTGCCGGTCGCCCTGCCCCAGGCCTGGGGCATCGTGGCCGACCGCGTCATCCCGGGCGTGGTCCCGCAGACCTGGACCCCGGTGCAGGAGCAGATCGTGTGGGAGTTCCGGCTGCCGCGCGCGCTGCTGGCGCTGCTCGTCGGGGCCGGGCTGTCGGTGGTCGGGGCGGTGCTGCAGGCGCTGGTGCGCAACCCGCTGGCCGACCCGTTCCTGCTCGGGGTCTCCTCCGGCGCCTCGTTCGGGGCGGTGCTCGTGCTGATCCTGGGCGCCTCCGCGCTGGGCGGGCTGTCGCTGTCGGCCGCCGCCTTCGCCGGCTCGCTGCTCGCGCTCGTCCTGGTGTACATGATGGCTCAGCGGTCCGGACGGCTCACCCCGTCGCGGCTGGTGCTGTCCGGGGTGGCGCTGGCGTACCTGTTCCAGGCCGCCTACAGCTTCGTCCTGCAACTGGCGCAGAGCGGGCGGGCCGCCCAGCAGGTGCTCTTCTGGCTGATGGGCAGCCTCGGCGGCGCCCGCTGGCACGTGCTGCCCCTGCCGGCGGTCGTCCTGGCCGCCGGGGTGGCGTATCTGCTGCTGCAGCACCGCCCGCTGAACGCGCTGGCCGCCGGGGAGGAGACGGCCGTCTCGCTCGGCGTGAACGTGAACCGCTTCCGGCTGAGCCTGTTCGTGCTGACCTCGCTGCTGGTCGGGGTGATGGTGGCCACCAGCGGCGCGATCGCGTTCGTCGGCCTGATCGTGCCGCACGCGGCCCGGCTGCTCGTCGGCGCCGACCACCGCCGGGTGCTGCCCGTCACCGCCCTGCTCGGAGCCGTGTTCCTGCAGCTCGTGGACATCGCCGCGCGCACCGTCAACGCCCCTCAGGAGCTGGCGCTCAGCATCGTCACCGCGCTGTTCGGCGTGCCGTTCTTCCTGTGGCTGCTGCGCCGCCGCTCGGTGGACCGGGCGGTGAGCGTCCAGTGAGGCTCGACCTGCGCGGCGTGTCCGTCGCGCTCGACGGCACCCCGATCGTGCGCGAGGCCGACCTGCTGGTGGACGACGGCGAGTTCGTCGGCCTGGTCGGGCCGAACGGCTGCGGCAAGTCCACCCTGCTCCGCTCGATCTACCGGGCCCTGCGCCCCTCGGCGGGGCTCATCACCGTGGACGGCGACGACGTGCACCGGCTGCCCGCCCGCGAGGCCGCCCGGCGCACCGCCGTCGTCGCCCAGGAGACCCCGCCCGACCTGGACTTCACCGTGGCCGAGATCGTCGCCATGGGCCGCACCCCGTACAAGTCCGACCCCCGCGCCGACGAGGAGCTGTGCGCGCGGGCGCTGGACCGCGTCGGCCTGACCGGCGCCGCCGGCCGGATCTTCGCCACCCTGTCCGGCGGCGAGAAACAGCGCGTCCTGCTCGCTCGCGCCCTGGCCCAGCAGACCCGCCTGCTCCTGCTGGACGAGCCCACCTCCCACCTCGACATCCGCCACCAGCTCGAACTGCTGCACCTGGTGCGCGAGCTCGGCGTCGCCACCCTGGCCGTGCTGCACGACCTCAACCAGGCCGCCGCCTTCTGCGACCGCCTGTACGTGATGAACGCCGGTCGCATCGTGGCCGGCGGCCCGCCCGAGCAGGTCCTCACCCCCGACCTGATCTCCGAGGTGTACGGGGTGCGCGCCGTGCGGCGGACCCAGCTCGTCTTCGAGCGGCTCAAGGACGAGCGGTGACCCTCAGGCCGGGGCTCCGGACGACTCCGCCACCGGCAGCGCGACCACCGCGGCGAACCCGTACCCGGACCCGTCCGGGCGCGGCAGGCCGTCCTCCAGCCGCAGCTCGCCACCGGCCGCGCCGACCAGGTCGGCGCAGATCGCCAGGCCCAGGCCGGTCCCGGACACGTTCTGGTGGCGCGGCGAGCGCCAGAACCGCCGCAGCGCCTGGGCCCGCTCGGACGCCTCGATCCCCTGCCCGTCGTCGCGCACCGCGATCGTGACCACGCCCCCGCCCGCGGGGACGGCCCGGGCGGTGACCTCCACCACCCGCGCGTCCGACAGCCGCAACGCGTTGCTGATGAGCTCGTCCAGGATGCTGCCCAGCCCGCCGGTGGGCTCCAGCAGCCGCAGCCCCGGCGGCACGTCGACCGCGAGCGTCTGCCCGGCCGTCGCCGTCAGCGCCCGCCACCGCTCCACCCGGGTCGCCAGCACCGCGTCGAGGTCCACCGGGGACGCCGTCCGGATGCTCTCCATCCGCGCGCTGGCCTGCAGCGAGTTCAGCAGCCGCTGCATGGCCTTCAGCTCGTCCACGGCGACGTCGTACACCTGCCGCCCGTCACCGGCGGCGCGCAGGTGCGGTTCGAGGCTCTCCACGGCGAGCCGGAGGCTGGTCAGCGGGTTGCGGAGCTGGTGGGAGGCGTCGGAGACGAACGCCCGCTGCCGCTGCACGGCGTTCTCGACCGCGTCCATCATGGTGTTGAACGACTCCGCCAGCCGCCGCAGCTCGGCGGGCCCGGCCTCGGCGTCGGCCCGGATGGTGAGGTCGCCCTGCGAGATCCGCGAGCTCGCCGCGTCCAGCTCCCGCACGGGCCGCAGCACCCACGCCGACACCGGCCAGGCGACCGCCATCAGCGCGACCAACGGCAGCAGCCCGAGACCGGCGAGCTGGGCCCAGCGCAGCATGATGCGCCCGCGCGTCTTCGACAGGTCGGAGATCGTCACGATGGCGCCGACCACCTCGCTGTCGCGGCCCACCGGCTCCGCGACCACGAGCGCCGACCCCGCCCACGGCGCCCAGTCACCGGACGGTTCGGGCCGCGCCCCGGCCAGCGCGGCGGTGACGATCGGGCCCATGCCCGGCTCGCTTCGCGCCGCCTCCCGGTAGGCGTCCCTGGGCCCGAGCAGCACGGTGCCGGACGTGTCGATCACCGCGACCGGGATGCCGTAGAGCTCGTGGTAGCGGGCCAGCTCCAGCTGGAGCGCCTCGGTCCGCCCGGTCGACAGCGCGGTCTCGGCCAGCGACGCGAACCGGCCGACGTCGTTCAGCCGGTCGACGTACGTCTCCTGCACCTCCCGCTCGGCCACCGTGACGCTGAGGGGAACCCCGAGCGCGGCGACGAGCATCACCGCGAGGGGCACCAGGACGACGAGCAGCCGGCGGTGCACGGCGCGTCAGCCGGTCGGCTCCGGCCGGTCGGCCACGAGCCTGTAGCCGACCCCGTGGACGGTGCGGATGACCACGGCCGGGCCGATCTTCTGCCGCAGCGCGGCGATGTGGGTGTCGAGGGTGCGGCTCGACGACTCCCAGGTCGCGCCCCAGATCTGGTCGAGGATGACGTCGCGGCTGACCACGTTGGGCGCCCGCCGGGCCAGCAGCAGGAGCAGCTCGAACTCCTTGCGGGTGAGCGTCACGGGCGTGTCGTCGACGGTGACCTCGCGGGTGCCGACGCCGATGCGCATCGGGCCGAGGAGGAGCGGCTCGTCGGGGGCGCTCAGGGCGCGGGCCACCCGGGTGCGCCGCAGCACGGCGTCGATCCGGGCCAGCAGCTCGGGGATGCCGAACGGCTTGACGATGTAGTCGTCGGCGCCGGCGCGCAGGCCGCGGACCCGCTCGTGCTCCTCGGAGCGCGCCGTGACGGCGATGACGGCGGTCTCGGGGCGGTCGCGCAGCTTGCGGATCACGTCGAGCCCGTCGCCGTCGGGCAGGCCCAGGTCGACCAGGACGACGTCGGACGGGGCCGCGCGCACGGCCTCCGCGGCGGTGGCGAGGCGGTGGACCTCGAAGCCCGCCTGGGCCAGGACGGTCACCAGACCCCGGGCCACGCGGTCGTCATCCTCGATGATGGTGATCCGCATACCGGATTGTACGGCCCGGTCCGACTCCGTTGTTAACCAGTTCTTGGGATTTTCCTGACATCTGGCGCATTCCTTGGGATTCCTCTGACACTATCCGCGCCCGTACCAGCCCAGACTGAGGCCGCGCACTCACCCAAGAACGCGAATGCGCCGAAGAGGAGGCCGCGACATGAGAACGACCAGCAGGTACCGGGCCGCCGCGCGGATGATCGCCGTCATCGGCGTCGTCTCGCTGGCCGCCGCCTGTGCGGGCAACGGGGGCGACGGGGGCACCACCGGCGGCGGCGACACCGCAGGCTACCCGGACCAGAACATCACCTTCGTCGTGCCGTTCAGCGCGGGCGGCCCGACCGACACGGTCACCCGCATGATCGCCGAGCCGATGGCGGCCAAGCTCGGCGCCAAGATCGTCGTACAGAACGTCGAGGGCGCGGGCGGCACCGTCGGGGCCGGCGAGGTCGCGCGGGCCGAACCCGACGGCTACACCGTGCTCATGCACCACATCGGCATGTCGACGGCGCCCGCCCTCTACCAGAACCTCGGCTACCAGCCGCTGGAGAGCTTCGAGACGGTCGGGCTCGTCACCGAGGTGCCGATGACGGTCGTCGCCCGCAAGGACTTCGCGCCCGCGACGCTCCAGGACCTCGTGACCCACGTGAAGGCGAACGCCGACAAGGTCACGCTGGCCAACGCCGGCATCGGCGCCGCGTCCCACCTGTGCGGGCTGCTGTTCCAGACCGCCGCGGGCGTCAAGCTGCAGGAGGTCCCGTACGAGGGCACCGGCCCCGCGCTGACCGACCTCGTCGGCGGCCAGGTCGACTTCATGTGCGACCAGACGACCAACACCAGCGGCCAGATCTCCGCGGGCGAGGTCAAGGCGTACGCGGTCACCACGCCGGAGCGGGTCAAGAGCCTGCCCGACCTGCCGACCACCGCCGAGGCGGGGCTGCCCGGCCTGGAGGTCAGCGTGTGGCACGGCCTCTACGTGCCGAAGGGCACCCCGCAGGACGTCGTCCAGAAGCTGTCCGAGGCGCTGAAGACGGCATTGGCAGACCAGAAGGTCGTCGACCAGATGGCCAAGCTCGGCACCGCGCCGGTCCCGGCCGAGAGCGCCACCCCCGAGGCGCACCGGACCAAGCTCCAGGAGCAGCTCGGCACCTGGGCGAAGGTCATCGCCGACGCCGGGATCAAGGCTTCCTGACGTGGAGCACCGCCGGTCATTCCCCGACGTCCTCGCCGGGGGGATCTTCGTCCTGATCGGTGGCGCGTTCGTGGTGGGGTCGCTCGGCTACGAGCTGGGCACCCCGCTGCGGATGGGCCCCGGCGCCTTCCCGCTGCTCGTCGGCGCGCTCGTGGCCGCCCTGGGCCTGGCGATCGTGGTCAAGGGGCTGGTCGCCGGCGAGATGATCGCCTTCGGCACGATCCCCTGGCGCGCGGTCGCCGTCATCACGCTCGCGCTGATGTTCTTCGGATTCACCGTACGGGGCCTCGGGTTCGTGCCGACGTCGGCCGTCACCGCCCTGCTCACCACGCTGGCCAGTAAGCACGTACGGCCGCTCACCGCCGTGGTCGTCGCGGCCGGGCTCACCGTGGCCAGCACGCTCATCTTCGTCGTCGGCCTCCAGCTGCGGATCCCGCTCTGGGGCCCGTGGCTCGGATTCTGACGCGGCATCCGGATTGAGGCATGGACCTACTCGAAAACCTCGCGCTCGGCCTCTCGACCGCTCTCCTGCTCCAGAACGTCCTCTGGTGCTTCGTGGGAGTGCTGCTCGGGACGATGGTCGGCGTGCTGCCCGGCATCGGGCCGACGGCGACGGTGGCGATGCTGCTGCCGATCACCTTCAGCTTCGAGCCGGTGACGGCGCTGATCATGCTGGCCGGCATCTACTACGGCGCGCAGTACGGCGGCTCGACCACCGCCATCCTGATCAACCTGCCCGGTGAGTCGTCCGCGGCCGTCACCGCGCTGGACGGGCACGAGATGGCCCGCCAGGGCAGGGCCGGCGCCGCCCTGGCCACCGCGGCGATCGGGTCCTTCATCGCGGGCACGGTCGCCACGGTCGTGCTGGCCGTCGCGGCGCCGCCGCTGGCCCGCGTCGCGTTGCAGTTCGGCCCCGCCGAGTACTTCGCGCTGGTGCTGTTCGGCCTGATCGTGTCGATCGCGCTGGCGCGCGGCACCGCGCTCAAGGCCCTCGCGATGATCTTCCTGGGCGTCCTGCTCGGCACGGTCGGCCAGGACATCTACACCGGCACCCCCCGCTTCACCTTCGACCAGCGCGAACTGTACGGCGGGATCGACTTCGTGTCGGTCGCCGTCGGCATGTTCGGCGTGGCCGAGATCCTGCGCAACCTGGAGAACGAGCAGACGCGCACGGCGATCGTCGACAAGGTGCGGAACCTCTGGCCGACCCGCGAGGACCGGCGCCGCATCGTCGCCCCCATCCTGCGCGGCACCGGTCTCGGCGCGGCGCTCGGGGTCCTGCCCGGCGGCGGCCACGTGCTGGCCTCGTTCACCTCGTACGCCGTCGAGAAGCGGATCTCGAAGCGGCCGCAGGAGTTCGGGCACGGCGCGATCGAGGGCGTCGCCGGCCCCGAGTCGGCGAACAACGCCGCGGCGCAGACGTCGTTCATCCCGCTGCTCACCCTGGGCCTGCCGGCCCACCCGGTGATGGCGCTGATGATCGGCGCGTTCATCGTGCACGGCATCACCCCCGGCCCGAACGTCATCACCGACGAGCCCGCGCTGTTCTGGGGCCTGATCGCGTCGATGTGGATCGGCAACGTGCTGCTCGTGCTGCTGAACCTGCCGCTGATCGGCATGTGGGTGCGCATGCTGCGCATCCCGTACCAGGTGCTGTTCCCGATGATCATCCTGTTCGCCTCGATCGGCACGTACTCCCTGGGGTTCAACGCCTACGACGTCTACGCGATCGTGCTCTTCGGGCTCCTGGGCTACATCCTGATCAAGTGCGGCTGCGAGCCGGCCCCGCTGCTGCTCGGCTTCGTCCTCGGCCCCCTGCTGGAGGAGAACCTGCGGCGGGCGCTCATCATCTCCCGCGGCGACGCGTCGGTCTTCCTGACCCGGCCGATCTCCGCGGCGCTCCTGGCCCTGTCGGTGGCGGCGCTCGCCCTCTCCGTCCTCCCGGCGATCCGCAAGCGCCGCGAGCAGGTGTTCACCGAGGACGAGTGAGCCCGGCCATCGTGAGGGCGGCGAGCACGGTGACGAGCGGGATGGCCGGCAGCGCGGCGGGGACCAGCGTGACCACCAGGGTCCCCGCCGCCGCCCCGACCACGACCGCCGTCAGGATGGCGATGTCGCGCACCATGGCCCCCGCCAGGCCGCCGGAGGTGAGCAGGGCGGCGATGACGCCGGTCAGCGTCCCCGTCAGGTACGTCGTCGACACCACCCGGCGGCCGCCCAGGGCGCGCATCGCCGCGCTCTGCAACCCCATCGCCATCGCCGTCAGAACCAGCAGGACGTGCAGCGCCACGGCGGACGGGCGGCCACCGGTCACCTCCCAGCCCACCGCGAACGCCACCAGCGCGAGCAGCTCCGCACCGAGCACGGCGATCATCCCGCCGCGGCCCGCGACGCCGGTGCCGGCGGCGACCCCCAGCACGTACCCGATGACCGCGGTGACGGTGGTGAGCAGGTGCGCGAGGTCGGCGGTTCCGATCGCGTAGCCGGACACCACCAGGTTGCCGGTCATGACACTGCTGAACACCCCGCCGAGCCGGATGAAACTGGCCGCGTCGACCGCTCCGGTGCCGATGGTGAGGACGACGGCCATGGCGGTGAGCGGAAGGTCCAGCCGCTCGCGCCCCATCAGCGGCGCGTCACGAGCCCACGACCGTCCCGCATCGCACCCTCCCCACACCCGACGTCAACGCTCCGTACCCATTCCACCACGAAGCGCCACCACATGCCTGACACGCGCGGCCGATGGAATGCGGGCGCGGTCGCCGCCGTTGTCGGAAGTGCGAGCCCGACCATGGGTCCGCCCGGACGAGACGCGCCGTACCCGGCCTGCGAAGACGACGCTCCTTTCATGGAAGGAGCCGTCATGGCTTGGATCATGCTGGTCGCCGCGGGTCTCTTCGAGATCGCCATGGCCTACGCGCTCAAGCAGAGCAACGGGTTCTCGCAGTCGCTGCCGAGCATCGGTTTCGTCGTCTTCGCCGTGCTCAGCTTCGGTCTGCTCGCGCTCGCACTCAAGACTCTCGACGTCGGTACGGCCTATGCCGTCTGGACAGGCATCGGCGCGGTCGGGACCGCCGCGCTGGGCATGATCCTGCTGGGAGAGAGCGTGTCCCTCCTGAAGCTCGCCTCGATCACCCTCATCATCGCCGGCGTCGTCGGCCTCAACCTGGCGAGCGGGGGCCACTGACGGGCCCGGATCCGAGGACGCCTTTCCGATGCCCGGCAACCAGTCGTTCGTCGACGAGCTCAGGCAGCGGTTACGCAGATCCAGGGGCGGGAGCCGATCTCGCCGGAGCGGCTGCTGTTCGCCGTGGTCCGCCGCACCTACGAGGAGCTGGCCGACCGCGGCCTGAGGTTCAACGCGTTCGACGTCTACGCGATCATGTTCTTCGGGCTCCTGGGCTACGTCCTGATCAAGTGCGGCTGCGAGCCGGCGCCGCTCCTGCTCGGTTTCGTCATCGGGCCGCTGCTGGAGGACAACCCGCGGCGGGCGCTGATCATCTCCCGCGGCGACGCGACGGTCTTCCTCACCCGCCCGATCTCCGCGACGCTCCTGGCCCTGACGGCGGCGGCCCTGGTCATCACCGTCCTCCCGGCCATCCGCAAGCGCCGCGAGCAGGTGTTCACCGAAAACGACTAGGTCAGGGAAGCGCGGGAGGAGGCGTCATGCGCAGCTCCGTCGCCACGGCTTCGGCGATGCGCACCGCCTCCTCCCGCACGAGCGATCGGTTTGTGCACGGGCGCTTACTCATGAGAGTCGCAGAGCCCGGTCTGGTAGGCGATCACGACCAGTTGCGCGCGGTCGCGCGCCCCCAGCTTTCCCATGATGCGGCTGACGTGGGTACGCGCGGTGGCCGGGCTGAGGAACAGCGCGGCACTGATCTCCTCGTTGCTCATGCCCTGTCCCACCTGCGCGAGCACCTCGCGCTCACGCTCGGTCAGCACGGCGAGCCGGTCCTCCCCGGACTTGGCCGCCCGGCGCCGCGCCGTGAACTGGCTGATGAGCCGACGGGTCACCCGGGGCGCGAGCAGCGCGTCGCCGGCGGCGATCACCCGGATGGCGTGCAGCAGTTCGGCGGGGCCCGCGTCCTTGAGCAGGAAGCCGCTAGCCCCCGCCTGCAGCGCCTCGAAGACGTTGTCGTCGGTGTCGTACGTGGTCAGGATGAGCACCTTGACCTGCTCCAGCCCGTTGGTCTCGGCGATCTGGCCGGTCGCGCGGATCCCGTCCAGCCGGGGCATGCGGATGTCCATGAGCACGACGTCGGGGCGGGTGGCGCGGGCCAGCTCGACGGCCTCCGCGCCGTTGGTGGCCTCACCGACCACCGCGATGTCGTCCTCCAAGTCGAGCAGCACCTTGAAACCGGAGCGGACCAGGCGTTCGTCGTCGGCGAGCAGCACCTTGATCGGTAACGTGCCGGTCACGAGCGCGACCCGACAGGGGAGAGCGGCAGGCGGGCGCTGACCTCGAACCCGCCGCCTGGCCGCGACCGCGCGTCGAGCTCGCCGCCGAGCAGCAGGCAGCGCTCGCGCATCCCGCTGATCCCGCGGCCGGACGACGGCGAGCCGCCGGCGCGGGCCGGCACGTGCGAAGACTCGCGCCGGCCCTCGTCGGTCACCCGGATCCGCAGGGCGTCGAGCCCGGGTTCGAGCACCACCGTCACCCGGGTCGGGCCGACGTGGCGGACCACGTTCGTGATCGACTCCTGCACGATGCGGTACGCGGCGCTGCCCACCGCGCTCGGCAGCGGCGTGATCGGCGAGCTCTGCTCGAGGCTGATCTCCAGCCCCGCGTCGCGGGCCTTGCCGGTGAGCTCGTGGATCTCGTCGAGGCCGGGGTACGGCTCGCGTTCGTCGCCGTCGCGCAGGACGCCGAGGATGGCCCGCATCTCGCGCAGCGCCCGCGAACTGGTCTGCTCGATCGTGCGCAGCGCCTCGCGGGCCTGCTCAGGCCGCTTGTCCAGCACATGGGCGGTGACACCGGACTGCACGTTGATGATGGCGATGGCGTGGGCGACGGTGTCGTGGACCTCGCGGGCGATGCGCAGCCGCTCGGCGTCGACCCGCGCCCTGGCCTCTTCCTCCCTGGAACGTTCGGCCAGCTCCGCCCGCTCCTGCGCGTCGGCCGCGATGACCCGGCGGGACCGTACGGACTCGCCCAGGGTCGTACTGATCACCGAGGCGCCGATCCGGAAGAAGACCCAGCCGACCGCCACCCGCGGCTCGATGTCCGCCGCGGCGACCAGCCAGACGACGCCGAGCACGGTGATGCCCCCGGCGGCGACCTGCAGCGACCGGCGGCCGTCGCCGTAGGCGGCGAGCGTGTACAGGGCGATGAAGAGGGCGAGGCTGGACAGCTGGTCGGGGAAGCCGAGACTGTAGTAGACGGCGTTGGCCAGGGCCACGACCGCGAACACCGCGACGGGCCACCGGTGGCGGGCGGCCAGCGCCAGGCCGCCGACGATCAGCAGGACGTAGCCCGCGTTCCCGAAGTCGTCCAGTTGCCTGGCGATCGGCTTGAACGTCGTGAAGTCCGCGACCCCCTCGAAATGCACCAGTGCGCCCTGGATCTGGACCACGGCGACGAACAGCGCCAGCAGCACGTCCGATAACCAGGGCGACCGGCGCGAGACCCAGGCGGACGTCAGCTGCGGCAGCGCTCGCAGACCCATGTCTTGATCGTACAACTTTGACTGGCTTCGGGATCCCGCTCCGGTGCGTGATCAAGGTACGACGAAGGGCGTAGCGGGCCCGTTCTTCGTACGCGTATTGACGTAGTCGGCGTCATCCCTCGTCGGAAGCGCGCCCGCCCTGCCCGGCGTGACGATCCCCAGTATGAGAAAACTCTTCACCGGGCTGGCGGCACTGCTGATGCTCGCCATCGTCGCGCAGTTCTTCCTGGCCGCCGTCGGCGCGTTCGACAGCGCGCCCACGGAGGAGGCCTTCGCGCCGCACCGCCTGCTCGGGTACTCGATGCTCGTCCTGGCGGTGCTGGCCACGATCATCGGCGCCGTCGCCCGGATGCCGGGGCAGCTCATCGGGCGGGCCGGGCTGGTCGTCGGGCTGGTGATCGTGCAGGTGCTGATCCGCGAGATCGCCAAGGCGATCGGCGACGGCTCGACCGCCGGGCCACTCGTCTTCGGCCTGCACGCGCTCAACGCGCTGTTCATCATGGGCGTGGCCGAGTCGGTCCTCCGGCGGTCACGGCAGACGTGGGAACCGGCCAAAACGGACCGGCTCGTGTCATGACTCTTATCATTTTGGATCACGCAGTCGCGCTGCTGGGCGTCATGGCCTGGTTAGCGGCAGGCGTCACGGCGTCCCTGCGACGGCCCCGCACGGCGCTCGCCCTCCTGGTCGTGGCGCTGGTGGTGACCGCGGCCAGGGTGGTCCCGGTGATGCTGCTGGCCGCTCGCGGCTGGTGGTTCGTCCAGGAAAAGGTCCTGCTCGGCCTCCCGCTCCTCACCCTGGCCGCCCTGGCCGCAGCGGCGATCGCCGGCCCCCGGCTGCTCGCGTCGGCCAGGGCTCAGGGATGGCGCCCGCGTGCCGGGACGGGTGAGCCGGAAGCGCCTCCGGACGCGCCTCTGAAGACGCCCGAGCGCGGGGCGCGTGCCGGGGACCTCGACACGGTGAGCGTCATCGCGCTGCTCACCACCGCTTACGCCGCATTGGCCGGCTTCGTGCTGACCTTCCTCGTCGGCTATCCCCTGACCCTCGGCGTCGCACTGATCGCGGCCGCACTGGTGCCGGCGGCGTCGCTGCTCACCGCCCGCGTGCTCAACCACCCGGAAAGGGACCTCGCGGAAAACCGGGACACGGTCCCCATGGAGAGAGCGGCGGAGATTTCGCGGCGGCGGCTTCTTGGCGTCGCAGGTGGTTTGGCGGTGGCCGGCGCGGTCGGGGCGGGTATCGGGTTGTCGGTGCGGCACGGTACGGCGCCGGTGAACGGTGGCGGGCCCGGGCCGGCGGCGCGTACGACCGTGCCGGTGACAGATCTGCGAGGCCCCGTCACCCCAGCTCCGGGTGGAGTCCGTCGCGCGCACGTCCTGACCGCCAGGAAGGCCACCGTGCGCCTGGCCAACGGACGCGACTTCGACGCGTGGACCTTCGACGGCACCCTGCCCGGTCCGGCGATCACGGCCACTCAGGGCGATCTCATCGAGGTCAAACTGGTCAACCACGACATCGACGAGGGGGTCACCCTGCACTGGCACGGCTACGACGTGCCGTGCTCGCAGGACGGCGCGGCGGGCGTCACCCAGGAAGTCGTGGGGCGCGGCGGCGAGTTCGTCTACCGGTTTCGCGCCGATCAGGTAGGGACGTACTGGTACCACACCCATCACGCGTCCCACATCGGGGTGCAACGGGGCCTCTACGGCACCCTCGTCGTGAAACCCCACGAGCCGGACGCCGGAGAGCTTGATCTGACGTTGCCTGCTCACACCTTCGACGGCACCGTCACGATCGCCGGCGGCGACGAGCACCTGGCGCCGCCCGGCACGTCCGTACGGCTGCGGCTCATCAACACCGACTCCGACCCGCACCGGTACACGCTGGCGGGCACCTCGTTCCGGCTGGTCGCCGTCGACGGCCGCGACCTCGTGGGGCCCGGCGAGATCAGCCGCCAGGCGCTGTATCTGCCCGCAGGCGGGCGCTTTGACCTGGTGTTCGTCATGCCGGACACCTCCGTGGCGCTCGCGCTCGACGACGGGACCGCGACCGTGTGGCTGCGGCCCGAAGCCGGCGTTCCCGACGGCGCTTCCGGCGGTGCTTCCGACACTGGACTCGCCACCCAGGACATCGGCGGCTGGCCCGAGCTCGACCTGCTCACGTACGGGACGCCGGCGCCTGTCGCGCTGCGGGTCGATGCCGCCGACCGGCACTTCACGATGGTCCTCGATCGCGGGCTGGCCATGGTCGACGGTGTGCCGGCGTACGCGCACACCGTCAACGGCCGCGGGCACCCCTCTATCCCCGACCAACTGATCGCTGAGGGTGACGTCGTCCGGTTCACCGTCGTCAACCGGAGCCTGGAGACCCACCCCTGGCATCTGCACGGCCATCCGGTGCTCATCCTGTCCAGGGACGGCAAGCCGGCGTCGGGCAGTCCGCTGTGGGTGGACACCTTCGACGTCAGGCCTGGGGAGGTGTGGGAGGTCGCGTTCCTGGCCTCGAACCCGGGCATCTGGATGAACCACTGCCACAACCTGCCGCACGCGCATCAGGGGATGATGCTGCAGGTGCGTTACGACGGCGTCACGTCGCCGTTCGGTGGCATGCACGCCACCGGCCCGGGACACGCGCATGGATGACCGTTTGCGTCTTGCACAGTCCCAGGAGGGAGGTTCGTAGGGCCCGGATACGACATCACCCGCTCATCGGCGGACCCGGTAGGCCAGGTGGAGCACCCGGTCGCCCTGGATCACCACGTGCGGGTCCTCCAGCAGATGCTGAGCGTCGACCGAGCCGAAGTAGCGCTTGCCCGAGCCGAAGACCACCGGCACGACGTCCATCGCCACCTCGTCCACCAGCCCGAGGGTCAACGCCTGCCCGCCGACGTCGCCCGCCGCCACGGCGACCGTGCGCTCCCCCGCGAGCTCCCTCGCCTTGGCGACCGCCCGCGCCACGTCGTCGACGAAGTGGTAGGACGCCTCCGGGTGCCAGCCCTCGGGCCTGGGCCGGTGCGACACCACGACCACGTGCTCGCCGGCCGGCGGGCGTCCCTCCCAGCCGTTCGTGATGTCGAACAGGTGACGGCCGATCACCATCGCCCCGATGCCGGCCCAGATCGGCTTGACGTACGCGGCCGAGGCCCGCGAGACCTTCATCGCGCCGCCTTCGACGAGCGGGACGTCGCCGTTGCCGTACCACTCGAACAGCGGGCCTACCTCATCGGCGACGTCGGCGATGAAACCGTCCACCGACACGACGTTGTGCATGACCACGGTGCTCATGAGATCTCCCAGGGTGTGTGACTATTTCGTCCTTTCACCCATGCGTCGAACGCACACCGCCGGAACAGACACCGCACCGGGAAAATCTCGTCAGCCGGCTCGCCCCGGACGTCAGGTCAGTGTGCCGGTGACGCGCCACAGGTCGTAGCTCCACAGCGAGGCGCACGTCCCCGCGCAACTCTCGGTGAAGATGACCGTGAGCGATCCGCTGTCGGGCAGCGTGCCGTAGACGGTACGCACGATGCCGGCGTTGTGGTTGCGGGGCAGACCGGTGAGCGCGGGGTCGATGACGCCCTCGACGCGCCAGGAGCCGCCGCCGTTCCAGATGGACGCGCCGTCGATGCTGGCCACCTGGAGCGAGGCGCCGATCTGCTTCGGGGCGACGGTCGGGTACGGGTGCTGCTCACGTACGGCGTAGAAGCGGTCACGGGAGGGGTCATAGGCGACGTCGAAGTTGTTGAGCACGTCGGGCTTCCCGTCGGTCCCGGTCAGCCCGGCCCTGGTGACCTCGACGGCGGGGCCGACCACGGGGGCGGACATGTCGGCCAGGGTGATGTCGCGACGGTAGGCCCGAGTCCCGCCGGGACCGCCCGCGGTGTAGAACAGCAGCAGCCGGCCGGCGGCGGGATCGACGGCGGTGACCGCGGGCTGGCCGGCGCCCCACGCGGCGGGGTCGTCGAAGGGGAACGCCACGACGGGCTTCGGATACTTCACCCACGGCCCGTCGAGGGTCTTGGCGAAGGCCACGCCGATCTGGTTGTGGGCGCTGGCGTTCACGTCGTTGCCCAGGTAGAACATCGCGTAGCCGTACGTGACGCCCTGATATCGAGCGGTGACCGCGACGACGGCGGGGTCGCAGTTGTGGTACTTGTCCCAGCCGGTGCCACCGGAGGCGATGACCCGCCGGTCGCCGACGATCTTCCCGCCGGACCGGCGAGTGTGCCAGATGTCGTCCTTGATCTTGCCGTCGGTGGTGTTGTGACAGGTCCAATAGTGCTCGGTGGCGCCCTGTTCGATCGCGGCGGGAGCGTACGCGTAGAGCTTGCCCTTCGGATCGTAGACCTGCTGGGCCGCCCCTGGTTCCCACCCGGCGGCGGCGTGCGCGGGCGCCGGCAGGAGCGAACCGGCGAGCACGAACAAGCAGATCAGCCCGCGAACCAGCATGGCGGCTCCTTCATGTGGAGGGGACGGCTTCGTCGCCGGTCAGCGCGATGCTTTCATGACCCGCCGCGTTCCGGTCGCCGAACCCGAATTCGTCATCCAAGCCGGCGAGATGCGCGGCTCGCTCCACTTCGGCACGTCCTGACCGTTCGCCGTCAGCTCCGGTTTCCCGCGAGCGCACGAGAAGGCATGAGCGCCGAGGACAGCGCCCAGCGGCCGGGCCCGAGTGCGGCGACGAGCAGGAAGCCCCAGCAGAAGAGCGCGGCCTTCTCGCCGCCGTTCTCGATCGGGAACAGCGCCTGCGGCTGGTGGACGACGAAGTAGGCGTAGGCCATGGTGCCCGAGCAGACGACGGCGGCGGCGCGGGTGGCCAGCCCGAGGAGGACGAGGACGCCGCCGATCAGCTGGATGACGGCCGCCCACCAGTCCGGCCACTGCCCGACGCCGGGCACCTGGCCGTGGGGCCCGCCCAGCACGTCGAAGAGCGTCGCCACGCCGTGACAGGCGAACAGCAGGCCTATCACGATCCGGTACAGGGCCAGGAACAGCCCTTGGTCCTTGACCAGCGATTCCACAGAGGTGTCCTTTCGACGAAGGGTTGCTGGTGCCGTTCTCCGGGACGCTTTGGGAGCGCTCCCAAAGGGTCTCTGTACGGAACCCGCCCGTCAACGCCGCGCCTCCCGCGGGAGATCCCGCCGTCGGCTGCCACGCGCCCCACAAGGCGGAACACCACAACCGCGACCTCGTAGAAGATGAAAATTTCAACTACACGACTCCCCCTCACCGACCATGAAAGTTTCATGATCCACAGTGACGACCTCACGAGGTGGTAGAAGTCGGGCGAAAGCGGAGTGGGGGCGATCGATGATCCGGGTTCTGCTCGCGGAGGACATGCACATGGTCCGCGGCGCTCTGGTCGCGCTTCCGCCCCCGCGAGCGATCCGGCCGCCTTCCGCGTACCACCCCTGCTCGAACGCGAGATCGGCGAGGACGGGACGCGGACCTTCGCACTGACGATGCGGCGCGGCCGTACCGAGCTCCTGCCGGGCAGACCGGCCGAGACCTGGGGCTTCAACGGCCCTCACCTCGGCCCGACGATCCGGGCGGCGCGCGGCGACGAGGTCCGCATGACGGTCACCAACCGCCTGGCCGAGACCAGCACCGTGCACTGGCACGGCATGCGCCTGCCCGCCAGCCGCCGAAGAGCACGGCGCGGCTGGCGGTGCGGTTCGGGACGTTCACGGACCCGGCGACGCCGTACATGTACCACTGCCACATCCTGCGGCACGAGGACTCGGGGATGATGGGCCAGTTCGTGATCGTGGAACCGGGCACGGAGCACCAGGTGTCCCGCACGATCACGGCCCATCATCACCCGTCAGGGTTGAGACCCATGCCGGTTCGGTAGGCCCTGGATGAACGCACGACGACCCAAGGGACGAGGCATGTCGCAACCTGGCTATTGGCACGTGGCCGACGGCACTCCCGTGACGGCGGCGAAGGCCCGGGAGATCTGGGCCCGTGAGGCGTATCCCCTGCTCGTGGACGTGGCGCGCACGTATCGCGCGGTCATCACCTACAAGGAACTCGCCGACAGGATTCAGGAGACCTCGGGGATCCGTACCAGGGCGTTACTCCATAACTGGATCGGCCGCGTCCTGAGCGAGGTGCTGCG
This sequence comes from Nonomuraea ferruginea, assembly GCF_039540635.1. Classification (NCBI taxonomy): domain Bacteria; kingdom Bacillati; phylum Actinomycetota; class Actinomycetes; order Streptosporangiales; family Streptosporangiaceae; genus Nonomuraea; species Nonomuraea ferruginea. Next base: position 153,897 of record NZ_BAABFD010000016.1, on the reverse strand, counting down.
GGAAGCTCACCGCCGCGGCGACCCGCCGCTCACGGCGCTGGTGGTACACACCGATGACGGCATGGTGGGCGAGGGCTACAAAGAAGTGCTCGAGGTCGCCGGCGAACCGCCGGTGGGCAACGCCTTAGATCGCGAGCTGCACGCCGCTCGCTCGAGGTTGGAGTGCTATCGGCACTTCGGCGCGATCTTGCCCCCGGATGGCGGCGTTCCCGCGCTCGCCCCTCGATATCAAGCGGCCGTCGATCGTCGGCGAGCACACTCCGAGAAGCCTCCGCGGGTCTGCTCCCGCTGCTTCATGCAGCTTCCCGCGACGGGCGTATGCGACACCTGCGGGTAGCGGCACGACTCCAAGCCCACCGCCGGCGCGGCGCACCGTAGTGCTCCAGGAATCTCGACACCGCCGTCTTGAACGACCGAGCTGGACGGCTCCATCAGTTTCCGAGGATCTTCACATCTCATCGAGATTGGCAGCCTCCCCGGAGTGCACCGGACTATCAAGTTACTAACATCAATGTTAGTAACATCCGTGTTAGCAACATGTCCGCGCTCCGCCTCGGCCCGGCGACAACGTGCCTACCAGGGTGGCCCGGAGGATCTGCGGGCGTGCTCATGTGGCTTCCTCCTCCGTCAGCATCCCGGCGGATCTCGCCGGCAAGAGCGAGACCGTGCCCAGCAGCCAGTCCGCGAGCCGGTCGCGTTCGACCAGGATGAGCGGCTCCCGCGCGCCCAGGGCTTCGAGCCTGGCCTGCTTGGTGAGACCGGCGGAGGTGACCAGGACGCCGGTGTGGCCCGCGAAGGTGTTGGCCAGCGCGCCGAGGAAGTCGCGTACGTCGCGGGCGCCGACCGGCTTGCCGTAGCGCTTGCACTGGATGGCGTAGCGGCCGTGGCCCGGAGCGAGGGCTGTGATGTCCACCCCGCGGTCACCGGCACCGCCGCGCTGACGGACCTGGCGGAACCCGTCGGCGATCATCCGTTCGGCGACAAGGTGCTCGAACTCGGGCCCCGACATCCGGTCGACCTTCTCCAGCTCGACGTTGGCGGCCAGGAAGCGCTGTCTCTCTGCCCGGATCATGCGCTGCCGGAGAACGAGTCCGCCGGCGAGTAACACGCCGAGCAGGCAGGTGATCCCCAGGGCCCAGCCGGGGTGTTCGGCGGCGAACCACACGACCGCGACGCCCGCGACGCAAACCGCCGCCGTTACCCGCTTCCTCTTTCGTACCTTGGAGCCCCTCGCCATGGTGCCTCCTCGATGAGTGGTCCCGAAGGCAAGTGTGAGCGAGAGGACCGACAAATCGTCAGCGCAACGTCGCCGTGAAGCTGCGGCCGTGGGCGTGGCGGGTCGTCGCCTGGATCAGCATCCCGCCCGGCACCCGCCGCACCTTCACCCCCTCGTCCGCCGAGTCGACCCGAAGACGCGGCCCGTGGAGCACGACGCTGACCCGGTCCCGCCGCATCGTCGGGTCCGACAGCGCGACCACCGTACGCTCACCCGATTGCACGATCACCGAAGCGGGCCCGTCGACCAGCATCCGCCCGGCGAGACGCGGCCCGTCCGAGAAGACGTTGGCCGCCACGATCCCGAGCCCCTTGTGCTCGATCGCCTGGACGTGCCGGTCGTTGGCCAGCACGCGCACCGTCCCACGCGCGTACCCGCGCAACCCGGCCTCGGTCGCGCCGGGCACCAGAGCGTAGGCGAGCTCGGGAACCTGACCGCCCGCGGGATGGGTGACCGACGCGGTGAAGACGTTCTTGGTAACGCTGGTGTCTGGATTGCTCGTACGGACGACTCTGCGGCTGCGGGTCACCGTCTCCAGCCCGGCGGTGACGGGCTGCCTGGTGAGGAAGGCGTAGCCGACGGCGGTGCCGCGGGTGCCGTTGGCGTAGCGCAGCCAGCGGGGCGGCGTGGTGTCACCCGCCTGCCAGGCTCCCCCCTGCCAGCGTTCGCCGGTGACCGCGACCGCGTCACCGGGAGCGGCGATGCGGCTGTCCACCGTCGTCACCGCGGCACGCCCGCCCTGCCCGGCGACCCCCGCCACCAGCACCACGATCTCGTCGTCGAGCATGAACCACGACTTGGTGGCCCGGGCATTCCGATAAGCCACGAAATCCTCGGGCAGAACCCCCTCCTGCTTGGCCGTATAGGCCACGTCATCGGACTGCACGAAACCGGCCGCCCCGTACACCCCGGACGTCACCCCGCCGGAGAACGCGTTCTCGCCACGCGGGAAGTACACGTACGTGTTCTGCGACTCCGACGACGAGGTGAAGTTCAGCGGATGCCCCGGGTTCTCGTACCAGAACCGCCCGTACAGCTCCGGCACCGTCCGCCGCTCCTCCACCGGCGCGGTGACGCCGGCCAGCCGGTACGGGGAGACGGCCGTGAAGTAGTCGACCCCGAACACCTCCCGCTGGTCCTCGCCCGCCAGATAGAGGTAGTAAGCCCCATCCCCCTGGAACCAGGGCATGAGGTTCTCCCCGTTCATGTACTCGTACTTGCTGATCCGCTCCGAACTCCGCGCCAGCGCGAACGCGTACCCGGGCCGCCGGTGCACGGCCCGGTCCATGGCGTTGAAGGCCACGGACCGCGAAGGCGGGTTCAGGTCGGCGGCCGGGATGGCGTCGTCAGAGCGGATGGCCGAGTAACGGGCGATGCTGACCGGAGAGACGAACGACCCCGTGTCGGCGGCAGGCAGGTGCTTGACGTACTTCTTCAACGCCAGCGCGCTGTCCCCGCCGACGTGGTCCGCCAGGTCGGCGATGGCCTCCACGATGATCCCGACGTCCGCGTACCCGGTGTTGGTACGGGAGACCGCGCGCCCCTTGACGATCTCCATCATCCAGCCCTCGAAGATGAGCGGGGCGAAGCCGTCGGTGATCCACCTGTAGACCACCTCCCCCAGCCCTGACCCGGTGGTCGCGCCTTCGAGCGTCTTGAGGGTCTGGACGACGCGGGTCAGCAGGATGCGCCCGTACGAGCCGGTGTAGGCGACCGAGTGGTGCTGGATGAAGGAGCCGTCCTCGTAGTAGCCGTCGGTGACGCCGTGCCGCAGATCGTACGGGTCGATGGTGGCGAAGACGGTGGCCTGGTCGGCGATGGCCTTGGCGACGCGGGCGTCGTCGGCGGTGAGGGCGCCCTGGAGGATGCGGTTGGCGGTGATGTCGGCGAGGTTGGCGCCGGTGTGGAAGCGGGAGTCGAGGTCGACGTCGCCGTCCTTGCCGTTGCGGAGGTAGGCGTCCATCGTGGCGAGGTACGTGGACGTCAGAGCGGGGCGTTCGTCACGTAAGAGGTCGGCGAGCAGGACCAGGGTCCGGCTGACGTGGGTGGGGATGCCGATCTCCCAGTTGTGCCAGTTGCCGTAGTAGCCCGCCGCCTGGTCGCCGAAGTGGCGCTCGTGCAGCCATTGGAGTCCCTCGACGACGCGCCGCTGGACGGTGGCGTCGCCGTCGAGTTCGCCGCCGGGGGTGCGGGTGGCGAGCGCGATCTCGTACAGGAACTGGAAGGCCTGGCGGAGTGCGGCGTCGTCGGCGCCGAGCGTGAGGCCGGCGAACAGCTCGCCGTCGCCTGCCTGGTCCATGGCGGTGAGGCGCTGCCTGGCGGTCCTGAGGATGGCGGCGAGCTTGGCGGCGACCTCGGGTCGGGTGTTGCTGTCGGAGGTGCCGGCGAGCATGGCCACGGTGTTGGCGAGCAGCCGGGCGTGGTCGGCGCCGGACGCGGCGGCGCGCACGGGAGAGGCTACGGCGAGGAGGCCGGCGGCGGGGAGGAGGGAGAGGGCCTGGCGGCGAGACAGGTGCGGCACGGCTTGACTCCGGGCTGTCGGGGGCTCCTCACATGATCCACATTCACCGCGCTGGAATCCATAGTCATCTCACGGTTTACCGATGAAGAAATCTTTCATAAGTACACTTATGATAAGTGGAGTTATGAGAGGTGGTCCACCATGCTTCCCCGGCCTGCCGCGATGTTCGACCGAGCGCGCGAATGGACCACCCTCACGTCCTTCGCGACGGACGAGGCGCCCGGCGCGTCACTCGGCGTGGTGTCGGGCCGGCGACGCCAGGGCAAGACCTTCCTCCTCAGGGCCCTGTGCCAGGCCACCGGGGGTTTCTACCACGCGGCCGAGGAGGCCACGGACGGCGAGTCGCTCCACCGGATCGGAGCGGCACTCGCCGGGCATCTCGGGGCTCCGGCGCCGCTCGCTTTCCGGGACTGGAGCGAGGTCGTGGACGCGCTTCTCGCCCTGGGACGCGACAGGGTGGTTCCGGTCGTCATCGACGAGTTCCCCTACCTCGCGCGGGCCAACCCCCGGCTGCCCTCCATCATCCAGAACGCCCTCGCCCCCCTGCGGGCCGAACGCGACGGGAGCCGCACACGACTGCTGCTGTGCGGCTCGGCCATGTCGTTCATGGGACGGCTGCTGAGCGGCAGCGCACCGCTGCGGGGCAGGGCCGCCCTGGAACTCGTCGTCCCGCCCCTCGATCACCGGCTCGCCGCGGAGTTCTGGGGAGCGGCCGATCCCGTCACCGCGGTCAAACTCAACGCCATCGTCGGCGGCACCCCCGCCTACCGTCGCGAGTTCGCCCGCGACGACACGCCATCCGGTCCGGACGACTTCGACGCCTGGGTCGTGCGTACCGTCCTGTCACCCACCAGCCCTCTCTTCCGCGAGGCCCGCTACCTCCTGGCCGACGAACCCGACCTGCGCGACACCGCGCTCTACCACTCCGTGCTCGCCGCGATCGCGTCGGGAAACACCGGCCGCGGCGGCATCGCGTCGTTCATGGGCCGTAAGTCGGGCGACCTCGCGCACCCCCTGACCGTCCTTGAGGACTGCGGCCTGATCAGCCGCGAACCCGACGTCTTCAAAGACAACCGCTCCAGCTACCGCATCACGGAGCCCTTGATCACCTTCTACCACGCGGTGATGCGCCCCATCTGGTCCGACCTGGAACACACGCGGGACGCCTCCCGCCTGTGGCGGCGCTCGCAACGGCGCTTCACCGCGAATGTGCTGGGCCCGCACTTCGAGCACCTGTGCCGTCTGTGGACCCGCCACTACGCTCCCGAGACCCTGCTGGGCGGCTTTCCTCATCGGGTCGGATCCGGCACCGTCAACGACCCCGCCGCCAGGACCGGTCACGAGCTCGACGTGGTCGTCCACGGCCTCGACGACGACCACCGGCAACCGCTGCTCGGCATCGGCGAAGTCAAATGGGGCGACGTCATGGGCCTCGGCCACCTTGACCGCCTCACCCGCATCCGCGCCCTGCTCACCGCCCAGAACCGGCACGGTGCGGCCACGGCCCGCCTCCTGCTCTACAGCGCCGCCGGCTTCACCGACGACCTCCGCGCCCGCGCCGCGTCCGACCCGGGCATCGTCCTGGTGGGAGCCGAGGACCTCTACAGATCGCCCGCCCAGGTTTGAAGGTGGACACCGTGGCGGGAACCGATGAGGATCGGGACGAGGAGGAGCGATGATCCTGGACAGGCGTCCCCTGCTCGCCCTCGCCCTGGGCGGCCTGCTCGTGACCGGCATCGCGGTCATGCTCGTCACCCGGCCGCTGTGGCATCAGATGTTCACGCCCCGCGTCCTCGCGAGCGTGGTGATCACGGCCGTCATCGTCATCGTCCCGACGGTCCTGGAGCTCGTTCCGCCGACCGTCCGCATGGTGTGGGGTCTGGCGTTCGTGGCCTTCGGCGGTGTGGCGGCGCTCGCCACGGCCCTGGTGCATCTGACGCGCGGGTCGCCCGAGGTGCTGCACGCCGAGGATGCCCTCTCCCTCGGGATGGTCGGAGGGCTGGTGGCGGGCGGGGGCGTCGTGCTGGTGGCGAGGGCCGTCCGGCTGCTGCGCGAGGCGGGCGTGGAGCACCTCGGCTGGGCGGAGGAGCGGAGCGGCGAGGGGTACGTTCCGGTCTGCGCCTGTGGCTGGGAAGGCGAACCGCGGCCGAGCTCGTCGGAGGCCCTGGAGGACGCGGGGGATCACGCGGGCCGGGTGCGGCTCACGGGCCCGCGGGATTCCGGTCGTCCACGTGCGACAGGATGACGGCGTCCGCCACCAGGGTGATCTGGTTCTGCCCGTAGCAGTCGGCCTGGTGGGTGGCGAGGTCCGTGCCGCAGCCCGCGCAGACGAGGTTGGGGCCGTCGATCTCGCTGATCCCGCAGCAGCCGCTGACCCGGGACCGGTCCGGGTGCAGGAGCATGCCGACGGCGTCGTCGGGGTGGATCACCAGGCCGGGCGGTTCCCCGGAGAACTCCTCGGGCCGGTGGTTGGCCGCGTACGTGCCGCGCGGCATCCGCGGGGGCTGGATGCGGTCGGTGGGCATGGTCGCGCCGGCGATGGCGGTGTAGTGCGCCGGCGGCAGGGGGATCCTGCGGACCGGCAGGGTGATCGGGCGACGGCAGGCGAAGCAGAGGAAACGCGCCACAAGGGCGACGATACTTGACGTCAACCGAACTTCAGGTTGCACCGTACGAGGATGAACAGCTTCGAGATCGGCGTCATCCTGCCCGGGGTCGGCGTGCAGCGCGGGGACGGCATCGACCTGCGGGAGGCGGCGCGGCACGCCGAGGATGCCGGGCTGGACGGCGTGTGGCACGGCGACCACCTCGCCGTCGGCGGCCCCACCCTGGACGCCCCGATCGCCCTGGCCACCGCCGCCGCGGCCACGGCCAGGGTCAGGATCGGCACGAGCGTCCTCATCCCGGCGATCCGCCCCCTCGCCTGGGCCGCCAAGCAGGTCGCGACGCTCCAGTACGTGTCGGGCGGCCGGCTGGTGCTCGGGGTCGGTTCGGGTGGCGGTCCCGGGCAGTGGGCCGCCGCCGGGGTGCCCTACGCCGAGCGCGGGCCCCGTACCGACAGCGCGCTGCGGCTCCTCCCGCGCCTGCTGGCGGGTGAGCGGACCGAGGTCGAGGGCGCGGCCGTCGAGCTGGCGCCGTCCGTGCCGATGCCCCCGGTCTGGGTCGGGAACGCGTCCATGACGGCGATCCGGCGGGCCGCGCGGCTGGGGGACGGCTGGTTCCCCTCCCTGATCTCCCCCGCTCAGCTGGCCGAGGGCGCGGCGCGGCTCGCCGAGCTGGCAGCGGAGCACGGCAGGCCCGCGCCGGTCGTCGCGATCGGGGGGACCTGCGCCCTGGGCACGGGGGTCCCTTCCCGTGAGGAGATCGCGTCAGGCATCGGCGGCGCCTACGGGCGTCCCGTGGAGGAGGTGATCGACATCCCGCTGACCGGCCGTCCGGAGGAGGCCGCCGAGAGGCTGGCCGCCTACCGGGAGGCGGGGGCGCGGCACGCGGTGGTCGGGATAGCGGGCGGGGACTGGCGGACGCAGGTCGAGCTGCTGGCGGAGGTTCGCAAAATCTTGCATGACACGCATTGATGCGCGTTGTGTATGTTTGACCTGTCCCCTCTAGACAGGATGCGTACATGAGCGCCGACACCGCGCAGACCGCGACGCCCGAAGAGTCGCCGAGCTCCAGCCCCACGGCGATGCGCCAGATCATCCCCCCGGACATGCTGGAGCGCGGGCGGTGCCCGTTCGACCCGCCGCCCGGTCTGCGGGAGCGGCGCGGCCAGGGGGCGGTGCAGCCGCTGCCGCTGCGCAACGGCGCGCAGGCGTGGCTGGTGACCGGCTTCGAGGAGGCGCGCACCGTACTGTCCGATCCGCGGTTCAGCGCCGACAAGATGCGCCACCGCGACGCCACCTCGATGCAGCCGCACGAGGTGGACGCGCCCACCACCCCCGAGCCGCCCGCCACGCGGGAGGACGGGTTCTTCGTCTTCATGGACCCGCCCGAGCACACCCGGCTGCGGCGGCTGCTGACCGGCCAGTTCACCGTGCGGCGGATGAAGGCGCTGGAGTCGCGGGTCACCGAGATCGCCGTCGAGCACATCGAGGCGATGAAGGCGGCCGGCGACGAGGCCGACCTGGTGCCGGCGTTCGCGCTGCCGCTGCCGTCGCTGGTCATCTGCGAGCTGCTCGGCGTCGACTACGCCGACCGGGCCGAGTTCCAGGAGCACACCTCCGTGGCGCTCGACAGCAGCGCCGACCCCGAGCGGCGGGCGCTGTCCGGGGCCGAGCTGTACGGGTTCATGCAGCGCCTGGTCGCCCACAAGCGCGCCCAGCCGGCCGACGACCTGCTGTCCGGGCTCGTCCACGACGCCGACCCGCCGCTCACCGACGCCCAGCTCGTCGACGTCGCGCTCGTCCTGCTCGGCGCGGGCCACGAGACGACCGCCAACCAGCTGAGCCTGAGCACGTTCGCGCTGCTGGAGAACCCCGACCAGCTCGCCGCGCTGCGCGCCGACCCCTCCCTGATCGACAACGCGGTCGAGGAACTGCTCCGCCACCTGTCGATCATCCAGCTCGGCGTCAACCGGGTCACGACCGAGCCCGTCACGCTGGGCGGCGTCGACATCCCGGCCGGCGCCACGGTCGTGATCGCCACCCCCGAGGTCAACCGCGACGCCCAGCACTGGCCCGACCCCGACCGGCTCGACGTGCGGCGCCCCCGCACCCCGCACCTCGCCTTCGGTCACGGCGTCCACCAGTGCCTCGGCCAGCAGCTCGCCCGCGTCGAGATGCAGATCGGCCTGCGCGAGCTGATCACCCGCCTGCCGGGCCTGCGCCTGGCCGTGCCGGCCGAGAAGATCCCGGTACGCAACGAGATGCTGATCTTCGGCGTCCACTCGCTACCTGTGACCTGGTCATGACGACGCTTCCGGGGCGGCGTGAGCGGAAGAAACAGGCCACCCGCGCCGCCCTGAAGGAGGCCGCGCTGCGGCTGGCGATCCGCGACGGGGTCGAGAACGTCACCGTCGAGCGGATCGCCGACGAGGCCGACATCGCGCTGCGCACCTTCTTCAACTACTTCTCCAGCAAGGAGGAGGCGGTGGTGGCCACCGTGTCCTCGGCCGCGGAGGCGCTCATCGCCGAGTTCCGGGCCCGGCCCCGTACGGAGTCCGTTCTGCGGGCCTTCCGTGAGGCGGTGCTGGTGATCCTGAACGAGAGTGACGCGGCCAACCGCGACTACCTGGCGGTGGTCAGGCTGATCCACCGGACGCCGTCGCTCGTACCGCAGCAGCTCGCCATGCTCGCCGCCCAGGAGAAGGCGCTGGCTTCAGCGATCGCCGAACGTGTCGATGTCCCTGAGGACTCCGTCTATCCGATGGTGTGCGCGGCGGCGGTGCACGCGGCGCTGCGGATCGTGGTCAACCAGTGGCTGGAGGCGGGGCGGGAACCGTCCGCCGAGGTGCTGGGGCGGCAGGTCGACCTGGTGATCGCCGAACTCGCCGCCGGTCTGGACCGTCCCTGCTCAGGTGATGGCGCCGGTGGCGGTGCAGACGTGGAAGCGGTTCATGGTTAGTTCGAGCTTGACGGGGATGTCTTCGGCCAGGTCGAGGTCCTTGATCTTGTTCGGCGAGTTCGCCGCGGCGCTCAGGTATCCGATCTGGGCTCCCGTCCGGGCGTTGAAGAGGCGGAGGATCACGCGGTACGAGGTGCCGTTCTTGAGCGTCATGCGCTCGTCCAGGGCGTAGAAGTTGCCCTTCACCTGGTTGGTCGTGCTGTTGTCGTAGAGGAACTGGGTGTAGGCCGACCTCCCGCCGGCGTCGCCGTCGTTCTGGTAGGAGTTCGCCCAGCACTGCCAGCCCGCGGCGGCGTGCGCCTGGGCGGGGGTCACCGCCATCGTGAGGGCGGACGACAGGACGATCATGCCGATCTTTCTTCGCATGCGTTCGGTGCTCCTTGCTCGCGCCGGGGCCGTTCCCCGGTTTCGCCAGCACGCTAATGACCGGCGTTATCGTCCGGCTTAACGGCGAAGGCCTTCCGGCTGTGCGCCAGCGCCTCCCGTACGGCCGGGCTGTGGGTGTTCTTCCAGACGAGGGCGAGCCGGGCGGGAGCCTCGACGTCGTCGATGACGCGGGCGGCGAGCCGGTCGCGGTGGTGCGCGGCCATCGACTCGCTGAGGATGCCGACGCCGAGCCCTCGCGCGGCCAGGTCGGCGACGGCGTCCCCGGCACTGGCCTGGAACGCGATCACCGGCCGGCGGTCTCTCGCGGCGCAGGCCCGGTCGAACACGGCCCGCAGCCCGGTGCCCTCCGGCATGCAGACGATCGGGTACGCGGTCAGCTCGTCCATGGTGACCTGTTCCCGGTCCGCGAGAGGATGGCCGGGCGGCACCGCCGCGACGAGGCGTTCACTGATGATCGTCATCGTGTGGAGCCCGTCGTGCTCGGCTGTCCCCGTCCCGATGAGGGCCAGGTCGATCGTCCCGGTTCGTACGCTCTCGGCGAGCCGGTCGGAGTTGCCCTCCAGCAGCGAGATCTCCACTCCCGGGTGCGCCCGGTGGAAGGCGGCGAGGGCGTCGAACAGCGGGGTGACGGTGCAGCCGATGACCATGCCGACGGTGAGCCTGCCCTGGATCAGGCCTGTCACCTCTCCCACCGCCTGCTTGACGGCGTTGGAGGCGGCGAGGGCGGCGCGGGCGTGTTCGAGCGCGGCCTTGCCGGCGACGGTCAGGGTGACGGTGCGGGTGTGCCTTTCGAAGAGCTCGGCGCCGAGCTCGCGTTCGAGCTGGCGGATCTGGGCGCTGACGCCGGACTGGCTGATGTGGACGCGCTCGGCGGCTCTGGTGAAGTTGCGCTCTTCGGCGACGGCGATGAAGTACTCGAGCTGCCGGAGTTCCATAAGCATTGATTCTAGTTTCGACGAGGGCTATCTGATGGGCTTCTAAAATGGCCTGTTCAACAGCGCCCCGAAGACGGCCCCCTGGCCCTCAGAACCATCTCGCGACGACGCCGACGATGATCCCCACGAGTCCCACTGCGGCGACCACTGCCGCGTTGCGCAAGCGGAAGAACCGAAGCCTCAGGGCCATCCCCGCCGCGGTGATGAAGATCAAGCCGATGGAGACGTGGGGAAGCGCTGCCAGAGCGCCCTGCACTCCCCGGAATCCGGCCCGGTCACCCCCGCTGGTGATTTGAGCAGGATAGACGCGGCCAGGCTCGCCCCAGGAGAAGGCGCCGACCGCCGCCACCTTGTCGCCGGTGGCCGCGTACACGAAGTCGCCCGTGCACACCTGCCTGCCATACCTGCTGGACTCCAGGTCATGGCACTCCTGAACGGTCAAGGTTCCCGGAGCGCCGGTGAGACCTGTCGCCAATCCGATGTCGACCAGTGCGGGGACAGTGGCCGTCAGGGTCCATCCCACCGCCGCGACCATCGTGGCGACGACCAGGACGACCATGGTGAACATCGACTCGCCGGAGGCGTCGGAACGAGAGGGCATGGTGTCACTGTGGAGTGATGGGTTTGCGACTCACTTGGAAACCACTGGGCCGTGCGAAACGGTCACTGGGCACCACGTATGTCCAGCCGCGCCGACATGCGAAGGCCTTGGGCTGTGCGCCGGCGCCTCCCGCACGGCTGGGTTGTGGGTCTTTTTCCAGAGGAGGACCAGTTTGATCGTGCCGGTTCGTACGCTCTCGGCGAGCCGACGCGATGAGTCCGCCGGCGCCGAGAGGTCTACCTCTCGACCCAGACAACCAACGCATCGGGAGTAAGGGCATGGGCCTCATCCACATCGAGCTGTTCGCCACCCTCGACCTTGTCGGGCAGTCGCCGGGCAGCCCCGACGAGGACCCGGTGGGGTTCCCGTTCGGCGGCTGGCAGGCGCCCCTGCTGGACGAGGCCTCAGGCGCGCAGGTCTCCGCCGCGTACGAGGGCACGGACGCGCTCCTGCTCGGCCGGCGGACCTACGACATCTTCGCCGCCTACTGGCCGCACCAGGAGGGCGAGATCGCCACGCTGTTCAACAGCGTCCCGAAGTACGTGGCCTCCCGCGGCACCCCCGACCTCTCGTGGGCCGGGTCCACGCGGCTCGGCCCGGATCTGGCCGGCGCGGTGCGCGAGATCCGCGACCGGCACGAGCACGTGAAGGTCGTCGGGAGCCTGAACCTGGTGCAGACTCTCCTGCGCGAGAAGCTCTTCGACCGTCTCGACCTCTGGGTGCACCCCATCGTGCTCGGCGTCGGCAAGAAGGTGTTCGACGGTGGCGCGGTGCCCACGAACGTCACCCTCCTCGAACCGCCGGCGGCCGGCCCGAAGGGCACCGTCTACCTGCGCTACGGGCTCGCCGAGGGCACGCCCGAGACAGGGGACATGAGCCGCGTTTCATAAGTGCTGGTTGTGGTTTCCATCAGAACCAGCTGTTGGACTTCTGGTTGGAGGGGTGGGGATGCTGGAGGCATGAGTGCATACGAGAAGGCCATGCGGCCTGAAGACATCACCCGCCTGTTCGTCGAGCGGTCCAACGCCGGGGACGCGGCCGGGGTCGCTGATCTGTACGAGGAGGACGCGGTGCTGGCCTACCCGCCGGGGAGCCAGACCGTGGGGCGGGAGGCGATCCGCGAGCTGTGGTCGAAGGTGCTGGCCGGGCGTCCCCGGTTCTCGCCGGAGGAGCCGCTGCCCACGTTGATCAGCGGCGACATCGCCCTGACCTCGACGCCGCCCAAGGACGGCTCCGGCGCTCGCGCGCAGGTGGTCCGGCGTCAGGCCGACGGGAGCTGGCTGCGGGTGCTCGACCAGCCCGAATTCGTGCCGCCGGGCCGCTCCTAGGACGGGCGAGGGACGCGGCGGTCCTGACGCTGGGCGAGCTCTTCGTCGTCCACCAGCGTGAGCATCGGCTTGCCGGGTTCACACAGCATGGTGACGGTGAAGCGGAGCCGGATGTCGTCGCGGTGGTTGCCGTCCTGGTAGTGGATGACGTCGCCGCCCGGCTCCCAGAACACCTCACCGGCCCGCAGGACCCGCTCCGGCTCGCCTTCCAGCTCGAACAGCATCTCCCCTTCCAGCACGTAGCCGAACGCCGGGCCGGAGTGCCGGTGCGGCGGCGTGCCGGGGTCGCCGGGCGGGAACTCCAGGACCACGGTCATCACGTGCGCGCCCTCCGGGATGAAGGGCGGCTCGACCTCCTGCAGCAAGGTGAGCGCCGTCTGCCAGGCGGTCGATCTCTGCTTGGCCTCAGACATGGGACCTACCTCCAGTCTCGGTAGCGGATCTCGCCGAGGGTGGCGCCGTCGTCCGGCACCAGCGACCTCTCGCGCAACTCGGCTCCGAAGTAGTGCGCGTGCGGGTCGGTGACCACCTCACGCGGATCGCCCCAGGAGGCGAGCGCCTCCCGGAAGAACTCGTCCATCCGGAGCTGCTCAGGCCCCGCCACATCGACCCTGCCGTTCGTCGGCTCCCCCACCGAGACTCGGCCGACAGCCCGCGCGACGTCGTCACCCGCGATGGGCTGGAAGAGCACGGGCGCCATCCGCACCTTGCCGCCGTCCGTCGCCTCGTCGGCGATGCTCGGGACGAACTCGAAGAACTGGGTGGCGCGTACGAGCGAGAACGGGATCGGCGACTCCTGGATCAGCTTCTCCTGGGCGGCCTTCGCCTGGAAGTACGGCCGCCTGGGCGGCCGGTCCGCGCCCACGATCGACAGGACGACGTGGTGTCCGACGCCGGCCTCCGCCTCGGCGGCGAGCAGGTTGCGGGTGGAGGTGTCGAAGAACTCTCGTACGGCGGACTCCTCGAAGGAGGAGGACTTCGACACGTCGACCACCACGGACGCGCCCTCCAGCACCTCGGCCAGGCCTTCGCCGGTGAGGGCGTTCACCCCGGTGCTCGGCGATGCTGCCACGGCCTCGTGGCCGCGCTCGGCGAGCTTGGCCACGAGCTTGGACCCGATCAGACCGGTTCCGCCTACTACGACGATCTTCATTCCTGACCTTTCCGTGCGAGGTGCCCTTGGCCTCGCGGCTGCCGGTTAGGACAGGACGGCTTCCTGGCCTGAGTTGCTTTGGACCTCGTCTTTGAGCGTCCCTCGCGGTGTCTCTGCTGCCACGTACAGGGCGGCCAACTTTCAGCAACCGTCGCCGACGTCCCTGTCTGTGCTTCGTGCCCCTGGAGACTTGGCGTCATCAGGCTCGGCCGGTGGTGATCTGGTGCCATGGCTCTTCTGCCGCACGGGCGTAGGCCAAGGCGCATTCCATGATCTCTCCCAGGCCCGCCGCCGTGCAGCGTCGAACGCCAGCCAGGTACAGGCGCACGTGGAGAGATCGCTCGCACCTCGTCGCTGCCGAAGGACGAAGCTGGAGCCCGTGCGCAGGTGGTGTGGCGACAAGCTGACAGGAGTTGGCTGTAGGTGCGGCATTCTCCTCGACCTCGCTGGGCACCAGCGGCTATGCGCCCGCGAGCCGGGCGCGAGGCGAACTCAGGAAGCCCAGTCGCACCGGCTCTACCGACTGCGTCCTCCGACAGAAGGTATTCATAACGCGACTCCTTGCTCAGTATGAGAGAGACGTACTAGCGAAGGGGTGCGTACGGGATGCGCAAGACCACGCATTGCGATCTATGCCCAGGTCGTTGGTCGGGGGCCGGTGCCTGTGGTGAGTGCCCTGTCACGGAGTTCCGTCTTGAGGCACCACCGACCACGCCGATATCAGATCGTGATGAGCCACCGGCCGCCGACTTCTCGCGCCCCCACCCCTTGGACATCAAGAAGGCCGACAATGAAGTGACGCGCCACCTGTGCTGTGCTGCCCAGGCCGACATGGTGTTCGCACAACGTCTGTTCGACCACATCATCCGCCAGCCTCAGCGTGGTATCGCCGTCTCTCCAGGGGTCCACCTCCCGGCCATCCTCAGGCATGCATGCTCGGGGAGGCGACGCCGGGCATTACGGGACTGCGCCTTCACCGCGATCAATCTCCTCGGCGTGCTCACCGTCCTGGGCTCCGTTGCCGGCGCCGTCTACACCCTGTCGCTCACACCACTTCGCTTCGTACCTTGGGCACTAGGCGCCATGCTGATCGGCACTACCCTCGTCAAGTTCGTATACAAGCTCGTCCACAACCGGATGATCGCTGTAGTCCTCAGCCCTGGCCGGTTCTCGGCCGCCAATGCGCCTAATCCCATCAAGCCCTTGCTACGCCGCCGGCTTGCGCAGATAGAGGAACTGACCCAGGGGAACGTATCGATTTACCGGAAGTTCGAACCGTTCACAGGCTATGGGGAGGTCATCGGGGGCTGGTCTTTCGCGATCGACGTAGAAAAGCCGCGACATGAGGGCGGAATAACCATACCCTTCGAAGTTCACAACATACGTCAATATGTGGCCACCCAGGTCAAGGCCCTGGACTGGAAAGGACTCGAAGTAGAGGACCGAATCTTCGTCAGCGGCCGCGACGTGCAGAAAAACGATGGCTTCGTCGACCGGACCGGACGTCCGCTTCCCACAGTAAATGGTGAGAGGTTTGACAGCCTTTTGGCGGAACGAGACGCAAGAGCACGCCCCTATACCGTGATTCGCTTGATCGGCTGGGACGGCGAGCTGGCGCTCACCATCTTCCTCCGCTTCGCCATCGTGAAGAAGAACTTGTTCATCGAGGCGAGCCACTCCGTGCTTACGCCACTACAAGCTCGCTATCACAGCTACGACAAGATCAAACCCATCGCGACGCCGTGGGGCTTCGCGCGTTTGGCGGTGCGCAGCCTGAGCATCTTCGAAGGAATGATTTCGGCATTCGCCCACTTGGGGGAATTCATCCAGGACCGCCGGGCGCTTGCCGATACAGATATTCCTGTTCATGAGCGGACTTTCAACCATGGCGCTTCCTACTGCGTACGCGAAGAAGCCAGCGACTTACGCTACCGCCGTTACTTCCAGAAGCTCGATAGCGAGATGTACACAAAGGTGGTCGAACAGCGAGTTTTCGACGCTCTGGTGCAGTTCTTCGATGACCACAACGTACACACTGGGGAACTGGTAGAGCGGCAGACGACGATCCTCAACAACGGAGTGCTCGTGACAGGCGGTGGTTCCCTCAACGCTGACAGCGTCGCGGCGGGAGAGAATGCTCAAGCCACTAGCTACGGGTCTGCATCCAGCGGGAAAAAGGGAAGGTGAACAATCATGCCTGACAATTACGGCATACAGGTGAGCGGCGGACAACTGACCGGTTCCTCAATCGCGGCCGGCCCTGGGGCGCGGGCCATATCGTACGGCTTCGGGTCCCAGCCGTCAGATCAAGCTACAAGCCTCGATCAGGCTGCAAAACACGAAAAGGAACGCAACGTCTTCGTCATTCACGGGCGGGATGAGCAGGCACGCAGCAAGGTATTCGACCTCCTCCGTCGACTTGGCCTCTTACCGCTGGAATGGGAGACTCTCGTCCGCGAGACGGCAACTATGAGTCCTCACCTGCTGGATGTGGTCGGGCGAGCGCTCGATATCGCGCAGGCGATAGTGGTCGTCATGACTCCTGACGACGTCGTCCAGCTCCATCCCTCACTAGCAGAGGACGAAGACGAACACGACTTGCAGTGCCAGGCGCGTCCGAACGTGCTTTTTGAGGCCGGCATGGCCTTTGGGGTCGCCCCCAGGCGGACACTGCTGCTACGTCTGGGAAAACTACGGCAAGTCTCGGATATCAATGGACTAAACTACGTACAGGTCAACGGTTCCCCCGGGAGTGTCTTGAAACTCCGTCAGCGACTCGAGACAGCAGGATGCCACCTGACAAGCACAGGTGTGGACTATATCGATCCGGAGCTACTGCGAGACCTTTCCGCTTACACCCGCCGGCCTCCTCGATAGGCAGAAGACCGGTGTCCCTGATCCACGGCTTACGCCAAGCCGTTCACACCTCGCGAGGCCGTGTCCTGCTGACGACGCATTTCTTCATTGCTTTTGGAGTGATCTCCGCCGCCGTCCAGTTCGTCGGCCAAGTCTTCGGAGTGAGTTTCAGTAGTCCGGGCAGCGTGACGGTCATCTCCCTGACCGCTTGCCTGGCATGGGGACTGGTACGCGCGTATCCGCACAGTCGCATATCCCGCGACTTCACCCACCCCGAGATGACGATCACCATCCAGGTCGGCGATCTCCTGAAAGAAGACGCAGATCTCGTAGTTGGATTCAGCGACACGTTCGACGCCGACACCACCGATAACCGGATCATCAACGGCGACAGCCTTCAGGGTCAGCTGTTGGACCGAATTTATGAAGGAGATCTGCGGCGGCTGGATGAGGAACTGACTTGTGCCTTATCTACCACGGTGCCACTATCTACAGAAACCAAGGAGTCGAAGCCCGGAGGGAAGCTGAGCCGATATCCGATAGGCACGGTTGCGGTGATCGGTTCACCACGTCGAAGGATCTACTGCCTCGCCTACAGCAGGATGGGCAATGACCTCGTAGCAAAGTCGTCCATGGACGACCTATGGCTCAGCCTCGGACACCTGTGGACAGCCATCAGTCAGAACAGCCAACTCCGTCACGTGGCAGTACCCGTCATGGGTGCGGAATTGGCGAGGGTGCACGCCCTGGACAAGGAGAACCTTCTCAAGATGATCATCCTTTCCTTCATCGCGCGCTCCCGGGCTCGTCCTGTCTGCCGGCGACTCACAGTGGTCATCCGTCCCAACGACATTGAAAAAGTGGACATGCTGGAGATGAGGGCGTTTCTCACCGCACTGTGACTCCCGCCAGCCGCCAACGCCACAGGATCTGCGAACCGGCCTGTCACAGCGACGCAGTAGCTCGGTCAACCGCGGGCGGGCGTGCGGAAGACCTGGCGGACGTGCCAGGTGATGTGGTCCGGCTTGACCGCGTCCAGGCCCGGTTGGGGTTCTCGGGCCGGGCGTCCGGCCAGGGAGAGGACCATGTCGCGGGATGCCTGCGAGCGGCCCACGTATCTGGCCGAGACGGTGATGGTCCGGTCCTGTGTCAGCCCGAGGACGCCCTTGTCGAACAGTTTGTGGTGGATCGCGCACAGGCACAGCCCGTTGGCCAGGTCGTCCGGGCCGTCGAAGGCCCACCAGCGGACATGCGCCGCGTCGAGGCCCACCGCCGTGCCGTCCAGCCAGCCGTCGTACGCGCAGAACGCGCAGCAGTACTCGTACGCCATCAGCACCTGATCGCGGAACCCGGGGCCGCGGCGGACCGGCGGTGGCTTCCTGACCTCGGCGGTGGTCTCCGCCGTCTCCAGGTCCAGGCCGGCCAGCATGCAGAGGTCGGTGTGCAGGGACGGGGCGAAGTTGGCGTCGAGAAGGTAGCGGGCGATCCGTCCCAGCAGGCCGGGTTCCTCCGACAGGGCGCGGGCCAGGTCGGGGTGGAGGCGGCCGGCGGCCTGGCTATCGCGCAGCCTGCCGAGTTCGGGGCCCGGGCTGCCCGGGCCGTGCAGGGTCTCGACCAGCCAGAGGCCGTCGCTGGTCAGGTGGTGGAACGGGTAGCCGGGGCTGGTGTCGCGGGGCGGGCCGTACTCCTTGAGCAGGGTCTTCAGCTCGGCCTCGGCCGCGCTGAAGGGGATCGGCCGGTTGCCGTGGCGTTGGAACCGGCCCAGGGCGTACAGGAGGAGGAGCGGTTTGTGCGGCGCGCGTTCGCCGCCTCTGGTCCAGCGCCGGATCTCGGCGACCCGCTCGATCCAGTCCACGATCGTCAGTGTAGGGCGATCTTCCGGTTGTTGGAGGTCAGCAGATCTGCTCGCCGGGCTGGTGGGTTGATCACAGTCGGCTTCAAGCGGATCGCAAGGCGGACGGCCTATCTCTAGAGGTGATCACGTCACGTACCATCCCGGAGTCCCTCATGCGCCTGCTCGCCTTCCTCGCCGCCCTGGCCCTCCCCCTCACCTTGGCCTCCCCGGCCGCCGCCGACCGCACGTCCTGGAAGTGGGGGACCGTGTACTCCGCTGACGCCAAGGCCAGCGCCTGGGGCAGGGTGACGGTGGGACAGTCCGGGTTCGTCGTCTCCGGCAACGTGCGGGACATCCCCGGCAAGGCCTGTTCCTGGGCTATCGTCCGCGCCCAGAGTGCGAAGAACGGACGCTGGAAGACCCACGGCTTCTACTACTGCAAGCCCGGCGTCGGCACCTTCCGCCAGAGCTACGGGTACGTGCTGCAGATCAAGATCCAGGTCTGCCGGGGCACCGCCAAGCAGCCCACCGGGTCGTGCTCGAAGTCGAAGACCATCTTCACCCAGGGCGGCTAAGGCACTGGCCATCGGTGGTAGCGGGCGGCGCGGGCCTCGTCCTCGGTGCAGAAGAAGCGGCTGTCCAGTGGGGTCACCAGGTAGTACTCGCTGCTGGGCATGGTGTAGCTCTTGGCGGCGGCGAAGTCCGTGGCGACGAGCGGCAGGCCGCCGCACCTGATCACGTGGATCGGGAAGCTCGCCATGGCGGTGGTGAGCGGTGTGACGAGCGCGATCACGTACATCACCATCGCCGTGACGAGCGCCCGCAGCCAGTCGGGCGCGAGCCCGATCAGTGCGAGGGGGATCAGGCCCAGGATGTAGGCCAGTGCCAGCAGCACCAGGTACCAGCCCAGGAAAGCCGCTGGTTCGTGCAGCGACGAGGCCGCCACGGCCAGACCAGCCGTCGGGATGACCAGGAGGAACGCTGCCAGCCACGCACTCGCCACAGCGAATCGCTTCATATGGATATGACGGGTCGGGCCGGGGGTTCGTTCGGGTCGATCAGCCACGGGCGGGCGTCGGAGCCGGCACCCGCGTAAATAGGGCAATCGGGGCGGTTAAGGGCGCGGCCCGATGACCACTCAAGGTAGTTGCCATGTCACAATGAGTGTCATGCCGTCCCCCCGACATGACGCACTCATTCAGCTGTTCAAAGACCGGCCCGAGCTGGCAGTGGAGATCTTGCGCGACCTCAAGGGAGTGGAGATGCCCACCACTCCGCTGATCCGCGTCGAGGACAGTACGTTCAACACCCGCCCCTCGGGGGATCTCGAAGCTGACGTGGTCGTCGTCCTGGGACCACCCAACGAGCCCGCGCACGCCATCGTCGTGGAGATCCCGCACGACAAGTCCAAGGACCCGAAACAGCTCGCCCGCTATGCCACCGCACTGTGGCTGCTGCTGCGCTGCGACGTCACCGTCCTGGTCGTCTGCCCTGACCAAGGGGTCGCCGCCCACTACGCCACGCCGGTCGATTCCGGGCTGACCGGCTACCGCCTGCACCCTCACGTTCTGGGACCGGACAACATCCCGAGATCCCCGACCCCCACGAGGCGTCAGCTCAGCCCGCCCTCTCGGCCCTGGCGGTCATGGCCCACGGCCGACTCCTGAGGAGATCACGAATTCCCGCGGCTTCACGCTTCCGAACGACACCCGAGCCCGCACCACCACCTGCACCGGCCTGATCCAACTCGAAAACTGGGCCACACGCGCCGTGACCGCGCAGACCCTCGACGACCTGTTCGACGGACCGGGAGACCAACGCGGCTGATGCAGGAGCGGCGGACCGTTCAAGGGGCGCTGGGCGGTTCGGTTCCGTACGCCTCGTGCAGCATTCGTACGAAAGACGGCGCCTCAGGCAGGGAGGTCGAGGCGATCTGGTGTACAGGCACCCCCGGCGTCCACGAGTTCATGACCACGGCCCCAGCCAACGCCGGCAGGTCGGCGAGCGTGATCTCCTGAACCCGCTGGGGGACGCCGAGCCGGTCCAGTTGCCGGCGGACGATGGCCATCGTGGTGCCGCCCAGCATCTCGGCCTCGGGCCACACCACCGCCGCCCCGTCCCAGAAGGCCAGGTTCCAGATGGACCCTTCGCTGAGCCGGCCGCGGCGGTCGAGGAAGGCGGCGTCGTCGAAGCCGCGGGCGACGGCCTGGCGCAGGAAGTACGTCTTGGCCACCTCGCCGACGTGTTTCACGGCGGGGAGGACCCGTTCGTGCTCGACCGCCGCCAGCGAGAGCGGCCCTCGGGGGCCGGACGCGGGCGGGCCGGTGCGCACCAAGAGCGAAGGCTCCAGGTCGGTCGCGGTGAACTCGCCCGCCGGGGAGTACACGGTGGCCGTCAGGGAGAGGTCGGCCGGGCCTGCCAGGAGGGCCGACCGCAGCCGGGCCCGAACCTGATCGTCGGGGAGTGCCCGGCCGAACAGCTCCATGGAGGCGGATCGCAGCCTCTCCAGGTGGAGGTCGAGACCTCGTACGCGACCTCCCCTGACCTGCATGGCGGTGAAGTGGGCGTAGCCCGCGAAGGCGAGCGGCGCCAGCTCCGCGGCGGTCGCCGGGTGGCCGTCGCGGTGGACGACGAAAGAGGACATGGCTTGCTCCAGGGGTGATGACGCGGGCCGGAATGCCCGTTCGACGAGGCGACGTTATGGCTTCACACCGATGGAAAGGTCAACTCATGCTGATCGGGGAGCTGTCCCGGCTGACCGGGGTACGCCCGAGGATGCTGCGCTACTACGAGGAGCAGGGGCTGCTCGACGTCAGCCGCGCCGCCAACGGCTATCGCCGTTACGGCGAGGATGCCGTCGTCACCGTGCGGCAGGTGCGCGCGCTGTTGAAGGCGGGTCTGTCCACCGAGGTGATCCGTACGGTGCTGCCGTGCGCGCGGGGCGAGCGGCCGGAGTTCGACTGGTGCGCGGAGCTGTGGGACATACTCAACGGGGAGCTGGCGGCCATGGACGAGCGCATCGACGACCTCCAGCGCAACCGGAGCACGCTCGCCGGCCTCCTCATGCGATAGGTAAACGACCAGTAACCCTCTTGTATGGTAGGGAATAGGCCCCGCGCGGGCGGGGTTGTCGCGGGCATGGCAACTCTTGGATTGATCGGCAGTGGCAACATCGGTGGCACGCTCGCCCGTCTCGCCGTCGATGCCGGTCTCGACGTCGTCCTGAGCAACTCGCGCGGCCCGGAGACCCTGGCCTCGCTCGTCGAGGAGCTCGGCCCGCGCGCCCGCGCCGCCACGCCGGCCGAGGCGGCGGCCGCCGGCGACTGGGTGGTGGTGACGATCCCGCTGCGCGGCATCGGCCAGGTGCCGGCGGAGCCGCTGGCCGGGAAGGTCGTGCTGGACACCGGCAACTACTATCCGCAGCGCGACGGGCGGATCCCGGAGCTCGACGCGGAGGAGACCACGACCAGCGAGCTGCTCCAGCGGCAGTTGCCCGGGGCCAAGGTGGTCAAGGCCTTCAACAACATCTACTTCAAGCACCTGGCCTCGCTCCCCCGCCCGGCGGGCGCCGCCGACCGGACGGCGCTGCCGATCGCGGGGGACGACGCCGGGGCCAAGGCCGCCGCGACCGAGCTGCTGGACACGCTCGGGTTCGACGTGGTCGACGCGGGGCCGCTGGCGGAGGGGTGGCGGTTCCAGCGGGACACCGCCGCGTACGTGGTGCCGTACGCGCACGCGCCGCAGGGCGCCGGGATCTCCGCGGACGACCCGGGCTCCCCCGCCGGCGCCGACGAGCTGCGCACCGCGCTGGCCGCAGCGCTCCGTTACCGCGACATGGAGTGACTCACGGCCCGCTCTTCACCAGCAGTTCACGGGCCAGGACGTCGCCCCACCAGTTCTCGACGCGGTCGGGTGACCAGCCGCGCTCGCCGGTGAGCACGGCGTAGACGTCGATGTTGCAGATGGCGGCGTAGACGTCGACGGCCGTCGCCACGTCCAGGCCGGCCCGCAGGACCCCGTCCGGCCACGAGGAGAACACGTGGACGCGGGTCTCGTCGGCGCGGCGGCGGCCGTCGCTGTAGAGGGTGGCCAGGTCCGGCTCCGTGCGTGCCGCTTCCCGTACGAGCATGATGATGTCGCCCGAGCGCTCGTACAGCCGGCGGTCGAAGCCGGCCATCGCGCCGAGCTGCCGTGCCGGGTCCGCGGCGGGGTCTTCGAGCTCGGCCAGCAGGTGCGGCACGTCGCCGCTCAGGTCGGCGGCGTCGGCCAGGGCCCGTGCCAGGCCGGTCTTGTTGCCGTACGTCGCGTAGACGGTCGGCACGGAGACGCCCGCCTCGCGTGCCACGTCGCGCACCGTGGTCTGGGCCCACCCCCGGGTGAGGAAGAGCGTACGGGCGGCCCGGGCGATCTCCGCCCGGGTTTCCAGCGCCTGGGTGGTGCGGCGCAACGACTCGTAGCGACGCCGCTCCTGCTCCTCGCTCATGATCCCCCATTTGGCTTTACGGTGCCTATAATCAATATAAGTGGCGTCGAATCGCAGGTGCCACGACGGCCAAGCTAGCGGAGGTGCGTACGTGAGACTTGTGATCTTCGGGGCCAACGGCCAGACCGGCCGGATCGCCACCGCCCAGGCGCTCGCCGAAGGCCATGCCGTCACCGCGGTGACCCGGCATCCGGAGGAGTTCCCCCTGGACGATCCCGGGCTGGCGGTGGTGAAGGCGGACGCGCGGGACGGCGCCGCGGTGGACCGGGTCGTGGCCGGGCACGACGCGGTGATCTCGACACTCGGAGTCCCGTACGGCTCGGCGGACACCACGACGGCCTCCGAGGCCGTTGCGGCCATCGTCGCGGCCATGACCGCCCACGGGCTCCGGCGGCTGGTCATGGTCACCTCGACCGGCGTGCCGATGAAACCCCCGCCCGGCGAGACGCTCTTCTACCGAAAGGTGATCATGCCGTGGCTGCTCAGGCTGGGACGTCCGCTGTACGAGGACGCGGGGCGCGCGGAGGAGATCGTGGCGCGCAGCGACCTCGACTGGACCGTCATCCGTCCCGCGGGCTTGTTCGACCGCACCGGCGTCACCGATTACACCGTCGGCCTCCCGCAGTTGGTCGGCCGGTTCACCTCCCGCCGTGACCTGGCGGACGCGCTCATCCGGGAAGCCGTCGAAGACCGCAACCCACGCGCCGTCGTCGAGGTCATCACCACCGAAGGCACCCCGAACCTTTACCGCATGCTCGTGAAGGAAGCGCTGCACATCGGATGACCCCGGAAACAGAACGGGCACGACCCCCCTTGGCAAGGGTCGTGCCCGTTCGTCAGCCCGGCGCCTGGGGCGTCACCGTGACGCTCCCCCCATGGAACGAAGTTTTCTGACGGTGACTGCGCCGGCCGCTGGGATGTGACGTCGTCAGGTGACGTCCATGCACCACATCGGCTTGCCGTCGATGGTGCAGGGGTACCAGATGTCCGGCGGCCTGGCCTGGGCCGATCCGGCGGCGAGGGACAGTGCGGCCGCGGAGATCACCGCCACGGCGGCGATCCGGCGAACCGCGCGCCCGAAGGCGCCGTTCTTGTTGTTGTCGGTCATGGTGAGGATTACATCGGGCCGCTCTTGTGACGCTCTTGGAACCGGCTGGGAACGGGATGCAAGTCAGAGCCAGTAGACCGCCAGCAGGGCGATGGCGAAGGCCAGGGCGATGAAGGGGACGGTTCTCGGCTGACGGGCGGCTTCGCGGCGGGAGGAGATCACCAGCACGACGATCAGGGCCAGCGCCACCACCAGGTGCACCCCGTACCACCAGATGGTGGACACCTCGCCCAGCAAGGTCCTGCTGAGCAGGTCGTCGACGGTCGCGTAGCCGGACAGGGTGGCGGCCATGGCCAGGCCGAACGCCGCGAGCGCGTACCGGTGCCGGGCGACCAGGAGCCAGACGAAGGTGCCGAAGGCGAGGACAGGCCAGGACTGGAGGTGCACCTGCCGCAGGAGCAGCCCGCCGGGCACGTCGAAGCTGATCCGCAGGGACGAGCTGTAGGCCTCGCTCATGGGGACGCCCTGCAACGGCGCGTACGAGCCGTCGTAGACGATCGTGTGGTCACCGGGTGTGAAGTGGTATGCCAGGAAGGCTCCGGTGACGACGGCGAACAGGAAGATGAAGATCAACGTGTCGCCGATTAATTGGCCCGCTCGCTCCATTCGCCATATCCCACCACAAGAGAGACGCTCGCGTATGCGGTTGAGAGGGCGGTGCATGGACGGTCCCGGCCCGTACGCACACGATGAGGGCATGCTGGTTCTGCCGCTCATCGCCCTCGTGCTGCACGGCGCCCTCGCGGGCCTCTTCTACGCCTTCTCCATGTCCGTCATGCCGGCGCTCAACGCCGTCGAGCCCGCTCAGGCCGAGACGGTGATGCGGAGCGTCAACAAGAAGATCCTCAACCCCTGGCTCTACGTCGCGTTCCTCGGGGCGCCGGTCGCGGCGCTGGTCGCCGGGCTGTTCGCCGACGGGCCGGCCGCGGTCTGGTTCTTCGCCGCCGCCGGGGTGAACTTCGTCGGCTCCTTCGTGGTCACCGTGGCGATCAACGTGCCGATGAACAACGCCGTCGACGCGGGCACGATGCCGTGGAGGGAGTACTCGCCGCGGTGGACCGCCTGGAACACGGTCCGGGCCGCGGCGTCCCTGGCCGGCCTCGCCCTGGTGGGCGTCGGCCTGGCCTGGCTCTAGCGCCAGCGGGACTTGCCGTCGAGGTAGCGGCCGGCGTCCTCCAGGCTCTCCGGCTGGTACGGGGTGAAGAGGTTGGGGGCGAAGCGGCTCCGGTACGCGTCGAAGATGTGCTTGTACATGTCCCAGTGGATGTCCGGCTGGCGGTGGCGGGCGCGGTGGGCGGCGATGGGGATCTGGGCGACGACGAGCTTCTCGAACTTGCTGTCCGCCGCCGCGATGACGTTGCCGTCCGGGCCGTAGACGGCCGAGCCGCCCGCGCCGGTGTCCTCGAAGTACGGGGTGTCGCGCGGCAGGAGCGAGTTGTTGACGATCGCGGTGTAGACGCGGTTGTGCAGGGCGGAGGCGCGCACGTCGATCTCGTTGAAGCTGCCGCTGGCGGTGCGGAGGAAGACCTCGGCGCCCTTGACGGCGGCGGCGCGGAAGAGCTCGGGCTCCAGCTGGGTGGACGACATGGAGATGTTGCCCAGCGGGGTGCGGGCGACGGGCACGACCTCGTCGATGCCGTACTTCTCGATGTACTCGTCCAGCACGTCGTAGACGGTGGTGGTGAACAGTTCGACGCCGCCGAAGACGCCCTTGACGTTACGGGCCTTCCAGTGCTTGGCGACGATCTCGCCGTCCGGGCCGATGAGCGTGGTGATGCTGAGCACGTGGCCGGGCCAGTCGGGGTCGCGGACGTACGCGCCGAAGGCGATGTAACAGTTGTGCTGACGGGCCTTGGCGGAGATGGCCTCCGACTCGGGGCCGGGCAGCTCGATGCAGCGCCGCTCGGCTTCGGCCTTGGTCCAGTTGTCCCAGCCGCTGATCGGGAACTCGTGGAAGAACAGCAGGTCGGGCCGGTAGCCGAAGGGGGTGTGGAAGCAGTTGTCGATCAGGTGGAGCATGTGGTCGAGGTTGGCCCGCATGCCGGACGGGTCGGGCGTCGGGTTCACGGTCGACTGGACGACGCCGAGGGTCCAGACGTCCTTGGCCAGGTCGACGGTGGGATAGAGGCCGTCGGTGTGCTGGGTCATGCGGTCTCCTCGTGGATGCAGGCGATCAGGCGGCCGTCGGGCGCGGGTTCGAGCGCGGGATCGGTGGCCTCGCAGGCGGTGGTGGCCAGCGGGCAGCGGGTGTGGAAGCGGCAGCCGGGCGGCGGGGCCAGCGCGGAGGGCACCTCACCGGTGAGCGGCGCCGCCGGTGGGCGGCCGGGGTCGGGCACGGCGGCGAGCAGCGCCCGGGTGTAGGGGTGGCGGGGGTCGTCGAAGACCTGGTCGGCGGTGCCGGTCTCGACGAAGCGGCCGAGATACATGACGGCGACGTCGTCGGCCAGGTGCCGGGCGATGTCGATCTCGTGGGTGATGAGCACGTAGCTGAGCCCGAGGCGTTGCCTCAGGTCCTGGAGCAGGTTCACGAGCAGCGCCTTGACGCTGACGTCGAGGCTGGCGGTGGGCTCGTCGAGCACGAGGACCTTCGGCTCGACGGCGAGCGCGCGGGCGACGGTGACGCGCTGCAGCTCGCCGCCGCTGACGCCGCCGGGCCTGCGGCCGAGGTACTCCTCGGTGAGGCCGACCAGGTCGAGCAGCTCGCGGACGCGGGCGTCGCGGGCCGCGCGGCCGGGGTGCAGGCCGTGCACGGCGAGCGGCTGGCGCAGCGCGTGCCCGATGCTCTTGCGCCGGTTCAGCGCCGACCAGGGGTTCTGCGACACGAGCTGGATGGCGCGGCGGTCGGCCTTCTCGCTGCCCTGCACCTGGATGCGGCCTTCGGTGGGTTCGGCGAGCCGGACGAGCATGCGGGCGATGGTCGACTTGCCGCAGCCGGACTCGCCGATGACGGCGAGCGTCCGGCCCTGCGGCACCTCGAAGGTGACGCCGTCGACGGCGCGCAGCGTCCTGCCTCCGCCGGTGCGGTAGTGCTTGACGAGACCTTCGGCGCGGACCGCGATCATGCGGACTCCTCTGCCACGTGGCAGCGCACCAGCGACTCTCCCACCGTACGGACCTCCGGGTTCTCCTCGTGACAGCGCTCGGCGACGGACGCGCAGCGCGGCGCGAACGGGCATCCGGCGAGCCGGTTGGCGCCGGTGACGGTGCCGGGGATGGTGCGCAGCGGCTCGCCCCTGCGGTGCCGGCTCGGCATCGCGTCCAGCAGGGCCCGCGTGTACGGGTGGCGCGGCGTCGCGAACAGTTCGGCGGCGGGGGCCAGCTCGACCAGGCGGCCCGCGTACATGACCCCGATGCGGTCGCTGACCTGCGAGATCACGCCGAGATCGTGACTGACGAAGATCATCGAGCAGCCGATCTCGTCGCGCAGGTCCAGCAGCAGCCGCAGCACCTGGGCCTGCACGGTGGCGTCCAGCGTGGTGGTGGGCTCGTCGGCGAGCAGCAGGTCGGGCCGCTTGCCGATGGCCGCCACGGCGATGAGCAGGCGTTGCAGCTGCCCGCCGGAGAACTCGTGCGGGTAGCCGTCGAGCCGGTCGAGCACCGCGCCGAGCCCGACGCCGGCGAGCAGCTCCTTGAGCCGCCCGTCGTCGAGCCCGTCGAGGTGCCAGCGCAGCTGCCGGCCGACGGGCGTGACCGGCGAGAGCGAGGTCATGGGCCGTTGCGGGATCAGCCCGATGCGGTCGCCCCGCAGCTTGCGCATGCCGTCCTCGCGCAGCTTGACGAGGTCGGCGCCGTCGAAGGCGAGGCGCCCGGCGTCGAGGCGCGCGTTGGGCGGCAGCATCCGCGTCAGCGCGGTGAGCAGCGTGCTCTTGCCCGACCCCGACTCGCCGACCAGCCCGAGGATCTCGCCGCGGGCGAGGTCGAAGGAGACCTCGCGCACGGCGGGCACGTCGCCCTCCCTGGTACGGAAGGCGACCCCCAGGTCCCTGACCGACAGCAGCGCGCTCATCAGGTGAACTGCACGGCGGGGACGCTGATGCGGCTGACGCTCATGCCCGGCTCGTCGAGCGGCGAGACGTCGGTGCGCTGCGCCACGAGCATCTTCGGGTAGACGGGCGGGATGATGATCGCGTCCGCCGCCAACAGGCCGTTGATCCGCTTGCACAGCTCGGCCCGCTCCGCCTCGTCGTCGGCGGCCCAGGCCTGGCCGAGCAGCTTGTCCACTTCCTCGTTCTTGTAACCGAAGTTCAGCGGATACGCCGAGTTGGTCACGTTCAGGAGGGAGAAGGCGGTGCGCCCGGCGCCGAAGCCGGTCTCGAAGCTGTTCATCACCAGGTCGAACTTGCCCGACGCCCACTTCTGCACCCAGGGGCCGACGTCGAGGGTCTCCAGCGTGCAGGTGATGCCGGCCTGCTTCCAGCCTTCGACGAGCACCTGGCCGATGTTCTTCATCATGGCGTCGCTGGTGATCGTCAGGGTGAACTTCAGGTCGCTCGCGCCGGCCTCGGCCAGCAGCGCCTTGGCCTTCTCGTGGTCGGGTGCCTCGCCGTAGATCTGCAGGGACGGGTCGTGGCCCTCGACGGCGGGGCCGATGGGGCCCTGCGCGATGGTGGCGGTGCCCGCGTACGCGACGTCGCGCACGCCCTTGCGGTCCATCGCGTACGCGAGCGCCTGCCGCACCTTGACGTCGTCGAAGGGTGCCTTGTTGGCCGTGAAGTAGGTGATGATGTCGCTGGGCGCGTCGACCTCGTGCACCTTGACCTGCGCGTCCTGCTTGAGCAGGGCCACGCTCTCCGGCGTGACGTCGGTCATGATGTGGATCTTGCCTTCGCGCAGGTTGACCAGGCGGGTGGCGGGGTCGGGCACCGCCTGGAAGACGACGCTCGCGAGCGCGGGCTTGTCGCCGTGGTAGGAGTCGTTGCGGCTCAGCTCGACCGACTGGCCCTGGGTCACCTTCTCGATCGTGAAGGGGCCGGTGCCCATGGTGGTGTCGGTCTTGGCGACGAAGTCCTTGTGGATGATCGGCAGGTTGGTGAGGTGGGCGCGGAGCACGCCGTACCGGGCGGTCAGGGTGATCTTCACGGTGTGGTCGCCGTCCGCCTCGGCGTCCTTGACGTAGCCGGCGAAGAAGACCGTCCAGTCGCTGGTGGACTTGGGGTCGGAGACGAACTTCAGCGCGGCCACGACGTCCGCCGCGGTGAACGGGTCGCCGTTGGCGAAGGTCACGCCCTCCTTGAGCTTGATGGTCCAGGTGAGGCCGTCGTCGGAGATCTCCGGCTCGCCGTCGGCGAGCAGCGGCACGGATTTCAGCGACGCGTCGTGGGTGTAGAGCGACTCCACCACGGGGTCGGTGATCCAGTGGACCCGGCTGGAGGTGGTGTAGAGCGGGTTCAGGTAGTCGGAGATGGAGGTGACGCCGAACGCCAGCTTGGTCGGCTTCGGGCCCCGGGAGGCGGCCGGGGCCGGGGTCCCCGACGTGCCGCATGCCGTCACGGCCAGCGAGCCCGCAGTGAGCAGGCCGGCCATCGCCAGGAAGCGGCGGCGGCCGATGATCGCTTCATTCATCACGATGTTTCCTTCAGAGGTGGAGGTGGTGAGGCTCAGCGCCGGCCCTGCGCGTCTAGCGCGTCGCCGAGGCCGTCGCCCGCGAGGTTGAATCCGACGGTGGCGACGAGGATGACCAGGCCGGGGATGATGGAGTACCACCACGCGCCGAGCAGCATGTAGCTGGTCGCGTCGCCGAGGATGTTGCCGAGGCTGGGCCGCGGCGGCTGGATGCCGAGGCCGAGGAAGCTGAGCGCGCTCTCGGCGAAGATCGCCACGCCGAGCCACAGGAACGCCTGCACGAGCACCGGCGGCAGCACGTTGACCAGCACCTCGCCGCCGATGATGCGCCAGCGCGGCACGCCGATCGCCCGGAGCGCGTCGACGTAGTCCTCCTGGACCTCGACCAGGGTGGCCGAGCGGGTCACGCGGGCGAAGTACGGGATGAAGCCGACGCCGAGCAGCAGCACGACCTTGGTGGTCGCGGTCACCGTCAGCGGGCCCCAGTGCGAGTCGCCGGTGCCGGTGATGCCGATGACGAACAGCGCGAAGACGAAGAGCGGCAGCGCCTGCAGCGCCTCGAGCACGCGCATGATCAGGTCGTCGGGCCAGCGTCCGCCGAAGTACCCGGCCACCAGCCCGGCGGGCACGGCGACGACCAGGCCGAAGGCGACGCCGGCCGCCGCCACGAGCAGCGAGACGCGGGCGCCTTCGGCGGTGCGGGCGAACAGGTCGCGCTGCAGGTGGTCGGTGCCGAACAGGTGGTCGGCGCCGGGGGCGGCCAGGGTCAGGCCGGTGCGCGCGTCCGGCGAGCCGGCCAGCAGCGGCCCGGCCACGGCCAGCAGCAGGAACAGCCCGAGCAGGGCCAGGCCGGCCCAGGTCAGCGCGGACATCCGGGGAAGCACTCGGTTCATGGTCAGCGGGCCGTCCCGTTCAGGAACCCGGCGCGGATCCGGGGGTTGAGCACGAAGTAGAGGAGGTCCACGATCAGGTTCGTGACCAGGAAGACGGTGGCGGTGATCAGGGTGCAGGCGATGGCCAGCGGGTAGTCGTGCTGCTTGAAGGCGGCGACGATGGTCTGGCCGATCCCCGGCAGGTTGAACACGTTCTCCACCAGCACGGTGCCGCTGATGAAGACGCCGAGCATGAGCCCGATCACGGTGGCCGTCGGGATGATCGCGTTACGCGCGGTGATCCGGCGCAGGATGCGCCGCTCGGGCATGCCCATCGCGCGGGCGAACGACACGTAGTCGGCCTGCGCGGTGTCGATCATCGAGGCGCGCAGCGTACGGGCGATGATGGCGCCCGAGCCGAGGCCGAGGGCGAACGCGGGCAGGATCACGCCGCGCAGGTTCTCGATCGGATCGTCGCCGAAGCGCACCCATCCGCTGGAGGGCAGCACGCCCTGGACGTAGAGGCCGAACACCACGACGAGCACCAGGCCGAGCCAGAAGCTCGGGATCGACAGCGCGATCACGCTGATCACCCGCACGCAGCCGTCCAGGAACGAGTCGCGCTTCCTGGCCGCCACGGCTCCGGCCAGGAGGCCGGCGGCGACCCAGAACACGAACGCGATCAGGCTGAGCTCCAGGGTGACGGGGAGCCGCTCGGCGATGATCTCGATGACCGGGCGGTCGCTGAACAGTGAGCGGCCGAAGTCCCCGGCCAGCAGGTTGCCGACGAAGGTGCCGTACTGGACCCAGATCGGCTGGTCGAGGCCGAGCCTGCGCTCGACCTCGGCGACCTTTTCCGGGGTGGGGTTCATGCCCAGGTAGGCCTCGGCGGGACCGCCGGGAGCCGCCCTGAGCATGAAGAAGACGAGCGTCAGGACGATCAGCAGGACCAGTGCGAGACCGGCGACCCTGCGCCCGACGTACCGGAGCATCGCGGGCCCCTTTGTGCTCGACGCTGTTTCGCGTGGCGGACTGTCATTACGGTGAGCGGAATACTAGCCACGCCACAAGCCGAGATGGAAGGGTTTTTCGCTCCAACTTGAAACATTGTTCCGCAGAAAATCCAGCCCTCGACCTCAGCTCACCTGGACGCGGCGGTCATGGAACGCCGTCACGGTGAGCGGTACGGGACTGTTCGAGGGTTCTTCCGGCTACCGGGCCGCCCAGAGCATGCCGCGTTCGATGATCGTGCGCACGGTGTCGTTCCGCAGCACGTCGAGGCTGTGTCCAGGGGTGGTGACGAAGACGCGGCCGGCGCCCCAGCTGCGGGTCCAGATGGCCGGCGAGGTGACCTCACGGTGCCAGGGGTCCCACGGGCGGACCTGCTGCGTGGTCGTGGCCAGCACGTCGATGTAGTCGTCGGTCAGCACCCAGTACTGCTCGGTCACCAGGTCGAAGTCCGTCAGGCCCTCGGTGATGGGGTGGGCGGCGGCCTCGGGGAGCAGGTTCACGGTGTACGGCACGAAGTTGTGCGCCTCGGCGCTCTCGTGCGGCTCGGCCGGGTCCTTGCCGGGGTGGCAGGCGAACTGCCCGCCGATCAGGTGGAGGTAGTCGGAGGAGTTGCGGAAGGAGTCGGCGATGCCGCCGTGCCAGCCCGCCATCCCGGTGCCCGACTCGACGGCGGCGCGCAGGCCCGCGAGCTCGCCGGGCTCGATCGTCCCCATGGTGTAGCACTGCACGACCAGGTCGACCCCGGCCATGAACGCGGCGTCCGCGTACGGCTCCGGGGAGCCGGCCAGGTGCACCTCGAAGCCGTGCGCTTCGAGGAAGGGGACGAAGAGGTCGGTGGCGGCCACCGGGGCATGTCCTTCCCAGCCGCCGCGCACCACCAGTGCCTTACGGTTCGCCATGCTCGCGCCAATCGCTCGGAGGGTCGACGTATCCGATCGTCGCATTTTCCGGGTCATAGCCCTGCACGGGCGGCGATCGCGCTGATCAGCCGGTCACCGAGACGGACCAGTGCTTCTGGCAGCTGGACGGGCCGATGAGGTTGGTGTCGCAGCCCTTGATGTTCCACCGGTAGCCGCCGTTCGTCCGCGCCCTGACGATGTAGCGGCCGCGGAAGCCGCCCGCGGTGTCCTTCTGCACCCCGTGCGGGTCGGCGGCGCTGGTGTAGCGGACGAGGAAGGTGTCGAACTCCTTGGCCGTCCGGTGCCAGTCGACGTACGCGTTCCCGCCGGCCGACCAGGCCGCCACCACGAAGTTCCCGCCCAGCTTGGGCGACCAGGCCAGCTGGCCCCGTTCGAACGTCTGACGGCGGCCGGCCCAGCCGACCCCGTTCTGGTGGATGTCGCGCTCGCCCGTGGTGGGGCAGCCGAGCTTGCCGTTCGCGCCGCCGAGCTGCTGCCAGCGGGCGCCGATGAGCCCGTACGGCTGGATCTTGCACGCGGTGCCGGTCGCGGCGTGCGCGGGCACGGTGGTCAGCGTTCCGGCGGCGGCGAGCGCCGCGACGAGCGTGAGGGACAGGCGACGGTTCATCGCGGCGCTCCTTGGGGGTCGGCTGTCTCAGTGATACGACCTGTCGCTTGCCGGACGCTTGACCGCCGCCTTCTGGCAGGCCCTGTCGGCGGTGGACAGATGAGGTTCCGACATGTCACCATCGCAGACATGATCGTGAGGAAGGACGGCGCCACCCTGAGCCGGTGAGCGCACGCGCGCAGCGGGAAGCTGCGACCATCCGCGAAGAATGGCTGGGCCTGGCGCTGTCGACGCGGCTCTGTCACCGTCAGGCGGCCGAAGCCGCCATCTCGGAGCTCTACCTCCTGGCCGGGTTCGCCCCGCCGCGTTTCCACTGGGCCTCCTCGCCCGTGACCGCCCTCGCCACCGTGCCGCCCGGCGTCCGGCCGCGCCCCGACGAACCCCCGGAGCGGGTGCAGGACTGGCCGGTGGTGAAGAGCCTGACCCGCATGGCCGGCGAGCTGCGCGGGCGGGTCGACGCCGCCGTCAGGGGCGCCCACCTGGAGCTCGACCAGGTGGTCCGCCGCGAGGTGCACGACCCGCTCTCCTGGACGGCGCGCCGGCTCGTCCCGGTGCTGGAGGCCGCGCACGACCGCCCGCTCCGGCGCACGAGCTGGTACGAGGACGTCACGGCCGTCGCGTGGCAGGCGCGGCACGACGCGCTGCGCCGGCTGGGCGGCGTCGAGGTGTTCAGCCGGGCGCAGAAACGGCAGGCCCACCTGTGGTCCGTGGTGGCCCGCTCGTGCGGCTGGTGGTGGCCGCGCCGGGATGTGTGCGTGCTCTCGGAACGCCCGGCCGAGCTGCGCACAGAGGTGTGCGGCGAGCACGGCGAGGTGCGGCTGCACCACGACGGCGGCCCTGCCGTGCGGTTCGCCGACGGCTGGGACGTGCACGCCTGGCACGGCACCCGGGTGCCGTCCTGGGTGACCACCGATCCGTCCGCCGAGCGCATCGGGCGGGAGCGCAACGTCGAGGTCAGGCGGTGCGCGATCGAGCGCCTCGGCTGGGCCGCCTACATCGAGCAGGCCGGCCTCCGGCTGGTCGCCGCCGCCCCCGACCCCGGCAATCCCGGCTTCGAGCTGCGGCTGTACGACGTGCGCGCGGGCACCAGAGTGCTGCTCGCCGTCAACGGGTCCGTCGAGCGCGACGGGCGCCGCCGCCGCTACGGGCTGACCGTGCCGTGGTACTTCGACGACCCGATCGCCGCCGCCGGCTGGACCTACGGGCTGTCCGCCGGCCAGTACGCGAGCCTTCTCCGCCGAACCTGAGGTGAATGCCATGAAAGTGACTCTCGCCACCCTCGAAGAGCAGACCGGACTGACCGCGCTCGACCACCTGGAGCGGTCGGTGCGCATCCCCGTCGTCGACGGGCCCCAGGCCCAGGGCGACCTGATCGTCATCCCGCTGGCCATGATCGCCGCGTCCGTCCGGATCCCGCCGGCCGCCGTGGCGTGGGAGTGGATCGACGTGCCGGTGGAAGGCGTCGACCTGCTGCGCGGCGAGGCCGGCGGCAACACGCACACCCTCGTCGCCGAACCGTACACCTGCCGATGGACGCGGCGGCTCCACGACTCCGAACGGCTGGCCATCGGCGTGTTCGAGACCACCGCCCCGGCCTACCTGCTGCACCCGGAGCACGGGGCGACGGGCTGCGCTCCGGGCACGTACGTGATCCGCCGGCAGCGCGAGCAGGAAGGCCCGCGGGCCCGCCTGGTCGCCGACTGATCCGTCAGGGGCAGGCGGGGAACAGCGGGCGGGTGCCGGTCGAGTAGACCGACGGGTCGGTGAACCGGCACCCGTAGCGCGGGTCGGCCACCACCGAGCGGGTGACCACGTCGTCGCCCGCGGGCCGGGGGCCGCCGCGCTGCCACCGGACGAGGTCGTCCCAGGCGGCGCCGGCCTCGGCGTCGCTGAACTCGCAGTGGCCCACGGCCCTGATCGCCCGCTGCACCAGGTGCTTCGTCCTGCCGTGCCGGGCCACGTCCTTGAAGTAGTGCTGCTCCATCGAGAACGGCACGAAGTTGTCGCCCAGGTCGTGCAGCGACAGCACGGGCACGTCGATCCGGCCCGACACGCTCGCCACGGCCGTCAGCCCGCGGGTGAACCGGGCCACCGGGTCCTCGGGGGCCACCCGCCGGACGGTCGCGTTGACGTTCACCGGCGAGGAGGGCGTGTAGCGGGTGCCGACGTTCGTGCCCACCCGGCCGGGCTGCTGCGCCAGCGAGCCGCCTTCGTCCGGCCCGGCCAGCCCGAACAGGAAGTCCTTCCAGTACGCGAACGCGGCGTCCGCGCCCGGCCGCTCGCCGCCGCCCTGGTTGATCACGATGTCGCGGAACTGCGCGCCGACCGCGTCGCCCGGATCCAGCCGCTCCCGCATCTTCGGTACGGCCGAGGTGGCGTAGTCGGCCGGGAACGGGTACGCGGGCACGTCCGCCAGGTCCTGGGCGACGAGGTGGAAGTCGAGGAAGAAGTCGAACAGCTCGTGGTCGCCGAGCACCCCGCACATCGGCATCGCGGCGTCGTAGAAGCCCGGGTACTGCTCGATGGAGCGGGCCGTGATGTGCCCGCCCATCGACACCCCGGCGATGAACGTGCGCTTCGGCTTGCCGACCACCCGCGCGAAGTGACCGGCCAGCGCGCGGGTGCTGACCACGCCGGCCCGCACGTCGTAGTCGTTGGCGTAGTACGAGGACGCCGCCCACGCGTACCCCTGGTCCAGGAGCCGCTGCCGGAGCCCGTAGCCGGGCGGGTCCACGGAGAGCACCCTCGTGGCGCCGCGGAAGCCGTGGGCCCACATCGCCAGGCCGCCGTTCCAGCGCGGCGGCACCTCGATCACGTACGCCGCGTGCTCGTGCAAGCCCTGCAGCACCCTGGCCGGCATGCCGTCCACGAGCGCGGGCGGGAGCGGCGGGTTGTCGACGGTGTAGCCGGGCAGCGGCTGGTCGCCGGGCACGACGGTGCGCGCGTCCGCCGCGGCGCCCGTGCCGGGCACGAGTAACGCGGCGGCCAGGGTGAGGGCGCAGAGAACCAGGCTCGGACGGCGCATCAGCCGTCACCTCCGGGCAGGCTGATCGGGGGGTGCGGGTGATTCGTTCATACTCCGGCACACCGGGCATGGGAAGGGTCCCGCACCGGGCGGCACGGTTGGGGGCCCGCCGCCCGGGTAGCCACGATCCCATGACCGTGCGGAACGACGTCATCGCCCTCGTCCAGGCCGACCATCGCCGGATCGAAGTCCTGTTCAAGCGTCTGCTGCTGAACCAGAAGGACCCCGGGCCCGCCGTCAGCGCGCTGCACGCCCTGCTGACCGCGCACACCCGCGCCGAGGAGGACGTGGTCTACCCGCTCCTGGACGCCCACCACGGCTTCGCCCAGCACAAGGAGGCCGAGGTCCACCTGGACACGCTGCGGCGGGCCGACGCCGGGACGCCCGAGCTCACCGAGGCGCTGCACCAGCTCGTCGTGTCGGTGATGGCGCACTTCTGCGACGAGGAGACGACGATCCTCCCGATGCTGGCCCGCAGCATGAGCGGCGAAGAGCTGGCCGAGCTGGGCGCGGCGTTCCAGGACGCCCGGCAGCGCGAGCTGGACGCGCTCCGAGGCCGCCCGGCCGAGGGCGAGCCCCGCCGGGAGGCCGGCCGGTTCGGCACGGGCAAGACCAGGATGCAGGAGGTCCTCACCACGCTGTAACCCCGGCTCGGGTGTTGCGGTCAGGACGAGCCGATGGGCACGAACCCGCTGCCCGCCCGGTAGTTGGGCGACTGGTGGCGGAAGTAGGTGTTGTAGACCTGGCAATAGCGGCCGCCCCGCGCCAGCAGCGTCGGATGGTCGCCCTCCTCCACGATGCGGCCGTGGTCGAGCACGATGATGCGGTCGACGTGCTCGATGGTGGACAGCCGGTGGGCGATGACGATCGAGGTGCGCTCGGCCAGCACCACGTCGAGACCCTCCTGGATCTGCGCCTCGGTGAGCGGATCGACGCTGGCCGTGGCCTCGTCGAGCACCACGATCGCCGGGTCCTGGACGAGCAGGCGGGCCAGCGCGACGAGCTGGCGCTGCCCCATCGACAGGGCCCGGCCGTGCTCGCCCACGTCGGTGTCGAGGCCGTGGGGCAGGGCGTCGATCCAGTCGCCGCCGCCGACCGCCTCGGCCGCGGCCCGCACCTCGTCGTCGGTCGCATCCGGCCTGGGGTAGCGGATGTTGTCGGCGACGGTGCCGCTGAACAGGAACGGCGCCTGCGGCACCGCGCCGATCTGGCGGCGGTATTCGCCCAGGTCGAGCTCGCGGATGTCGCGGCCGTCGATGAGCAGCCGGCCTTCCTGGAACTCG
The DNA here is from genome assembly GCF_039540635.1 of Nonomuraea ferruginea. NCBI lineage: Bacteria > Bacillati > Actinomycetota > Actinomycetes > Streptosporangiales > Streptosporangiaceae > Nonomuraea > Nonomuraea ferruginea. The sequence continues at coordinate 116,573 of NZ_BAABFD010000016.1, read as the reverse complement.
TAGAACCGGGTGATCAGCTTGCTCAGCGTGGACTTGCCCGCGCCGGTGTGGCCGACCAGCGCGACCGTCTCGCCGGCCTCGATGCGCAGGTCGAAGTCGCGCAGCACCGGGCTGGCCGGGTCGTAGCCGAAGGTGACGCCCTGGAACTCGATGCGCCCGGCCAGCCTGCCGACCGGCTGCGCGCCGGTCTGCACCACCCGCGGCGGCGCGTCGATCAGCGCGAAGACCCGCTCCGACGCCGACAGGCCCTGCTGGAACTGCGACCAGAACGCCGCGATCGACGTCAGCGGGAACCAGAACAGCGCCACACCCTGGAGGAACAGGTACCAGTCACCGGCCGTCAAACGGTCGCCGAGCACGGCCGTGCCGCCGAACTGCACCAGGGCGACCGTGGCGAGCCCGGCCACCAGGAACAGCACCGGGAAGATCGCCGAGAAGACGAACCCCTGCCGCAGCGTCACCTGGTAGCTCTGCCGGTTGATCGGCAGGAACTCGTCGTAGACCTGCCGCTCCTGGCGGAAGCTCTTGGCCACGGCGATGCCGCCCATGGTCTCCTGCAGGTTGGCGTTGACCCGGCTGAGCGACCGCTGGGCCTTGCGGGTGGTGGCTCGGGCGAGCCGCCGGAACAGCAGGGCCAGGCCCACGACGACGGGCACCACCAGAAGCGTCAGCAGGGCCAGCTCGACGCTGCGCAGGAACAGCAGCACGGTGACGAACCCGACCATCAGCACCTGGCTGATCAGGTCCATGGTGAGCGTGGACACGGTGGCGAAGTCGTCGGTGTCGGACGTCACCCGGCTGACGATGCGGCCGGACGGCGTCTCGTCGTAGAAGGACAGGTCGCGCTGGAGCACCGCGTCGAAGGCGTCTTCGCGCAGGTGGAGCACGACGTCGCCGGTCACCCGCGCGCTGTACCACTGCCGGAAGAAGTTGAACACCCAGCCGAGGACGCCGGTGAGCAGCAGCGCGCCGGTCAGCGGCCAGGCGACGTCGCCGATCGTGCCCGCCTGGACCGCGTCGACGCCCCAGCTGACCAGCAGCGGCACCGCCGCCTGCCCCAGCGACACGAGCACGATCATGGCGGCGACCAGCACCATCGCCCCGAGCTTGGGCCGGAAGTAGGACAGGATCCGGCGCAGCAGCTCGCGGTCGCTGTAGGTGCGGTCGTAGTCTTCGGCCTCCAGGCCGTCCATCAGGAAGCCCATCAGCCGGCCCTTCCCTGCTCGCCGGCCAGCACGGGCGCGTCGCCCCCGGCCGGCAGGACCTCGTCGTAGTGGGCGAAGATGCGGCGGTAGAGACGGCTGCGCCCGAGCAGCTCGTCGTGGGTGCCGAAGTCGACCAGCTCGCCCCGTTTGAGCAGCAGCACCTTGTCGGCCCAACGAATCTGGGACAGCCGGTGGGTGATCAGCAGCGTGGTGCGGCCTTCGAGCACGCGGCCGATCGCCTGCTGGATCAGGTCTTCGGTGGCCGAGTCGACGGCGCTGGTGGAGTCGTCGAGCACGAGGATCGCCGGGTCGGTCAGCAGGGCCCGCGCGATGGCCAGCCGCTGCCGCTGGCCGCCGGAGAGGGTGATGCCGCGCTCGCCGATGACCGTGTCGTAGCCGTCGTCGAGCTCGCCGATGAACTCGGCCGCCTGCGCGTCCTCGGCTGCCCGCACCACGTCGTCGCGGCCGGCCTTCTGGCCCAGGCCGAAGGCGATGTTCTCCGCGACGGAGCGGGAGAACAGCACGATGTCCTGCTCGATGGTGGAGATCTGGGAGCGCAGCGAGTCGAGGTCCCAGGCGCGCACGTCGACGCCGTCGACGAGGACGCGGCCGGAGGTGACGTCGTAGATGCGCGGCACGAGCTTGGTCAGCGTGCTCTTGCCCGAGCCGGTCTCGCCGACGACGGCGACCGTCTCGCCCGGCCGCACGGTGAACGACACGCCGCGCAGCACCGGGTCGCCGCCCTCGTAGCCGAACGTCACGTCGTCGAAGACGATCTCGCCGGTGACGGCCGCGGCGTGGCCGTCGGCCGGCTGGTCGAGCTCGGTCTCGGCGTTGACGATGGCGAGGATCCGGCGGGAGGCCACGACGCCGAGCTGGACCAGCGAGAACGTGAAGATCGACATCTGGGTGGGGAAGCCGAGCATGCCCATGAGCCCCATGAAGGCCACCACGTCGCCGATCGTGATCTGGCCCGCCGCCTGCAGCGCGAGCGCGTGCCAGAGCGCGCCCGCCATCGCGGCCGCGAAGAGCAGCGTGGGCAGGTAGCGGGCCTGCACCAGGCCGTTGCGTACGAAGGAGTCGCGGTAGAGCCGGGCGCGGGCGCGGAACCGGCGGCGCTCCTGCGCCTCCTGGGCGGTCACCTTGATGACCTCGATGCCGCGCACGGCCTCGTTGAGTCCGGCGTTGAGATCGCCGAACTGCTCGCGCATCCGGGTCGCGACGGGGTTGAGCTGGCGCATGTAGTGCCAGAGCGCGATCACGAAGACGACCGCGAACACGCCGGGCACGATCAGCAGCCGCGGGTCGATGGTGGCGATGAAGAACAGCGGCACCAGGCCGGACAGCCCGGAGTCGACGATCAGGTCGACGCCCGGGGAGATCATGATGGAGAGCTGCCGGATGTCGTTGGCGGCCCTGGCCATCAGATCGCCGACCCGCTGGCGGTTGTGGAAGGTCTGGCTCTTGCCGAGCAGGCTCACGTAGAGCTCGTCGCGGGCGTCGCGCTCCAGCCGCTTGGCCAGCACCTCGGACGACAGCCGCGCCACCAGGTCGATGATGCCGCGGGCCACCACGACCGCCAGCATGACCAGCACGATCGCGCCGAGCGCGGACCCGTCGCCCAGCACCGCGTCGAAGGCCGAGCCGGTGAGCTGCGGGACCATGGCGTTGAGCACCACCATGACCAGCGACCCGCCGAGGAACCCGGTCAGATGGAGCGGATGGCGGCGCACATGGGACCAGAGCCAGCGCAGCGGGCCGCGCCGGTCGTAGACCGGCCCGGAAACAGAGAACTCCGAACTGCTGCTCACGGGAACGGCCCCCTGACCCCGTCGACGTTTCGACCCTGTTTTCTACCAGCCGCCACCGACAGTTTCCCAACGCTTTTCTCCTGGGCGAGCACTGCTCATACTCCGAGGAGGAGGAACCGAACGGAGAGGGGTACCTCGTGCTGTACGTCTTCGGCTTCGAGCGGATCGGCGTGGCCGTCAGCGACATCTACTTCGTCGACCCGCAACCCAACAAGGGCCAGGAGGGCGCCGAGCACGGCGTCCGGCTCGAAGTGCGGATGCTCGACGAGGGCGAGCTGCGGGGCACGGTCTACTCGGCCCGCCCGATCAGCCTCGGCCGGCCGATCTGGCGAGTGGACCTGCTGGAGTCCGTCGACGGGCGGCCGGGCAGCTTCGACCGGACCCACCACCACCCGGTCTTCACCGGCTGGGACCCCGGCCCCCGGGTCTTCGCCAGGGAACTGTCGGCCGACCCGCTCGGCTGGCTGGCCGACCGCCTGGGCGACCTGGACGTGGTGCTCAAGCAGGGGAACGTGGAGGAGTCGTACCCCCAGGACGCCCTCGCCCTCCGCGAGCGTGCCCCCGAGATCATCGCCTGCGTCGAACGCACCCTCGCCGCCGTACGCGCGGGCGACCTCGGCACCGCCCCCGCCGAAGCCGGCCCCAGCGTCCGCGCCAGCTGGCTCTGACAACCGCCCCGGCCATCCAGGGAGAGCGGGCCGGTTTCCAGCTCAGCCCCACCAGGACGGAGCCGCCCGCCCAGGGACGGCGGGTCGGCTCAGCCCTTGCCAGGACGGAAGCCGACCGTCTTAGGACAGCGGGCCGGCTTCCAGCTCAGCCCCGCTGGGACGGAGCCGCCCACCCGGGGATGGCGGTGACGTGTGCCCTCGGTTCCTCAGGCCGGTTCGGACGGAGCCGCCCGCTCGGGGAGGGCGGGCTGGCTCCCAACTCAGCCCCCGCCAGGGCGGGCCGGCCGTTCTGATCGGGAGGGTCGGTTCCGTAGGGCCGGGTGGACGGGAGGACGTCGGCGTCCGGGGGCCGGCCGATCGTGTACGCGACGGCGGCGGACGAGGTGGAGCGGACGCGGTGGGTCGCGCGTCATGAGCCATGGTGTGAGCCCGCCGCCGCGTTGCCGGAAATGCGGCAGCGCGGCGGGGATGCCGTGCGGCAGGCCGCGCATGTTCACGTCGACCGTCCGGTCCCGCCCGGCGCGAGTCCGGCTGCGTTCGGCCTGCCGCGGACTCCCACCCCTGCGGGCGTGTCAGCCGGGGTGCAGCCAGTACTGCAGCGTGGCGCTGCTGCTCTTGACGACGCGGGGCTCGGCCGACTCCTGGGGCCAGATCTGCAGCAGGTAGTCGTCGTCGACCGGGCCGTCCATCCCCCGGGCGTGGTAACGCAACCGGTACCACCCGGGCCCGGCGGGCAGCGGCGGCAGCTCATAAGCGGGGCCGCCCCATTCGTGCAGCGCCACCCGCCCCACCGCGGACCTGAACCCCACCTCCACGATGTCTTCGAACTCCTCCAGCTCGGGCCCGGGATCGCGGTCGGCCACCGCCACCGTGAACCCGACCGTCCCGGTGTCGACCCCGGTGATCAGGAACGCGGCTCCCTCCTCGACCCTGATGATGCCGACCGGATGGGCCGGGTCGTCCGCCGGCAGGCCGTGGGGCCCCGTCGCCTCGTCGTCGACGAGGTAGGCCTGGCGATAGTGGACGTGGAGATCGACATGGACGAAGTGCGCGGTGCCCTGCCGGCCGTTGCCGGGAGTCCCCTCGCTGGATGTCATGATGCGGATCTTAGGCAGCCCCGCTGACACTCCGGTTTCAGCTCGCTGAAAGCCCGTCGTGTGGCACGGCCCCTGTGGGGCAGGGGGTCCCGTCATGAAGGGTCTTTTCAAAGTCGCGCTGGCGCGGTGGCTCGCGCGTACCCCCATCGGACTCGCCATCCTGGGCGCCGGCTGGTTCCTCGGACGGCAACGCAGACGCAAGCAGGAAGAGCAGGAGCGGAGGCGGAGTCCGCTCGGCCGGAGGCGGGCGGCGCGGGGCCGGAGGCGCTGAGCGCCGTTGCCACGGCGGCCTCGCGGCCCGGAGTCGTCAGGCGCCCGCGTCAGGAGACGCTGTTCGGTGACGGGGCCGGCTGGGGCAGGAGAGGGAGCATGACCTCCACCCGGGTGCCCTCGCCGGGCCCGCCGCTGATCACGCAGATCCCGCCCAGCTCGGCCGCGCGCTCGCGCATCGAGCTGAGGCCGACCCCCGCCCGGCGGCTCTCCGGCAGGCCGCGGCCGTCGTCGGCGACGGTCACCCGCAGCACCTCCCGTTCCCGCTGGAGGTGGATGCGCGCCCGCTCGGCGCGCGCGTGCCGCCGGACGTTGGTCAGGGCCTCCTGGACGATGCGGTAGACGGCCACCTCCACCGCCGCCGGGAGCTCCGACAGGTCGCCTTCGGCCGACACCTCGATCTCGATCTCCGGCGAGGCCTGCTCGGCCAGCTCGCGCACCGCCCGCGCCAGCCCCAGGTCGTCCAGGGCCGGCGGGCGCAGCCCGTACACCAGTTCGCGGATGTCGCCGGCGACGGCGTCCATCCCGGTACGCAGCTCGCGCAGCAGTGCGTCGGCCGAGTCCGGCGCCTCCTTCAGCCGGCCGCGGGCGATGTTGATGAGCATGGCCATGCCCGCCAGGCTCTGCCCCAGCCCGTCGTGCAGGTCGCGGCGGAGCCGGCGCCGCTCCTCCTCGCGCGTGGTCAGGATGCGTTCCCTGGAACGTTGCAAGTCCGCCGCCATGCGCACGGCGTGCGCGACGTCGGCCGCGTACGGGGTGAGGGTGGCGAGCACCCGCTCGTTGTGCGCGGCCGGGAAGCGGCGCGGTCCGGGAGCGCCCACCAACAGGCGGCCGACCCGCTCGCCGTGCCAGACCAGCGGCACCTCGCGCGGCCGGTCGCCGACCCGGCCGTTCTCCACGTACCGGGGCTCGCCGTCGGCCACCTCCACGGCCACCCCCTCGACCGCGAGCCCGTCGCGCAGCACGCCGACGACCGCGGTCAGCGCCTCGGCCGGGTCGCCGCGCCGGATCGCCTGGGTGAGCCGGGCGGCCAGCAGCCGGGGGTCGCCGACCTTGCCGTAGAGCATCTGGTCGACGGCCCGCTGCAGCACGCGACGCAGCGGCTGGAAGAACGCCCCGGCGAACAGGGCGGACGCCAGCCCGGCGACCCTGTCGTACCCGGAGACGCCCAGGCTGGCCACGGCGCCGGCGCCGAAGTAGACCGCGCTGATGACGACGAGCAGCCCGGCGGCCACGAAGGTGCGGCTGATGACGGTGTCGATCCCGTACAGCCGGTAGCGCATGACCGAGAACGCGACCGCGACCGGGATGAGCGCGGACCACAGCACCGCCACCCACACCAGGCCGGGCACGGCCGTCCCGACGACCAGGAAGACGATGTATCCGGTGAACGCGAAGAGCGGCCACCCGATCTGCCGCCGGCCCACCGGGTCGGCCCGGCGCAGCCGCAGCGCCATCGACAGGGCGGCCAGCGCCAGCGAGAGGTAGATGCCGGCCCAGGCGGTCTCCGAGATGATCTCCTGGTACGGGGCGAGCGCGCGGATCTGCAGCGGGTTCGGGACGACCTCGGGGAACCGGTAGCCGATCGGCGACGGGTCCGGGCGGGTGATGTTGCGCAGCATCTCGGTGCCGAGCGAGACCGCGCTCAGCGCGAGCGCCCAGCGCCAGCGCGGCGAGGGCAGCCGCCCGTCGGGCGAGTACAGCGGCAGCAGCGCGGTCAGCGTCAGCCCGCACACCGCCCAGAAGACGATGTACGTGTGACGCAGGTAGCCCGCGAGCATCAGGTGACCGTCGGCGGCGACCCGGAGCATGAGCGACTGGAAGAAGTCGCTGAGCCCGGCGGCGAGTCCGCCGGCGCACATCATCCAGGCCATGTTCAGCCGGGGCCGGTGCGCGATGAGGTAGGCGCCGACCGCGGGGAAGGTGAGCACCACGGCGGACTGCGGGGTGACGGTGAGCTGGGGCGTCCACGCCTCGGGCAGCCCGGCCCACTGCACGAGAGCGGCGATCTCCAGAAGCGGCGCGACCACCGCGATGGCGACGGCCAGAATCCGTGGGCCTGTTAACGTGGCCTTCCCGGTCTTCCCCGCGAACACCGCGAACCCGACCATCCTGTCTCCGCCTTCCTGTTCCGGCACTGCCGGAAGCTGGACAGGATTATGACGTCTTTATGGTTATATATCGCCCCTTGTGGCCGTGCCGTTATCCCTGACCCTTGCGGTGATTGCCGGTCACCCCTGATGCCAGACTCGAAGGCATGCAGAAGACATCTCTGGAAGCCCTCGTACGCGAGCACCTCAAGCGCGCCGGCGACGCCTCGACGGGCCGCAGCGCCGAGACCCTGTACGGCGGCCACGAGCACGTGCTCCGGCAGACGCTCATCGCGCTCAAGGCCGGCCAGTCGCTCGCCGAGCACGAGAACCCCGGCGAGGCCACCCTGCAGGTGCTGCGCGGCCGGGTGCGGCTGCACAGCGGCGGGGACTCCTGGGACGGCATGGCGGGCGACCTCCTGATCATCCCTCCGGCGCGGCACAGCCTGGACGCCCTGGAAGACGCCGCCTGCCTGCTCACCGTCGCCAAGACACGGTGACCGAACCGCTGCTGACCTTCGGTCACGGCACGGCCGGCCGCGCGGAGCTGTCGGGCCTGCTGCGCGGCGCCGGCGTCGAGACGGTGGTGGACGTACGGACGGCGCCGGGCAGCAGGCGCAACCCCGACGCGCGCCGCGAGGAGCTGGCCGTCTGGCTCCCGGAGGCCGGCATCGGCTACCGCTGGGACCGGCGGCTGGGCGGCTTCCGCAGGCCCGCGCCCGACTCCCCCGACACCTTCTGGGAGAACGAGTCCTTCCGCGGCTACGCCGGCCACACCCGCGACCCCGGCTTCCTGGCCGCCATGGACGAGCTGCTGGCACAGGCCGCGGCCGGCCGCACGGCCGTGATGTGCGCCGAGGCCCTGTGGTGGCGCTGCCACCGGCGGCTCATCGCCGACTTCGCCGTGCTGGCCAGGGGCGTGCCCGTGCTGCACCTGAGCCATTCGGGCGCGACGGCCGAGCATCAGCCGAGCGCGGGCGCCCGGCTGCGGGAGGACGGGCTACTGGTGTACGACGTCGTCAGCGGGGAGTGAATCACTCCCGGGGGTGGTGGAGGTCGAACGCGGGCCGTTCGGAGCGGATCGGCGGGATTAAGGAGAAGTTGTGCCGGGGCGGCGGGCAGCTCGTGGCCCATTCCAGCGAGCCGCCGAACCCCCACGGGTCGTCCAGCGTCACCCGGCGCGGCCCGCGCGAGGTCTTCCACACGTTGTAGAGGAACGGCACCGTGGACAGCCCGAGGATCAGCGCGCCGACGGACGAGATCTGGTTGAGCAGGGTGAACCCGTCACCCGCGCCGTAATCGGCGTAGCGGCGCGGGAACCCGAGCATGCCCAGCCAGTGCTGCACCAGGAACGTGGTGTGGAAACCGACGAACAACAGCCAGAACTGGATCTTCCCGAGCCTCTCGCCGAGCATCCGCCCGGTCATCTTCGGCCACCAGAAAAAGAATCCGGCGAACATCGCGAACACCACCGTGCCGAACACCACGTAATGGAAGTGGGCCACCACGAAATAGGTGTCGGTGACGTGGAAGTCGAGCGGCGGCGAGGCCAGGATGACGCCGGTGAGCCCGCCGAAGAGAAAGGTGACCAGAAAGCCGATCGAGAACAGCATCGGCGTCTCGAAGGACAGGTGCCCCCGCCACATGGTGCCGATCCAGTTGAAGAACTTCACCCCGGTCGGCACCGCGATCAGAAAACTCATGAACGAGAAGAACGGCAGCAGCACCTGGCCCGTGCCGAACATGTGATGGGCCCACACGGTCATCGACAGCCCGGCGATGGCGATGGTCGCGCCGACCAGGCCGAGGTAACCGAAGATCGGCTTGCGGCTGAAGACGGGGATGACCTCGGTGATGATGCCGAAGAACGGCAGCGCGATGATGTAGACCTCGGGATGGCCGAAGAACCAGAACAGGTGCTGCCACAGCATCGCCCCGCCGTTCTCCGGCGCGAAGATCTGGGTGCCGAACGCGCGGTCCGACTCCAGCGCCAGCAGCGCGGCGGCCAGCACGGGGAACGCCATCAGCACGAGCATGCTGGTCAGCAGCACGTTCCAGGTGAAGATCGGCATCCGGAACATGGTCATGCCGGGCGCCCGCATGCCGATGACCGTGGTGACGAAGTTGACCGCGCCGAGGATCGTCCCGAGCCCGCTCAGCGCGAAGCCCATGATCCACAGATCGCCGCCGACGCCCGGCGAGCTGATCACGCTGGACAGCGGCGTGTAGGCGAACCAGCCGAACGCGGCGGCGCCGCCGGGGGTGAAGAAGCCGCTGACGGCGATCAGCCCGCCGAACAGGAACAGCCAGTAGCTGACCATGTTGAGCCGGGGGAAGGCCACGTCCGGGGACCCGATCTGCAACGGCATGATGACGTTGGCGAACCCGGCGAACAGCGGCGTGGCGAACAGCAGCAGCATGATCGCGCCGTGCATGGTGAACAGCTGGTTGTACTGCTCGTTGCTGACCAGTTGCAGGCCCGGCTGGGCCAGCTCGGCCCGGACGACGAGGGCCATGACCCCGGCGACCAGGAAGAACCCGAACGACGTGATCAGGTAGAGGTAGCCGATGACCTTGTGGTCCGTGGACGACAGCCAGGACGTCAGGGGGCGCCGCGCGGGCCGTTCGACCCGGTCGCGGGCCGGCGCGGGAGTCAGCACCACGTCGGGCTCCGGAAGCGGGCGCGGCTCATCGTGACGTCCCGTGCGGCTCGGGGGCGTCGCCGCCGGCCGTGATCACGCAGAGCTCGGGACGGACGAACGCGTGCAGTTCGAGGCCGGGCGCGCCCGGGTCGAGGAGTTCGACAGCCGAGCGCAGCAGCCCGCGATGCGCGGCGCAGACCACCTCGGGATGCGACCGGGCGGTGGCGCGGAACGGGCAGCCGTGCAGCAGGATGCGCCCGTCGCCGGTCGGCTCCGGGTCGAACCCCATCTCGGCGAACATCGCCGTCACCGCCGACCGGGCATCCCCCTTGACCTCGGACCGGGCGGCCTCCGCCGACCGGGCATCCCCCTTCACCGCCGACCGGGCGTCCTCCGCCGACCGGCCGTCCCTCTTCACCGCCGGGGTCGCGGCAGGGCTCAGCCGCCGCAGCGCCCACTCCTCGCCGGCGCGCTCCGCCCGGCGGGCCCGCTGGGCGGGGGTGTCGGCGAAGTGGCGGGCCAGCAGCTCGGCGAGCTCCTGGTAGGGCCCGTGCTCCGGCTCCGCCGCCCAGGACGCCGAGTACACCGCGCGCGGCCGGCCCCGGCCGCCGCTCCGCTCGGCCCGTTCGACGACCAGCCCGGCTTCGAGCAGCGCCGACAGGTGGAACCTGACAGTGGTGACGTGCAGGCCGGTCCCGGCGGCGAGCTCGCGGGCGTCGAGCGGTTCGGCGCGTTCGCGCAGCAGGTCCAGGATGGTGACCCGGCTGGGCACGGACAGCACCTCGTGGGCCCGCGCCCGGTCCAGCCCGGTCATGACGTCACCGGATGACCGGCCACCAGCGGGGTGTCGACGCCGAGCCTGCCCAGCTTCGACGCTCCCCCGGGCGAGTCCAGGGGCGCGTCCCTGCCGGGCAGCGTCTCGGCGAAGAACGCGGCGTTGTCGCCCGCGAACACCTGCCACCGCTCGGGCAGGTCGTCCTCGTAGTAGATGGCCTCCACCGGGCAGACCGGCTCACACGCCCCGCAGTCGACGCATTCGAGCGGCTGGATGTAGAGCGCCCGCGCGCCCTCGTAGATGCAGTCGACCGGGCACTCCTCCACGCAGGCCCGGTCGATCACGTCCACGCAGGGCTCAGCGATCACATAAGTCATATTTAGAGGATGCGCATCCTCTAAATAAGAAGTCAAGGGCGGGTCACGTCCGGCACATGGTTCTCCAGCCGCGGCGGACGGCGGTAACCGGTGCCCGGCGGGCGTTCCGGGATCTGGATCTCCGGGCGGGGCACGTCCTCGTACGGGATCGTCGACAGCAGGTGGCTGATCATGTTGATCCTGGCCCGCCGCTTGTCCTCGCTCTCCACCTCGTGCCAGGGCGCCTCGGGGATGTGGGTGTGGACCAGCATCTCGTCCTTGGCCCGCGAGTAGTCCTCCCAGCGGGTGATGGACTCGAGGTCGACGGCCGACAGCTTCCAGCGGCGCATCGGGTCCTCCAGCCGCTTGCGGAAGCGCCGCTCCTGCTCGGCGTCGCTCACCGAGAACCAGTACTTGCGCAGCAGGATCCCGTCTTCGACCAGCAGCCGCTCGAAGATCGGGCACTGGTGGAGGAACCGCGAGTGCTCCTCCTCGGTGCAGAAACCCATCACCCGCTCCACGCCCGCCCGGTTGTACCAGCTCCGGTCGAACAGCACGATGGTGCCGGCCGCGGGCAGGTGCTCGACGTAGCGCTGGAAGTACCACTGCGTGCGCTCGCGCTCGGTGGGGGCCGGCAGGGCGACGATCTGGGTGACGCGCGGGTTGAGATACTCCGCCACCCGCTTGATCGCGCCGCCCTTCCCGGCCGCGTCACGCCCCTCGAAGACCACCACCACCCGCTCGCCCGCGACCCGCACCCACTCCTGCATCTTCACCAGCTCGCCCTGCAGCCGGTACAACTCCTTCTCGTACGCCTTGCGAGCCATCTTCTCGTCAGCCATGCGCAACCCTCCGATGCCGGACCCGTTCCCGCCCTGACCGATCCTCCACGATGGCGCCCTTGACAAATATATTTGTCGGTGGAACCCTCAAGGTACCCCGAACGGAAGAGGCAGGACATGAACACCGTGATTTCCCGCGACGGCACCACCATCGCCTACACGCGCACCGGCCAGGGCCCCGCGCTGCTGCTCGTCGACGGCGCGATGTGCTACCGCGCCTCGGGCCCCAACACCCCGCTCGCCCAGGAGATGGCCGACACCCACACGGTCTACACCTACGACCGGCGCGGCCGCGGCGAGAGCGGCGACACCACGCCGTTCGCCCCCGAGCGGGAGATCGAGGACATCGCCGCCCTCATCGAGATGATCGGCGAGCCGGTCTTCCTGTACGGCATCTCCTCCGGCGCCGCGCTGGCCCTGGCCGCCGCCGCGAGCGGGCTGCCCGTCAGCAAGATCGCCGTGTACGAGCCGCCCTTCATCGTCGACGGCACCCGCCCGCCCATCCCCGCCGACTACACGGCGAGCATCGAGACCATGCTGGCCCAGGGCAAGCCGGGCGCGGCGATCCGCTACTTCATGCGCCGGGGCGTCAACCTGCCCGCCCCCGTGGTGGCCATGATGACCCTCATGCCCGGCTGGTCGACGATGAAGAAGGTCGCCCGCACGCTGCCGTACGACGCCGCGTTCGTGACCGAGTTCGAGCACGGCAGGCCGCTGCCCGAAGGCCGGTGGGACGGCGTCAAGATGCCGGCCCTGGTCGTCGACGGGAGCAAGAGCCCTGCCTGGATCCGCAACGGCACCCGCGACCTGGCCCGGGTGCTCCCCGACGCCGAGCACCGCACGCTCGACGGCCAGACCCACATCGTCAAGCCCGCCGCTCTCGCGCCCGTACTCAAGGGGTTCTTCCGATGATCTTCCGTACCACTGTCGAGCTGAGCGGCAGGACCGCGACAGGGATCGAGGTGCCGCCCGAGGTGGTGGCCGAGCTGGGAGCGGGCAGACGCCCGCCCGTCCGCGTCACGATCAACGGATATGTCTACCGCAGCACGGTGGCGCCGATGGGCGGCCGCTCGATGCTGCCGCTCGCCGCCGAGAACCGCGAGGGCGCGGGCGTGGCCGCCGGCGACGAGATCGAGGTCGGCCTGGAGCTCGACACCGAGCCCCGCACGGTCACCGTGCCGCCCGACCTGGCCGAGGCGCTCGACCGGGCGCCTGCGGCCAAGGCGTTCTTCGACGGCCTGTCGTACTCCCGGCAGCGGCGCGTCGTGCTGCAGGTCGAGGGCGCCAAGAAGGCCGAGACCAGGCAGCGGCGGGTGGCCGACGCGGTCACCAGGCTCGCCGCGGGCGAGGCCTGACATCCCTCGTGAGAGTGAGCCCGAGGATCGCCCCTGGCGGCGATCCGCCGAGGCGCCGGAAATCTCAGGATGGGTGGGCAACCTCGACCGCTTCGAAGGAGCCACCATGTCCGTCCGGCACGTTCCCCCCGCCGCACCGCCCACCACCCTCGCGGCCTGCTCGTACCTGGCCGCGCCGCTGCTCGCCCTGGTCTACGGGGTGCTCAGGATCGTCGACGGGTTCGACGGGAGCAGAGGACCCGGGGCGGCCTGGACACTCGGCCACCTGGCGTTCATGGCGGCGCTGGTGCTGTTCGCGGTGATGCTGCACGACATGCGGGCGCTGCTCGGGCGCACCCGGATGGCCACCGTCACGTTCGCCGCCGGTCTCGCGGGGATCGGGTTCGCGTTCGTCCAGTTCGCCGTGGACGTGGTGGTCGGGTTCATGGCCGCGGACCACGAGGCCATGGGGCCGCTGTTCGACCAGGTCCAGGCGGTGCCGGGGGTGTCGCTGCTGGTCTACCAGGCGGGGCCTGTCCTGTTCTACGCCGCTCTGGTGGCCCTCTCGGCGCAGCTCGCCGCCGGGCGTCACGTGCGGCCCTGGATGCCGCTGCTCGTCCTGGCCCAGACCGTGCTTCCGGTGATCTCCCTCGACCTCATCCCGGTGGGTTCCGCGCTGGCCGTGGTCGCGTTCCTTCCGCTGGCGCTGCGGGCCAGGAGCCGGTCCGTCCCGGCTCATGTCTGAGCGGGCTCGTACGGGGGCGATATTTCGGGATTCGCCGTACGGTGCGGGAGGATGGGGAGCCGTGCAGGAGCCCCCGCTTGTCACCGTGCTGCGGCGGCGCGCGCGAGCGCTGCCGCCCCTGCTGGTGGACGGCGCGCTCGCTCTCCTGGTCACCGGCGCGCAGCTCTGGCCGCTGCTGACCACCCGGCAGTACGAGGGCCTGCCGTGGCACTGGTGGGGGTACGTGGTCGCGGTCGCCTCCTCGCTGCCCCTGGTCTGGCGCCGCCGGGCCCCGCTGGCCGTGCTGATCGTGTCGCTGACCACGAGCCTGCTGTACGACCTGGCCGCCCCCGTCGCCGAGCAGCCCGTCTGGTACGGCCAGCTGGTCGCCTACTACACGGTGGCCGCGCTGTCGTCCCGGCCGATCCGGATGCTGCTGCTCGCCTGCACCGTGGTGGGGTCGTTCTTCCTGCCCGGCTCGCCGGACACGGCGCTGCGCAGCGGCATCCTGCTGGTGGCGGCGTACGCGATGGGCAGGGCGGCGGCCGGCTCCCGGGCCCAGGCGGCGGCGCTGGAGGAACGGGCCGCCAGGCTGGAGAGGGAACGCCAGCTGGAGGCCCAGCGCGCCGCGGAACGTGAGCGCGCCAGGATCGCCCGCGAGATGCACGACATACTCGCCCACGCGGTCAGCCTCATGGTGGTACAGGCGGAGGCCGGTCCCGTCGCGGTCAGGAAGGACCCGGCGCGGGCGGAGGCGGCGTTCGACGCCATCGCCGGGGCCGGGCGTGACGCTATGGAGCAGATCCGGCGCATGCTGGGGGTGCTGAAGGAGGACGGCGGCGCGCCGCGCGCGCCCCAGCCCACCGTCGACGACCTGCCTGAGCTGGCCGCGCAGGTCTCCGGCGCGGGGCTGGAGGTGACGTTCGAGGTCGCGGGCGAGCCCAGGCCGGTGACGGCCGCGAGCGCCGTGGCCGCGTACCGGATCGTCCAGGAGGCGCTCACCAACATCGTCAAGCACGCCGGCGCCACCCGTGCCGGCATCCGGCTCACCTGGGAGGACGACACCCTCATGATCGACGTCACCGACGACGGCCGCGGCGCCGGCCGCGCCCTGCCCTCCGGCGGCCACGGGCTCATCGGCATCCGCGAACGCGCCACCGCCTGCGGCGGCACCGCCACCGCCGGCCCCCGCACCGACGCCCCCGGCTTCCACGTCTCCGCCCGCCTCCCCCTCTCATGACCCCCTCACCCCTCCCCGGAGAAAGCCGGCCTCCCGTCACCAAGGAGCCTCCTGGAACACCCCTCCACGCAGGCCCCCCACGAACCGGAAGCCTCAGCGGGCAGACCTCTCAAAACCCACGCCGTCACGGCACTCCCCTCCACGCAAACCCCCCACCAACCGGACACCCCCGCGGAGGGCCGTCTGAAGAACCTCCCCATCACAACGGGTCCTTCCGCACAAAACCCCAGCTAACGGGAAACCCCGGAGGGGAGCCGCCCGAAGACCCACCCCCTTACGGCCCGCCCTTCCGCGCAAACCCCCCACGAATGGGTCACCCCGGAGGGGGGCCGCCTGAAGAGCCGCCGCTTCGTGCCGACACCGCACGTCAGGGGGGAACGGATGGGGGGATTCGGGTGGTGGTGGCGGATGATCAGGAGTTGGTGCGGAGCGGGTTCGCGATGATCCTGGACGCGCAGCCGGACATCCGGGTGGTGGCCGAGGCGGGGGACGGGCTGGCGGCGGTGGCCGCGGCTCGGGAGCACCGGCCGGACGTGTTGCTGCTCGACATCCGCATGCCCCGGATGGACGGCATCGAGGCCGCCGGGATCGTGTGCGCGGAGACCGGGTGCAGGGTGCTCATGCTGACCACGTTCGACCTGGACGACTATGTGTACGACGCGCTGCGGGCCGGCGCCAGCGGGTTCCTGCTGAAGGACGTGCGCCGCGACGACCTGGTGAACGCGGTGCGGGTGGTGGCGGCCGGCGAGTCGCTGCTGGCCCCGTCGGTGACGACGCGGCTGATCCGCGAGTTCACGTCCCGGCCGGCCAGGCCGAGGCCCGGGGCGCTGGACGTGCTGACGGCCAGGGAGCGGGAGACGCTGCAGCTGATCGCCCGCGGGCTGTCCAACGCGGAGATCGCCGAGGCCATGGTGGTCAGCGAGCACACGGTGAAGACGCACGTCAGCAACCTGCTGGCCAAGCTGGGCCTGCGCGACAGGGTCCAGGCCGTGATCGCCGCCTACGAGTCGGGGCTGGCCGTCCCAGGTGCGTAACGACCCGCTCAAGTCGTCATTCAACGAGTGATGGAAACAATACGCCGCAGAATGATGCAATGGCCCGACCAACCAACTGAGGAGCCCCGTTGAACGACAACCTCGACCTCGCCGCCAACGCCCAGGAGCTGGCCGACGCCGCGCCCGCCGGATCCGTCGACCGGGCCGCGGCGTCGTCCGTGGCCATCACGCTGGCGACGACCCGCGACATCGCGCAGGCCAGGCGGACGCTGGACGGGCTCTCGCCCGAGGAGGTGCGGGAGGCGGCGCTGGCCCTGTTCGACCGGCTGTCCGCGCGGTGACCTGACCGCTGGGCGAACGCGCACGACCGTTGGGCGACACGGCCGTTGCACCGCTCCACGTTCCCGATCACCCTGAGGGCATGCCGGGCGTTGACACCATCGACGGCCTGACGCGGGCCGTGGCCGACTTCGACACGAGCGGGTTCGAGCTGCCGATGGAGGAGGCCGCCCTGGCGAGAGCGCGCCGGTCGCTCATGGAGACCGGCCTGCTGCTGCTCGGCGAGATGCCAGGAGTACGGGAGAACCCGCTGGTCATCCTGCGGCTGATGGACGCGCTCGGGCTCGGCAGCCTGGCGCTCGACTGGCACGGCGGCCTGACCATGGAGCTGTACACGTACCTGAGACACGGCACGCCGCTGGAGAGCGCGCACTGGTGGGTGGGCGACGGCCGGGTGACCGCGGGGCACCTCGCGGTGCTGCGGCGGCTGTCCCCGATCACGCTCACGCTGTTCGACGGCGCCGACCGGCCGGACAGGGACTCCGCCATGGCCCGGCGGGTGCTGGACACGGTGGCGGCCCCCACGCTGGTGGTCGCGGGCAACGCCCACACCGGCGTCACGCCGGACGCGCTCGGCAAGCCCATGGGCGCCTGTCTGGCGCGGGAGCGGCCGGGGCTGGAGAGCATCCGCATCGACTACGGCCGCGGTTCCTTCTACGCGATGGAGCGGCGCGGCATGGACGCCCGCGCGGCGGCGCGTGGGCTGCGGGTGGTGGGCAAGGAGTTGGTGGTGGGGCTGCCGGAGTTCAGCGAGGCGACTGTGCCGCAGCTCCCGTTCGAGGCACGGCAGGGGAAGCTTGCCTAATTTTGAGCAAGTTTGACCGGCAGGCAAGGGGTTCGCGGGCCGACCCGCGCTTCCGGATCTTTCACGAGGGCAGCGGATGCGTCAGTCTGGGGGCATCCGTCCATCGCGACACCGAGGGAGACCTGTGGCCGAACCCGTCAGCCTGGCGACCAGAGGCAGTGACTTCGCCAGACTCGCCACCAAGATCAATGAGGCCGGTCTACTCGACCGGCGTCCCGTTTATTACGCCGTCCGAGGCGCCATCGTCGCGGCCTCCTTCGTGGGCGGCTGGGCGCTGTTCGTCTGGGTGGGCGACTCGTGGCTGCAGCTGCTCGTGGCCGTCGTGCTCGCCGTGGTCTTCACCCAGGTCGGCTTCATCGCCCACGACCTCGGCCACCGTCAGGTCTTCAGGACCCGCCGCACCAGCGACCTCGTCGGCATGCTGGTCGGCAACCTCGGCATCGGCCTCGGCTGGGGCTGGTGGAACACCAAGCACAACAAGCACCACGCCAACCCCAACCACGAGGACCACGACCCGGACGTCTCCCCCGCGGTGATCGTCTGGTCGGAGGACCAGGTGTCCAGGAGCCGCGGCCTGCCCCGGTTCCTCGCCAAGCGGCAGGCGCTCTGGTTCTTCCCGCTGCTCACGCTGGAGGCCTGGCACCTGCACGTGGCCAGCGTGAAGGCGCTGTTCCAGCCCGGGGCCAGGCGCCGCCGCACCGAGGGCGCGCTGCTGCTTGCGCACTTCGTGCTCTACTTCGGCGCGGTCTTCGCCGTGCTGCCGTTCGGGAAGGCGCTGCTGTTCCTGATCGTGCACCAAGGGGTGTTCGGCGTGTACCTGGGCTGCTCGTTCGCGCCCAACCACAAGGGCATGCCGGTGCTCACCGCAGAAGACAAGCTGGACTTCCTGCGCAAGCAGGTGCTCACCTCGCGCAACGTCAGGGGCGGCGTCGTCACCGACATCGCCCTCGGCCAGCTCAACTACCAGATCGAGCACCACCTGTTCCCGAACATGCCGGCGCCCAACCTCCGCAAGGCCCAGCCGATCGTGCGGCGCTACTGCGAGGAGATCGGCGTCAGCTACTTGGAGACCGGGTTGTTCCGCTCGTACGGTCAGGCCCTGCGGCACCTGCACGACGTGGGGGCCGCGCTGCGCTGACCCGTCCCGTCCGCCTTGTCCTCAGCCCTGCCGGCGACGCAGGCTCTCTCGGCGTTCCTCCAACTCGGAGATGAGTCCCGCCTGCTCGTCGGCCTGGGTGATCAGGGAGGCGATCTCCGTCTGGTCGGTCGCCCCCATGTCCCTGATCTGCTCGCGCTGCTCGCGGTTCTCCTGCTTCAGCCGCGCAATGTCCTCGTCGAGCCGGCGCAGTTCCTCTTCGTTGCTCATCCCGGGGCTGTACCCGCGAGCGGCCCGCTTACGACTTCCGGTGTATGGCCCGTACGCTGCGCGGACCGGGAGAATGGGGGGCATGCGCAGGCTGCCGGGAAGCACGGTCATGTCACTCGCCGTCGTGGCGGTGGCCGTGGTGGCGCTCGCCGTCACCTGGGTGGTCCGCGCCGACCGGCATCCCGGCGTGCTCGACGTGGTGCTGCCCGTCGTCGCCATGGCCGGGGTGCTGTTCCGCGAGCGCTGCCCGGTGGGGGCCCTGGTCGCCGTGATGGGGGCGACCGTGGCCTACTATCCCTTCACCTCGCTGGACGCGCCGATCATCTTCCTGCCGTTCCTGGTGCTCTACACCGCGGCCGATCGCGGCCATCTCATCGCCGCCATCGCCACCGGCTCGGTCGCGCTGCTGGCCATGGGGCTGGGCGAGAGCGGCGAGGTCCGCCACGTGGACGACAGCACGTTCGTCATGATCGCCGGCTGGGTGGTGGCGGCCATCGCGGGCGGCAGCGTGGCCCGCAACCGCCGCGCCTACCTGCGGGAGGCCGAGCAGCGGGCGCACGAGGCCGAGCGCGGCAAGGAGGAGGAGGCCAGGCGGCGGGCCGGCGAGGAGCGCCTGCGCATCGCCAGGGAGCTGCACGACGTGCTCGGTCACAACATCTCCCTGATCAACGTGCAGGCGTCGGCGGCGCTCCACGGCATGAGGAAGCGGCCTGAAGACGCCGAGCTGGCGCTGCGCACGATCAAGGAGACGAGCAAGGAGACGCTGCGCGAGCTGCGCACCACGCTGGGCGTGCTGCGCCAGGTCGACGAGGACGCGCCGACCGCGCCCGCCGAC
The DNA here is from genome assembly GCF_039540635.1 of Nonomuraea ferruginea. Taxonomy (NCBI): domain Bacteria; kingdom Bacillati; phylum Actinomycetota; class Actinomycetes; order Streptosporangiales; family Streptosporangiaceae; genus Nonomuraea; species Nonomuraea ferruginea. The sequence goes on along the minus strand of NZ_BAABFD010000016.1, from coordinate 97,179 downwards.
AGCCTGTCCCGGCTGGACGAGCTGGTCGGGGCGTCCGGGCTGAAGGTCCACACCGAGCTGTCCGGGCCGCTCGACCGGGTGCCGGTCGAGGTCGACCTGGCCGCCGTCCGGATCATCCGCGAGGCGCTGACCAATGTCGCCCGCCATTCCGGCGCCGGCGAGGCCACGCTCACCGTCTCCTCAGATGACCGGCATATCCTGATCCGCGTGGACGATGACGGCCCGGGAGTCACGTTCACCGAGGGCAGCGGCTTCGGTCTGCGCGGCATGCGCGAGCGCGCCGCCGCGCTCGGCGGCAGCCTGGAGGCCGGGCCACGACCGGAGGGCGGTTTCCGCGTCCTCGCCTCACTACCGCTGGACGGAGCCCCATGATCCGCGTGCTGCTGGCCGACGACCAGAACCTGGTACGAGCCGGGTTCCGGTCCATCCTCAGCGACGAGGACGACCTGGAGGTGGTGGCGGAGGCGGGCAACGGCGCCGAGGCCGTGACCCTGGCCCGCGAGCTGCGGCCGGACGTGGTGCTGATGGACATCCGGATGCCCGAGCTCGACGGCCTGGAGGCCACCCGCCGGATCGCCGGCGACCCGCGGCTCGACACGGTCAAGGTGATCATCCTGACCACGTTCGACCTCGACGACTACGTCTACGGCGCGCTGCGCGCGGGCGCCGGCGGGTTCCTGGTCAAGGACACCGAGCCGGCCGAGCTGATCCACGCCGTCCGCGTGGTGGCCAGGGGCGACGCGCTCATCGCGCCGTCCGTCACCCGCCGGCTGATCTCCGAGTTCGCCGGCCGGGTCAAGCGGCCCGAGCCCGGCCCTGAGCTCAACGCCCTCACCGAGCGGGAGCGCGAGGTGCTGGCGCTGGTCGCGGGCGGGCTTTCCAACGACGAGATCGCGGCCAAGCTGGTGCTCAGCCCGGCCACCGCGAAGACCCACGTCAGCCGCATCATGACCAAGCTCAGGGTGCGCGACCGCGCCCAGCTCGTGGTGCTCGCCTACGAGGCCGGTGTCATCACGCCGGGCTGGCTTACCTCCTGAGGAGTACGTCCCCGGGGCGGGTGAAACCCCGGGAGTACGGTGAGTGCACGCCGCGGGCTGACGCGCGAGAGGTGATCGTCGCCCGACCCTGACCTCTATGGACACCGTCGACCTCGCGCGCCTGCAGTTCGCCCTGACCGCGGGCGCGCACTTCCTCTTCGTCGCGCTGACGCTCGGCCTGGTCACGCTGGTGGCCGTCATCCAGACCCGGGCCACGATCAGCCGCAGCCCGGTCCACGTGGGCATGACCAGGTTCTGGGGCCAGCTCTACATCATCAACTACGCGATGGGCATCGTCACCGGGCTCGTCATGGAGTTCCAGCTCGGCATGGCATGGAGCGGGCTGGCGGAGTTCGCGGGGAACGTGTTCGGCTCCGCCCTGGCGCTGGAGACGATGGTCGCCTTCTTCATCGAGTCGACGTTCCTCGGCCTGTGGATCTTCGGCTGGGACAAGCTGAACCGTTGGGCGCACCTGGCGCTGATCTGGATCGTCGCGCTCACCGCGTACGCGTCCGCGTTCTGGATCCTGGTGGCCAACGGGTTCCTGCAGAACCCGGTCGGCTACCGGTCAGACGGCCACACACTGCACATCACCGACTTCGGCGCGATGGTGGCCAACCCGGCGGCGATGGTGGCGCTCGGGCACGTCCTGGGCGGGGCGATGATGGTCGGCGGCTTCTTCATGGCCGGGGTGAGCGCCTACCACCTGCTCAGGCGTACCCCTGAGCAGGATTTCTTCCGCAAGTCGCTGCGGATCGGGGCGGGCGTGGCGCTGCCCGCCACGATGGTGACGGCCGCGTTCGGCGGGGTCGGGTTCGCCACGCTGCAGCCGGGCAAGATCGCAGCCTGGACGGGCGACGCCGACCGCGCCGCCGCGGTCCAGGCGGAGATGACGGCGCTGCACGGGCCCGGCGACTACCTGCCGCCCGTGGAGTGGGTGCAGGCCGGGGCGCTGACCATGCTGATCCTGTTCGGGATCATGTTCTTCCTTTCGGGGCTGAACTTCGTGCTCATGCTGATCCGGCCGGTGGTGCACGGCTTCCGCGCCTGGCACGTGGTGCTGATCGCGGCGATCCCGCTGCCGTTCGGAGCCATGATCGGGGGTTGGGTCTTCCGGGAGGTGGGGCGGCAGCCGTGGGCGGTCTACGGGCTGCTCACCACGGAGGACGCGATGTCGCCGGTGGGCGACGGGGTGATGCGCTTCTCCCTGATCGCGTTCACCGCGGTGTTCGCCGCGCTGACCGTGATCAACTCCTGGCTGCTGGCCAGGACCGCGCGGCGCGGGCCCGCCGCCGTCGGCCTCGGCGCGCGGCCCGCCGAGAAGCCCGAGCCCGTCCCGGCGTTCTGAGGAGCGAACGTGACTCCTCCGCTCCCTGAAGGGAGCGGCTTCTCGCTAAGCCGCTTCCGCAACCTGGCGAAGGGCAAGCCCTGCCCTCAAGATGTTGACCGCCGCGTTCACATCGGCGTGCGCGGCATGCCCACACGCCGTACAAGCGAACCCGGCCTGGGTGACGCGGTTCTCCTTCGCCACATGCCCGCAACGCGAGCACGTGCGGGAGGTGCCGGCGGGGTTCACCGCGATCAGCTTGCGACCGGCGCTCTCAGCCTTGTGCGACAGGATCGTCAGGAACACCCCCCAGCCCGCGTCCAGGATGCTCCGGTTCAGGCCGGACTTCTGTGCGACGTTCCGGCCGGGAGCCTCGATCGTGCCGGACGCGCTGCGGGTCATGTTCGCGATCCGCAGGTCCTCGTGCACGATCACGTCGTAGGCGCGGACCAGCGCGTTCGCGGCCTTGTGCGCGTGGTCGAGGCGCTGACGGCGGACTTTGCCGTGCAGCGCGGCGACGCGGGCCACCGCCTTGCGCCGCCGCCGGGAGCCCCGTTTCTTGCGAGCCAGGTCGCGCTGCGCGTCTGCGAGGCGGCCGGCGGTCGCGGCCAGGTGACGCGGGTTCGCCACCTGGCCGCCGTCGGAGGTGGTGAGGAGCGAGGCGACACCCATGTCGATCCCGGCCATCGCGCCCGTGGCGGGCAGAGGTTCGGCGGGTACGTCGTCGCACGACAGGACCAGATACCAGCGGGAGCCCTCGCGCTTGACGCTGATGGTCTTGACCCGGCCTTTCACGGGCCGGTGCTGGTGGACACGGACGTGCCCGACGCCCTGCAAGCGGACGTAGGTGGCGGTGGGATGTCCGGGCTGGGAGTCCCACCGGCAGCCGTCGCCGTCCTTCGGCCACTCGACGGTGTCGAACCGGCCGCGCCCTTTGAAACGAGGGAAGCCCGGGGTGCGTCCAGCCTTGACCCGGCGGAAGAACGCGCCGAACGCCTTGTCGAGCCGTCGCAGGGTGGCCTGCTGGGAGGAGAACGACCAGCGGCCCTGCCCGCCGGTGTCATCCCCCCGGATGTGTTTCAGCTCGGCCGACTGGTCGCCGTACCGGACGCTCACGCCCGCCCTGGCGTAGGCGGTGCGGCGGTGCTCCAGGGCGGCGTTGTAGAGCTGCCGGTGGTCCTCCAGACACGCGGTGAGAGCAATCTCCTGGTGGCGGGTGGGGCGCAGCAGGAACTTGAACGACCTGCGCACACCTCACCTCCTGTCACGTTCGGTAACGACAACACCACGGTATCGGCTGCCGCCGACAAAGCTTGGAAGGACATCCCTGATGCGCAGACCTGACAGGTCAGGGCACGCTCGGGCCCTGGCGGTCATCCCGCTCCCGATTCCCTCGTCGCCTGAAGGCGCCGGTCCCTTCGGGAGGCTCTGATGGAGATCTTCATTCTGGCGTTCTTCGCGCTCGGCTATCTGGTGCTGGCCGGGGCGGACATCGGCGTCGGCATGGCGCTGCCGTACCTGGGCCGCACGCCCGCCGAGCGGCGCGAGGCGATCGCCGCCATCGCCCCGTTCTTCCTCGGCAACGAGGTGTGGCTGGTCGTCACCGCCGGCGTGCTGGCCGGGCTCTTCCCCGAGCTGGAGGGCGAGCTGCTGAGCGGCAACTACCCGCTGATCGTGGCGCTGCTGCTGTCCTGGGTGGTCAGGGACACCGGGTTGTGGCTGCGTGGGCGGCTCGACGGCCGGCTCTGGCAGGGCTGGTGGGACGGCGCGATCGTGGCCGGCAGCTGGGGGCTGGCGCTGAGCCTGGGCGGGCTGCTCGGCCACGTGCTGCTCGGCATGACCGGGCCGCTCGCGCTGCTGCCGGTGGCGGTGCTGGCCGCGCTGTTCGGCACGCACGGGCTGGCGTTCGCCGCGCTCCGGCTGCGGGGCGAGTTGCGGCGGCGCGCGGCGGTGCTGTCGGGCGGCGCCGGCGAGGGCCGCACCTACGCGCTGACGGCGGCGGCCCTGATGGTGGTGGGCGTGCTGGCCGGGCTCCGGCTGCCGCTGGAGCCCGGCACGTCGGGGGCGGTGCTGGGGCCGGTCGTCCTGGCCATGATGCCGCTGATGGTGGCGGCCCAGGCCTGGGTGTGGTGGACGTTCCGGCACCGCGTCACCGGCCCCTCCTACCTTTGACCTACAGGTTGCCGCCGCCGGTGGCGTCGAGGGTACTGCCGGTCATGAAGCTCGCCCCGGGGGAGGCGGCGAAGGCGATCACGTCGGCGATCTCGTCGACGTGGCCGATCCGGTTGACCGCGTGCACGCTCGTCGCGTACGCCTCTCCTTCGGGGGTACGCAACCAGCCCGCGTTCACGTCGGTGTCGATGATGCCGGGGGCGACGTTGTTGACCGTGATCCCGCGCGGGCCGACCTCCTTGGCCAGCGCGAGCGTGAACGTCTGCACTGCACCCTTGGTCATGGCGTACGCGATCGCCTGGGGGAAGGCGATACGCGTCACGCCCGAGGTGACGTTGACGATCCGGCCGCCGTTCGGGATGAGCGGCAGCAGGCGCTTGGTGAGGAAGAACAGGCCTCGCACGTTCACCGCGAAGATCCGGTCGAACGCCTCCACCGTCTCCTGCTCCATCGGTACGGACGTACCGATGGCCGCGTTGTTCACCAGCACGTCCAGCCGGTCGGTCTCTTGCCGGAGCTGGGCGGCCAGGGACTCCACCTCGGCCGTGTCGCCCAGGTCGGCCCGGAGCGCGAACGCGCTGCCGCCGCCCGTCTCGATCAGCCGGACGACGTCCTCGGCCGCGGCGCCGTTCACCCCGTAGTGCACCCCGACGCGGAACCCGTCGCGGGCCAGCCGCAGCGCCGCCGCGCGGCCGATCCCCCTGCTCGCGCCTGTCACCAGAGCGGTCCTCATGATGAACTTCCCTTTCTTTAGTGATCGCTACAGGAAAAATAACATAGCGATCGCTATAGAATGGGTCCATGGCGAGACAGCGAGCCTTCGACCGCGACGAAGCACTCGACCGGGCGCTGCGCGCGTTCTGGCGCCACGGCTACGAGGCGACCTCCATCGCCGAGCTGACCGCGGTGATGGACATCCGACCGCCCAGCCTGTACGCGGCCTTCGGCGACAAGCGGCGGCTGTTCGAGGAGGCGCTCCGGCGCTACCAGGAGAGCTACGGCGCCTTCACCGCCCGTGCGCTCGCCGAGGAGCCGACGGCCCGCGAGGCCATCGAGCGCATCCTTTACGAGGCCGCGGACGAGTACACCGACCCCGGCCACCCGCACGGCTGCATGATCATCTCGGCCGCGGTGAACTGCGGGCCGGAGTCGTCGGAGGTCGAGGAGGGGCTGAGGCTCAAGCGGGAGGCGGCCAAGGCCGCGCTCAGGGAGCGCATCGAGCGCGACGTGACGGCCGGCCTGCTTCCCCCGTCCGCCGACGCGGCGGCGCTGGCCGCCTACTACGCGGCGGTCATCCAGGGGATGTCCACCCAGGCCCGCGACGGTGCGAGCCGCGACGAGCTGGAACGCACCGCCGCCCTGGCGATGCGCGCCTGGCCTGCGACCACCCCGCCCCACCCCTGACCGGACCCGCGCGATCTGCGCGGACGTTTCCGGCCCCGGGGTCGCGGTCAGTGGGCCTTGATGGAGGCGTCCTCGGCGGGCTTCTTCCGGGCTGACACGCGCAGCCAGCGCGTCCCGTACGGATCGAGCGGCAGCCGCACCGGGCCCGACTCCGGAACCTCGACGGTGCCGTCCACCAGCAGGTCGGTCAGCAGGGAGCCGGCCAGCCCGTCGAGCTCCACCTCGGCCTCCACCGCCTCGTCGCCCAGGTTGTGCACGGCCACGACCGTGGCGCCGTCGGCGTCGCTGCGGTGCGCGTGGACGGCGGGATGCCCGGCGTCCAGCGGTTCGTACTCGCCCCAGGCCAGCTCCGGGCACTCCCGGTAGCGTTCGATGAGCAGTTGGAACCAGCGCAGCAGCGAATCGGTGTCGCGCTTCTGGTCCTCGACGTTGACGTGCTCGGGCCCGAACCGCCCGCCGGGCATCGGACGCACCGGCTCGGCCGGGCTGAAGCCGCCGTCCTTCGACCACTGCATGGGGGTGCGCACCGCCATCCGGCCCTCGACGTCCAGGTTCTCGCCCAGCCCGATCTCCTCACCGTAGAAGATCACCGGCGTGCCGGGCAGCGAGAACATCAGGCTGTAGGCCAGCTTCATCCGGCGCAGGTCGCCGTCGAACATGCCCGGCATCCGCCGGCGCAGGCCGCGGCCGAAGATCTGCATGCGCTCCTCAGGCCCGAACGCCCGGAACACCTCCTGCCGCTCCTCGTCGCTGAGCTGGTCCAGCGTCAGCTCGTCGTGGTTGCGCAGGAACGTCGCCCACTGGGCGTCCTTAGGCGCGTCCGGCCGTTCGCGCAGCGCGGCCACGAGCGGCGCCGCCTCCCGGCGGGCCAGCGCCAGCCAGGCCCGCTGCATGACGGTGAAGTCGAAGCACATGGTGAGCTCGTCGCCCAGCCCGTCGCCGAAGTAGCTGACCAGCTCCTTGTACGGCAGGTTCACCTCGCCGAGCAGCACCGAGTTGCCCTTGCGGCGGGTCATGAACGCGCGCAGGCCGGCCAGGACCTCGTGCGGCTCCCCCAGTTGCGGCGAGACGTTCTCGATCAGGAACGGCACCGCGTCCACCCGGAACCCGGCCAGCCCCAGCTCCATCCAGAACCCGAGGATGCGGGAGATCTCGTCACGCACCTCCGGGTTGCCCATGTTCAGATCCGGCTGGTGCTTGTAGAAGCTGTGCAGGTAGTACTGGCCGGAGCGGTCGTCGCGCTCCCAGACGCTGTCCTCCTGGTCAGGGAAGACCACCTGCTCCGGCTCCGGTCCCGGCTCGTCCTTCCAGACGAACCAGTCGCGCATCGGCGCGTCCTTGCCCTTGCGCGCCTCCAGGAACCACGGGTGCCGGTCGGAGGTGTGGTTCACGACCAGGTCGGCGATGACCCGCATGCCCCGGTCGTGCGCGGTGCGCATGAACTCCACGAAGTCGCCGAGCGTGCCGAGCCTCGGGTCGACACTGTAGAAGTCGGTGACGTCGTACCCGTCGTCCCGGTTGGCCGTGGGGTAGAACGGCATCAGCCACAGGCAGGTGACCCCGAGGTCGGCCAGATAGTCGATCTCCTGGGTGAGCCCGCGGAAGTCGCCGATCCCGTCGCCGTCCCCGTCCTTGAAGGTCTCCACGTCGAGGCAGTAGACGACGGCGTTCTTCCACCAGAGGTCGCTCGTGTACGTCATACGCATGCGGGTCGGGCTACCCCCAAATTCCGGCAAAGAACGAGTCTGGGAGATCGGGGATCGGCAGGCATGACCGCGCCTCTGCCGGGCATCCGCAGACGTCGACTGCCGGTTAGCGGCATTCATCCACGCACTACGACAAACCGCCACTAAAGTCTGACCCGAAACGGATCTCCCGGAGGATGCCCATCATGAGCGACCACGCGATCACCTTCGACCTCATCGACACGGACAAGGACGGCCGCATCTCGGCCGAGGAGCTCGTCCGCCTGATGGAGATCCTCGGCCAGCCGGTGACCCTGGAAGCCGCCCAGGCAGGCGTGCGACGCCTGGACCAGGACGGCGACGGCCTCATCGACCTGGACGAGTTCGGCGCCTTCCTGAAGCCGTAGGCTCGTCGCGGGCGAAACGGGCCGAGACTCCCAGACTCTCGAGAAGCCGCCACATGCCGCTGGACGGGTCCTGATCGAGGAGATCACAGCCGGGTTCGGCCCCGCCCGGATGAGCGCACGCGCCGGATGCGCAGCGCATGCCCAGATTCCGCGCGTTGGCATAAGCCTTTTCCACGCGGGGCAGCAGGTCCTCTGCCCGCGACCGGGTGATCCTCTTGTCCTTCCCGCCGAAGCCGGCGAAAGCCGGGCGCTGCGCGAGTAACCGGTGGACGTGATCATTGCACCCGCTCTGCGGCACGTCGTACATCCCGTAGTGCAGGTACAGCCAGAAGTCGAAAGAAGGGCTGGAGAAGGCCACCCGGATCTTGGCTTGATGTCAGCCAGTGACGCGCAGGGTCCGCCTGTGGTCTTGATCGATTCCAGATGCCTTCACGGAGTCCAGACGGCCCATCCCCGGGGGGAGCGCGAGGGGGCCGGCCCCCTCGCCGGGGGTGTGGGGGCGTGCCCCCACGGTCACAGCCTGAGCTCTCGGGCGCGGAGCGCCCTGCAGGGCGAAGACCGCGCTGTTGGCGTGCCGGCGAAGACCGAGGGCTAAACGGTGCGGATGTAGAGCTGGCCGAAGACTTCGGACAGGTTGCGGAGGTCTGTGGCCACGTCCACCTCCGGGGTCGCCGGGTCGTACAGGGTGGCGAGGCGGGGGCGGATGGAGGTGAGCTTCTTGAGCTGGTCCCAGGTGGGGTTGGCCGCCCACTTCTCTCCGTACACGCGGCTGACCCGGCCCTGGGCGTCCTGCCAGCGGGTCCAGAGGGTGATGGTGCCGGCGGCGGCGTCCTGGAGCGGGGCGGCGATGCGGTCGGTGATGGTCTGGGTGGCCTGCTCGGTGGTCAGCCGGGAGCCGCCGGGGGCGGCGAAGCCGGTGTCCTCGGCGGCGATGTGCGCGTAGGCGTCCCAGGCGCGGGCGCGGACCTGGATCCACTGGTTGCGCTGGGCGGTGGCGGCGTCGATCCGCCACGTGGCGTACTCGGTGGCGAGGTGGCCACTGTCGAGGGAGAGCTGGTCGACGAGGCCCTTGGCGAGCCAGGCGCCGATGCGGTCGGGGTCGAGCAGCGGGTGCTTCTCGGTGAGGGCCTCGGTGCACTCGGCGACGGCGCCGCAGCCGAAGACGGGCACCGCGGTGTGGACGGCGAGCTTCTTGCCGGGGGCGAGCTTGCGGAGCGCGGCGGAGGCCGAGGCGACGAACGTGTCCAGCTCGTCGGCGGTGGCGAACGTCTGGTCGTAGCCGAGGCCGGAGCTGAAGCGGATGCCCGCGACGCCGGGCTGGGCGGCCAGGGCGGCGATCTTCTTGGCGGCCTCGGCGAGGTTGCCGGCCTGGTGGTCGTCGGCCAGCTCGGCGTCGATCCAGACGCGCATGCCGCTCGTGGCCGAGGTCTTGACGGCCTGGCCGGCGGGGGTCTCGGCGGCCTTCTTCACGGCGGCGCCGGTGACCTCGTCGGGGTCGACGAAGCAGGGCTCGGCGGTCGGGCACTCGGGCTGCCCGCCGTCCTCGGCGCCCTCGACGTCGGGGCTGCCGACGTCGTGCGACTGACCGTCGCCTTCCGAGTCGGTCGGGCAGTCGCTCTCGGTGCAGTCGATGACGATCGGGTCCATCGGGCCGGTGTCGCGCATGTTCTGACCGTCGTTGTCAAGCCAGAAGCGGGCGATCTCGGCGGCTTCCTCGGGGGTGGCCATCCAGCGGCAGACGACGTACGCGGGGGTGTCCTCCGCCATGAGGTCGTTGCAGCTGCGCGGATCGTCCTGCGACCACGCCGGGACGCCGATGCCGAGGAGGGAGAGCGCGAGACCGATGACGAAGAGCTGCCGCAGTCGCATGGCACCTTGACTTCCGGGGAGTGATCGGCTGGCATCTCGCACGATATCGGTATCAACGGTCGATCTCTACCGCCTGTGTCCGGGCGTGTGGAAAATGGGACGACACCATCGCTTCGTACCCGTCACACTTGAGCGTGCGTGAAATCCTCGGCGATCTCGGGCTGTTCCGGGACAGGCGCTTCGCCCTGCTCTTCGCGGCTCGGACCATCTCGATGCTCGGCGCCGCGTTCGCCCCGGTGGCCCTCGCTTTCGGCATCCTCGACCTGCCCGGCGCCACCGCCACGACGCTGTCGGTGGTGCTGACCGCGGAGGCGCTGCCGATGGTGCTGTTCATGCTGTTCGCCGGGGTGCTGGCCGACCGGTTCCCGCGGCAGCGGGTGATGCAGTTCGGCGAGTGGGCGAACGCCGTGGCCTTCTTCACCCTGGGCGCGATGCTGCTGTCCGGCTGGACCCCCCTGGTCGGCCTGGTCGCCGCGGCCGCCTTCAGCGGGATAGCCGTCGCCGCGCTCTATCCCGCGCTGACCGGGATCATCCCCGAGGTGGTGCCGCCCGAGCGGCTGCAGGCCGGCAACGCGCTGCTCGGCCTGGGCGCGAACGTCGCCAGGATGGGCGGCGCGGTGCTCGGCGGCGCCACGGTGGTGCTCGTCGGCGGCGGGTGGGCGCTGGCGGTCAGCGGCGCCCTGTTCGCCACCGCGGGGGTGCTGATCTCGCTGGTGCGGCCCACTCCTCTGGTGCGCGAGCGCGGGGAGCGGCATTCGGTGCTGAAGGATCTGCGCGAGGGCTGGCGCGAGTTCAGCTCCCGGCAGTGGATCTGGGTGGTGGTCGCCCAGTTCTCGATCCTGGTGATGGCGATCCAGGCCGGTCACGGGGTGCTCGGGCCGCTGCTGGCCAAGGAGAGCCTGGGCGGCCCGGCGGCGTGGTCGGCGTTCCTGGCCGGCGAGGCGATCGGCACGATCGCGGGCGTGGTGGTGTCGCTGCGGGTGCGGCCGCGCCGGCCGATCCTGGTCGGCACGCTGCTCTGCCTGCCGGCGGCGCTGCCGTACTTCCTGCTGGGGACGGGTTCGCCGCTGTGGCTGACGGTATTGGGCGCGTTCGTGCTGGGCGTCTGTTTCGACGTGTTCGGCGTGCTGTGGATGACGACCATGCAGCGGGAGGTCCCGCCGGAGTCGCTGTCGCGGGTGAGCTCGTACGACGCGCTCGGCTCGCTGATGTTCGGCCCGATCGGGCTCATGCTGGCGGCGCCGGCGGCGGCGCTGATGGGCGTGCAGAACGCGCTGCTGGCGTGCGGCGGCCTGGTGGTGCTGTCCACCTGCGCGGCGCTGCTCTCCCCCGGCGTGCGCAACCTGCGCGCCCCGGCCCGCCTGGAGGCCGTCTCAAGCTGAGGCCCGCCCGCTGGTCCGCAGCCCGCGTGCCGGGGCGCGCTCGTGCAGCCCGAACCTCGGCTCCGGCCCGTACTCGCCGTCGAGGATCCCCGCCACGTACTCGGCCAGCGCCGGGGCGTGCTTGAAGCCGTGGCCGGAGTCGCCGCCGAGCAGCCACACGCCCGGCTCGGTCTCGGCGATGATCCACTCGGCGTCGGGAGTGAGCGCGTACTGGCAGACCTGGCTGAACAGCACCGGCGCCGAGGCCAGCGACGGGAACCGCCGCGCCAGGTAGAACCGGGCGCGCGCGACGCTGGCCTCGTCCACGGCGCGCTCGCCGTGCTCGGGCTCGTACGGGCGACCTTCGACGTCGGAGGTGGCCTTCATGCCCACGCCGTCCACGTCACCGTGGCCGTAAGCGGCGGCGGCGTGGTCCACCCAGGCGGGCGTGCCTGGCGTGGTCCACGCGGCGGGGACCGCGAAGTGCAGCGTGTCCTGCTTGGTCACGGTCACGGGCACCTCGAACAGCTCGGGCAGCCAGGCGCCGCACGCCCACACCACCCGGTCGGCGGTCAGCACCTCGCCCCCGGCCTCGACGGCGGCGCCGGGCGCCGGGGTCGCGCGGGCCCGGACGATCCGGGCGCCGGCGGACTCGGCCAGCCTGGCGGTCACCTGGGTGGCTCGGCGTGCCCTGATGACGCCGGCGTGCGGCTCCCACAGCAGGTGGCTGAGGCCGGCGGGGCTGTAGTCGGGGAAGAATCGGGCGCCGTCGGCCGGGTCGAGGACCTCACACGGTATATCCAGATTTTTCAGGACCTGGGCGCTGGCATGCTCCCACCCGTCCGGCGTCCGGGCGAACCAGAGCATGCCGGCTTCCGCGTACAACTCCTCCCCGGCGCGCGCGCCGAGCCGCCGCCAGCCGTCGCGCGCCCGCCACGCCATGCGCGCGTACCACTCCTCGCCGCCGTGCGAGCAGCGCATCAGCCGGGTCTCGCCCGCGCTGGCCTGTCGTACGTGTCCCGCCTGGTGCTGCTCGACCAGCGTCACCCGCCATCCGGTTTCGGCCAGCCGCAACGCCAGCGATGAACCCCAAATACCCGATCCGACCACGATGACCGATTTCATGGGACCACGGTGACCCGGAGACCCCCGCCGGATCAAGGGGTCAGATGACGATCAACGTCACCACCACGCCCGCGCAGTTGCCCGCCAGGCAGATGCGCACCGGCACCCTGGACACCCCGGACTCCGCGGGCACGCCGCCGACGTGCCCGTCCGGGCCGATGGTGACGCCCGGGGGCAGCGCGGCCTGGCGGGTCACGGTGAACGTCGGCGGCACCCCCGTGGGCCCGCCCCTGATCTGGATGTTCCCGTCCAGCCGCTGCCCGGCCCTGCCGGGGAAGGTGAGCGCGCCCGGCGCCCACGGCACGTTGCGCAGCACGACGAACGTGACCCGCTCCTCGTCGCACGCCTGATCGCGGCAGATCTGGACCTGGGCCGCGTACGTGCCGGCCCGCTCGGGCCTGCCGTACACGCGGCCGGTCGCGTCCACCCCGATCCCCGGCGCGAGGCGCGGGCCCGGGCGGATGCGCGCCCCCTTCTCCACGGGCATCAGGCGCTGCTCGACCTCGATGCCCACGGTCAGGTAGAAGGTGTCCTCCACCAGCCGGTCGAACGGGGTCGCCGCGGGCGCGGCCCTGGTGGCGTAGAGCGCCCGTGATCCCACGGAAGGAAGCGCGGGGAGGAAAGCGCACATGGCCAGCCCGGCAACCAGGAGTATCCACGTTTGCCGCATCCTTACCCCCCGGTGTTCTGTTCCCCTACGTACCCTTTTCACCGCATACAGTCACCACTCCCTCCTGACCGTGGCTGGATAATCGCTTCATGGCCGCTGAATCCGCTCAGACGCTCGAACGCGGGCTCCGTCTGCTCAGGCTGCTTTCCGACGGGAAGGGCGGGCGGACCCCGACCGAACTGAGCGCGGAGCTGTCGCTCAGCCGCCCGGTGGTGTACCGGCTGCTGACGACCCTGCTCAACGAGGGGTTCGTGCGCCGCGACGACGAGGGCCGGGTGCATCTGGGGTTCGGGCTGCTCGCGCTGGCGCGGGCCGTGCAGCCGCTGCTGCGCGCGGCGGCCCTGCCGACGCTGCGGCGGCTGGCCGAGCAGGTGGGCGCGACCGCGCACCTCACCGTGGCCGAGGGCGACGACGCGCTGGCCGTGGCGGTGGTCGAGCCGTCGTGGACGGACATGCACGTGGCCTACCGGGAGGGCGCCCGCCATCCGCTGGCGAAAGGCGCGGCCGGGCGGGCGATCCTGGCAGGTCGCGAGGGCGGGTCCGCATATCTGGCGACCGAGGGGCAGTTGGAGGAGGGAGCCCGGGGGGTGGCGGCGCCCGTTCTGGGGCTGCCCTGGTTGGAGGCCTCGGTGGGTGTGGTCACGTTCGGGCCGCTCGCGGAGTCCACCGGACCTCGTGTCGTCGAGGCCGCCGCCGAGCTTGCCGCCGCCCTGGGGTGACGGTTGACATCCGTCCGGGGATGACGGACGGTTGTCACGCATAGAGGACACATACGTCCGATAATCGGACGACATGGGGAGGGGCGGATGCCGTACTACCGCGCCGTGGGCGAGGTGCCCCGCAAGCGCCATGTGCAGTTCAGGCGGCCCGACGGCGGTCTGTACGCCGAGGAGCTGATGGGCGAGGAGGGGTTCTCGTCCGACTCGTCGCTGCTGTACCACCGCCACCTGCCGACCGCGATCGTCAAGGCCGAGGCCGTCGCGCCCACGGCCGACACGCGCCTGGAGCCCAACCTGCCGCTGTCGCCGCGCCACTTCCGCACCACGCAGCTCTCCAGCGCGGGCGACCTGGTGTCCGGGCGGATCCTGCTGGCGGGCAACGGCGACGTCCGGTTGTCGTACGCCACCAGCGACCGGCCCAGCGAGCTCTACCGCAACTCGATGGGCGACGAGTGCGTGTACGTCCAGGAGGGCACGGCCCGCTTCGAGTCCACGTACGGCGTGATCGAGGCCGGCATCGGCGACTACGTGGTCATCCCGACGGGCACCATCCACCGCTGGGTGCCGGTGGGGCGGGTCAGCGTGCTGGCCGTGGAGGCGTCCGGGCACATCAGGCCGCCCAAGCGCTACCTGTCGCAGTACGGGCAGTTCCTGGAGCACGCCCCCTACTGCGAGCGCGACCTGCGGGCGCCCGCCGAGCCGCTGCTCGCCGAGGGCGAGGAGGTGCCGGTGCTGGTGCGCACCAGGGGCGGGCTGACCCGGCTGGTCTACCGCCACCACCCGTTCGACGTGGTCGGCTGGGACGGCTACCTCTATCCGTACGCGTTCAACATCGACGACTTCGAGCCGATCGTGAAGAGGACGCACGCGCCCCCGCCCGTCCACCAGACGTTCGAGGGGCCCGGCTTCGTGATCTGCTCGTTCTGCCCGCGGCCGCTCGACTTCCACCCGGAGTCGGTGCCGATCCCGTACAACCACCACAACGTCGACTCCGACGAGTTCATGTTCTACGTAGGCGGCGACTACTCGGCGCGGAAGGGGTCGGGCATCGACGTGGGCTCGATCTCGCTGCACCCGGCCGGCTTCACGCACGGGCCGCAGCCCGGCGCGGTCGAGGCGGTGATCGACGCCGTCGCCAAGGGCGTCACCACCACCAGCGAGAAGGCGGTGATGGTCGACACCTTCCGCCCGCTCGACCTCGGGCAGGGCGCGCTCGCCTGCGAGGACCCCGGATACGCCTGGACTTGGTCACGATGACGCTCTACACCGCTCTGATCGACGACGCGGGACTGTTCCCGCCGACGTCACTGCACATGTCCGACGCGCTGGACCGCCACCGGCGCAACCAGGAGCGGGGCAGCCGGGTGCTGACCCACCGCTTCCTCTGCCCGGCCAGCAGGCTCGGCCGGCTGCGCGCCGAGCAGTTCCGGCCGCGGTGGGTCGGGCTGATCCTCGACACCCCGGAGCTGCCGGACCTGACCGGCCTGCCCGTCGACATCGCGGAGGCCGAGCTGCCGCCCGAGCGTGGGGTGGAGGAGCTGGCCCGCGAGCTGCTCCGCGCGCTCCCCGGCGGGGTGCGGCTGTTCGTCGAGGTGCCGCCGGGGAAGTTCGTCCCCGACGTGCCCGAGGGCGTGGGCCTGAAGGTGCGCTGCGGCGGCGCCCGGGCCGAGGCGTTCCCGCCGGTGGAGCACCTCGCCTCCTTCATCAGGTTCTGCGTGGCCGCCGACATCCCGTTCAAGGCCACGGCCGGGCTGCACCACGCCGTGCGCCACTTCGACCCGACGCTCAGCGTCGACCGGCACGGCTTCCTCAACCTGCTGGTGGCCGTGTGCGAGGCCGTCGAGGGCCGCGACCCGGCACCCACCCTGCGCATCACCGACGTGGGCCAGCTCACGCGCATCGCGCGGGCCATCTCTGAGGAGACGGCGAAGCGGGCCAGGCAGCTCCTGGTCAGCTACGGCTCCTGCAGCACGACCACGCCGATGGACGACCTGAAGGCGCTGGGCCTGATCGAGGAGGACGAGTGAGCTGGGGACTGGACAACCTGCCCTACGGGGTCTTCTCCCGGCAGGGGGAGGCGCCCCGGGTCGGCGTCCGTTACGGCGACCGGGTGCTCGACCTGGCAGCGGCGCTGCACGACGAGGTGTTCGCCGCCCCCTCGCTCAACCCGTTCATGGCGCGCGGCCGCTCGGCCTGGCACGACACGCGCCGCCTGATCAGGAACAAGCTGTCCGGCGACCTCGCGGTGACCGAGCCGCACCTGGTCCCGCTGGAGCAGGTGCGGCTGCACATGCCGTTCGAGGTGGCCGACTACGTCGACTTCTACTGCTCGCTGGAGCACGCGAGCAACGTCGGGCGGATCTTCCGGCCCGACGCCGAGCCGCTCAAGCCGAACTGGCGCCACCTGCCGGTCGGCTACCACGGCAGGGCCGGCACGGTCGTGCCGTCCGGCACGCCGGTCCGGCGCCCGCACGGGCAGCTCCGGGCGGGGGTGTACGGGCCGACGGCCAAGCTCGACGTCGAGGCCGAGCTGGGGTTCGTGGTGGGCGTGCCGTCCGAGCTGGGCTCACCGGCCGGGGCCTTCGAGGACCACGTGTTCGGGGTGACGCTGGTCAACGACTGGAGCGCGCGCGACATCCAGGCGTTCGAGTACGTGCCGCTCGGGCCGTTCCTGGGCAAGTCGTTCGCGACCTCGATCTCGCCCTGGGTGACGCCGCTGGAGGCGCTGCCCAGGGTGCCGGGGCGGACGCAGGACCCGGAGCCGATCGACTACCTGCGCAGGAAGGACGACTGGGGGCTCGACATCACGCTGGAGGTCGAGCTCAACGGTGAGGTGATCTCCCGTCCGCCGTACCGGGACATGTACTGGACGCCGGACCAGATGCTCGCCCACCTCACCGTGAACGGCGCCTCACTGCGTACCGGCGACCTGTTCGCGAGCGGCACCGTCTCCGGGGAGGCGCGCGAGGAGCGCGGGTCGCTCATCGAGCTCACCTGGAACGGGACCGACCCCGTCAAGCTGCGCAGCGGCGAGACCAGGACGTTCCTGCAGGACGGGGACGCGGTGACGATCCGCGCGACGGCGGGTGACGTCAGCCTCGGGGAGGTCTACGGAAAAGTCGGTTAAGTGACTCGGCGTGCTTGCTTCGTGACTCCTCGCTAATCTTGGGGAACCCTTCCCCAGGAACATCAGGAGTGACATGCTGCGGCGTGCCGCGACGATCCGCCTGGCCGCCTTCCTCCTCCTCGCGGGCGGCTGCGGAGCCGTGCGGGCGGAGCCTCCGCCCCCGACCGTGGTGCAGGTCTCCCCGCCGCTCGGCGCCGCGCGCGCCCGTCCCGACCAGGGGCTCGTGGTGCGCGCCCAGGGCGGCCCGCTCCAGCGGGTCGTCGCCCACTCCGGCGGCGTCCCGGTACGCGGCGACCTCGACGCGGCGGGCACCACCTGGCGCTCCCGCTGGACGCTGAAGCCCGGCGCCGAATACGCGGTCACCGTGACGGCGGCGGGCCGCACCGTCGCGGCCGGCCGCTTCCGCACCCGCCCCGCCGGACGCGCGCTCAAACTCACCGCCACCGCGCCGCTCCCCGGCGAGACCGTGGGCGTCGGCATGCCGGTCATCCTCGACTTCGGCTCCCCCGTACGCGACAAGGCCGCGGTGGAGCGGGCTCTGGAGGTCACGGCCGGCCGGCCGGTCGAGGGCGCCTGGCGGTGGATCGGCGACACCCGGGCGGTCTACCGCACCCGGCGGTTCTGGCCCCCCGGGCAGCTCGTCACGGTCACCGCCCACCTGGCCGGCGTCCGGGCAGCCCCCGGCCTCCACGGCACCGCCGACCGGACGTTCGCCTTCACCGTGGGCCGCCACCAGGCCACCGAGATCGACGCCCGGACCCACCGCATGGTCGTCCGCCGCGACGGCCGCGCCGTGCGGCACATGGCGATCAGCGCCGGCATGGCCACCACCCGCGAATACACCACGACCAGCGGCGTCCACCTGACCATGGACAAGGGCCACCCGGTCCGCATGATCTCCCCCGGCCGCGACGAGGGCGACCCCGGCTACTACGACGTGATGATCGACCACGCCGTCCGCATCTCCGACAGCGGCGAGTACGTGCACGCCAAGGACAACGTGTGGGCCCAGGGCCGCCGCAACGTCAGCCACGGCTGCGTCAACGCCCGCCCCGACCAGGCCGCCTGGTTCTACGCCCATTCCCTCCGCGGCGACCCCGTCGTGATCACGGGCACCGACCGCGAGCTCGAATGGGACAACGGATGGGGGTTCTGGCAGCTCTCCTGGGAGAAATGGCGCGCCGGCAGCGCTCTTCTCGCACCCGGGCCTCTGCCGTAAGCGGAAATCCCGGATTACGGTGGTGAGAGGGAACGATGGCGCCGACGGTCCCGTTATTCCTATAGGAGGGCCGGAGTATGGATGAATGGATCATCTGGGTAATTCTCGCAGTCGTCCTCGGTCTTGCCGAGATCTTCACGCTCACTGCCGCGCTCGGCCTCCTCGGTGTCGCCTCCCTGTTGACCGCCGGAGCCGCGGCCGTCGGCCTGCCGGTTCCGCTGCAGTTCCTCGTCTTCGCCCTGACGTCGACGGCCGGGCTGGTCGTGATCCGGCCCCTCGTCAAGCGTCACAACATCCGCCAGCCGCAGCTGACCAGGTTCGGCGTGGAGGCGCTCGTCGGCAAGCCCGCGTACGTTCTCGCGGAGGTGACGGGTCACGACGGCCGGATCCGCCTGGCCGGTGAGGAGTGGTCAGCGCGGGCGTATGACGAGACACTCGTGATCCCGACCGGTGCCACTGTCGACGTCATCGAAATCGACGGCGCCACCGCCCTCGTATATCCCCGGGAGTGAGATATGGATCCGCTGCTGCTGGTAGGGCTGTTCGTCATCCTGTTCGCGGTGTTCACCGTGCTGAAAGCGGTGCGCATCGTGCCCCAGGCCAGAGCGCGCAACGTCGAGCGGCTCGGCCGCTACAGCCGTACGCTCAAGCCGGGCCTCAACTTCGTCATCCCGTACATCGACCGCGTCTACCCGGTGATCGACCTGCGTGAGCAGGTCGTCTCGTTCCGCCCGCAGCCGGTCATCACCGAGGACAACCTGGTCGTCGAGATCGACACCGTGCTCTACTTCCAGGTCACCGACCCGCGCGCGGCCGCTTACGAGATCGCCAACTACATCCAGGCGGTCGAGCAGCTCACGGTGACCACCTTGCGTAACGTCGTCGGCTCGATGGACCTGGAGAGCACGCTCACCTCCCGCGACACCATCAACAGCCAGCTGCGCGGCGTCCTCGACGAGGCCACCGGCAAGTGGGGCATCAGGGTCAACCGGGTGGAGATCAAGGCGATCGACCCGCCCAAGACCATCAAGGACGCGATGGAGAAGCAGATGCGGGCCGAGCGTGACAAGCGCGCGGCGATCCTCACCGCCGAGGGCCAGCGCCAGTCGCAGATCCTCACCGCCGAAGGCGAGAAGCAGAGCCGCATCCTGCGCGCCGAGGGCACCCGCTCCGCCGCCATCCTGGAGGCCGAGGGTCAGTCGAGGGCCATCGACCAGGTGTTCCAGGCGGTCCACCGCAACGACCCCGACCCGAAGCTGCTCGCCTACCAGTACCTCCAGGTCCTGCCGCAGCTCGCCCAGGGCGAGGGCAACACGTTCTGGGTGATCCCCAGCGAGGTCACCTCGGCCCTGCAGGGCGTCTCCAAGGCCTTCACCGAGTCGCTCCCGCCCTCGGCGGCCACCCGCGAGGTCCCGAAGCCGTCGGAGATGGACGCCGAGATCGCCAACGCCGAGAAGGCCGCGGCGGAGGCGGTCGCCGACGCCCGGAGCGCCGAGCGGCCGACCGGCCCCCGCCAGCTCATGGAGGGCGCCCGGCAGCCGTCCCCGTTCCCCGACCTCGACAAGCAGCGCGACGAAGCCGAGCGCTGACCCTTCCCGGCCCGACCGCCCGCCGCGCCCGCGCCGGGCGGTCAGCGCCGGTCGTCGGCGAAGTACGCCACGAGTGACGGATCCAGGGGCGGGACATCGTAGGGGGCGCCCCCGTCGCGGAGCGACCGGGTGGCCATGTAGCCGGCCGCGACGCTCATGCGGGCCGCCACCGGAGAGGTGTCGACCGGCCCGCCCTCCCTGGCGAAGCGGGCGAACTCCTCGATGATGCGCGTGTCGGCGCCGCCGTGGGAGCCGGTGGCGTCGGGCACCCGGTACGTGATGTCGGCGTCGGGCCGGTAGCCGGTGGGGCCGGTGTTCCAGACCTTGACGGTGGCGCCCGGCCCGTCGCCGAAGTTCTCCAGGCGGCCCTCTGTGCCGATGACCGTGTAGTTGCGCACGTAGTCGGGCGTGAAGTGACACTGCTGGTAGGCGGCGATGACGCCGTTGTCGAGCACCATGTTCATGACCGAGACGTCCTCGACGTCCACCACGTGGTGGAGGTCCCGTTGGGCGGTGGGCGGCCAGGTGTGGTCACGCGGCCAGCCGTCGGGGCGGGGCGTGCCGGGCTCCCTGCGCGGCAGCCCGCCGTACACCATGAGGTCGCCGAAGGCGTTGACCCGGGTCGTGTAGCCGCCCGCGAGCCAGTGGACGACGTCCAGGTCGTGGGCGGCCTTCTGCAGCAGGAGCCCGGTGGTGCGGGTGCGGTCGGCGTGCCAGTCCTTGAAGTAGTAGTCGCCGCCGTAGCCGACGAAGTGGCGCACCCACACCGTCTTCGGCTCGCCGATGTCGCCCCGGCGGATGATGTCGCGCATCAGCCTGACGACGCCCATGTGGCGCATGTTGTGGCCGACGTACAGCCGGGTGCCGGTGTCGCGGGCGGCGCGCAGGACGGCGTCGCAGCCCTCGACGGTGATGGCCAGCGGCTTCTCCAGGTAGAGCGGCTTGCCCGCCTGGAGGCACTCGACGGCGATGCTCTCGTGGGTGTCGTCGGGGGTCAGCACGATGATCGCGTCGAGGTCGTCGCGGCCGAGCAGGTCCCGGTGGTCGGGACTGGTCACCGGGTCGCCGAAGCGGGCGGCCTCCCTCTTGAGGGTCGCCGGGTCCGTGTCGCAGACCGCGGCCACCACCGAACCCCGGCCCGGCCGGTGGGCGGCCTCGGCCAGGTTGACGCGCAGGCCGAGGCCGACGACTCCGAAACGCAGGTCCTTCACGGGTGCCCTTCCTCTGGGACGACGAGCCGGCCGGGAAGAATTATCCAACCTTTTTATGAAAAGAGCACCTGGTCCGCGTGGTCGAGCGCCATCCTGACGGCGCCCAGCGTCACGCACTCGCCGCCCAGGCCGGAGGCGGCCACCTCGGGCGGGTAGAGGCACCGGTCGTCGAAGTAGTCCTGGATCGGCTCGACCAGCAGCGCGCCGGCCCTCGCCAGACTGCCGCCGATCACCACCAGCTCCGGGTCGAGCGGGTTGACGAGCGTGAGCAGGCCCTCCGCCAGGTGGACGGCGAAGGCCCTGACGGCGGCTCTCGCGCGCTCGTCGCCCTCCTCCGCCCTGGCCACGGCGAACTCGGCGGCCTGCCGGTGAGTGCGCAGCTCGCCCGGCTCGACGGCCATCGCGTAGTCGGCCAGATGCCGGAACGCCCGCCAGTGGTCGCCCGACTGACGCCCGATCTCGCCGGAGGCGGCGTGCGCGCCCCTGTGCGTCCGGCCCCCGATCAGCAGCCCCAGGCCGAGCCGGTCGCCGGCGAACAGGTAGACCACGTCGCTGCGGCCCCGCGCCTCCCCGCGCCAGTGCTCGGCGAGCACCGCCAGCCGCATGTCGTTCTCCACCAGCACCGGCGCGGGCAGCCGGCGGCCCAGCTCGCCCTGCAGGTCGACGTCGCTCCAGCCGGGCAGCACCACGCTCTTGGTCACCCGCCCGGCGGCGTCGACCACGCCGGTCGTGCCGACGCCCACCGCGGCCAGCTCCGTCACGGGCAGCCCCGCCTCGGCGCAGACGGCGTGGACCAGCTCCGCGACGGCGTCGAGCCGCTCGCGGGCGGACATCGCCACGTGGTTGGGCACCCGGCGCGACGCCACGACGGACCCGCCCAGATCGGACACCATGGCGCGCAGCAGCGACGCGCCGATGCCCACGCCCGCCACGTGGCCGGACGAGGCCCGGAATCTGAACCGCCTGGCCGGGCGGCCCCGCTGGCGTTCACCGGACTCCTCGCCGCACTCCTCCGCCCAGCCCGCGGCGATCAGGTCCTCGACGATGACCTCGGCCGTCGGCCTGGACACCCGGGCGCCCCTGGCCAGCTCCTGCAGCGTCGCCACCCGCGCCGCACGCAACTGGCGCAGGATGGCGGCGGAGTTGAGCCTGCGGAGGACGGAGGCGTCGCCGCTCTGCTGTCGCACCGGAGTTCCTCCACATGAGTCGGCCGGGGAGCCGACATCCTACTTAACCAACCCTCTTGCGTAATAGTGATCGCCGCTGACCTGCGGCGTGAAGCGGAGCTGTGGGGGCACTTAAGAACTCCTCGATGGACACGTCCGGCGGAGAGCGGGCACAGTGCGTAACGTTCGACTGGGGGGATGTTCGCCATGAAAGCACTGGTCAAGGAGAAGGCCGAGCCGGGCCTGTCGCTGGTCGAGGTACCCGAGCCCGAGGTGGGGCCGGGTGAGGTGAAGATCAGGGTGCTGAGAACCGGCATCTGCGGCACCGACCTGCACATACAGAAATTCGATGATTGGGCGAGGCACACGCTGGACCTTCCCCTCATCGTGGGACACGAGTTCTCCGGTCATGTCGTCGAGATCGCGCCGGGCGTCGAGGACATCGCCGTCGGCGACCTGGTCAGCGGCGAGGGCCACATCGTCTGCGGCAAGTGCCGCAACTGCATGGCCGGCCGCCGCCACCTGTGCCGCAACACCGTCGGCCTGGGCGTCAACCGCGACGGCGCGTTCGCCGAGTACGTGACGCTGCCCGCCACGAACGTGTGGGTGCACCGGGTGCCCGTCCATCCCGACGTGGCCGCCATCTTCGACCCGTTCGGCAACGCCGTGCACACCGCCCTGTCGTTCCCGCTGGTCGGCGAGGACGTGCTGATCACCGGCGCGGGCCCGATCGGCCTGATGGCCGCGGCCGTCGCCACCCACGTCGGCGCCCGCAACGTGGTCATCACCGACGTCAGCGACGAGCGGCTCGACCTGGCCGGCAAGCTCGGGGTCTCGCTGGCGGTGAACGTCTCCCGCGCCTCCCTGGCCGACGGCATGCGCCAGCTCGGCATGAAAGAGGGCTTCGACGTGGGCCTGGAGATGTCCGGCAGCCCGGCGGCGCTGCGCGAGATGATCGCCAGCATGACCCACGGCGGCAAGATCGCCATGCTCGGGCTGCCCGCCGAGGAGTTCGCCGTCGACTGGTCGACCGTGGTCATCTCGATGCTGACCATCAAGGGCGTGTACGGCCGGGAGATGTTCGAGACCTGGTACAACATGTCGGTCCTGATCGAGAAGGGCCTCGACCTCTCCCCCGTGATCACCGACCGCTTCCCGTACCACGCGTTCGAGACCGCCTTCGAGACGGCCGCGAGCGGCCGCACGGGCAAGGTCATTCTGGATTGGAGCGCTTGATGTTCACGAACGTACGCGACCAGCTGCGTGCGACGCTCGACGAGATCGCCGAGGCCGGGCTGCACAAGCCCGAGCGCGTCATCAGCACCCCGCAGAGCTCCCAGGTGAGCGTGGCGGGCCAGGAGGTGCTGAACTTCTGCGCCAACAACTACCTCGGCCTGGCCGACCACCCCGAGGTCATCGAGGCCGCCAAGCGGGCGCTGGACCGGTGGGGGTTCGGCATGGCCTCGGTGCGCTTCATCTGCGGCACCCAGGAAGTGCACAAGGAGCTCGAAGCCCGGCTGTCGGACTTCCTCGGCATGGAGGACACCGTCCTCTACAGCTCGTGCTTCGACGCCAACGGCGGCGTGTTCGAGACCCTGCTCGACGAGCGCGACGCGGTCATCTCCGACGCGCTCAACCACGCGAGCATCATCGACGGCATCCGCCTGTCCAAGGCCCGCCGCCACCGCTACGCCAACCGTGACATGGCCGAGCTGGAGGCCAGGCTGAAGGAGTCGTCGGACGCCCGCAGGCGGCTGATCGTCACCGACGGCGTGTTCTCCATGGACGGCTACCTCGCGCCGCTGGCCGACATCTGCGACCTCGCCGAGCGCTACGACGCCATGGTCATGGTCGACGACTCCCACGCGGTCGGCTTCGTCGGCCCCACCGGGCGCGGCACCCCCGAGCTGCACGGGGTGACCGACCGGATCGACATCATCACCGGCACGCTCGGCAAGGCGCTCGGCGGCGCGTCCGGCGGCTACGTGTCCGGCCGCCGGGAGATCTGCGAGCTGCTGCGCCAGCGCTCCCGCCCGTACCTGTTCTCCAACTCGCTCGCCCCGGCCATCGCCGCCACCTCGCTGCGCATCCTCGACCTGCTGGAGACCACCAGCGAGGCGCGCGAGCGGCTGCGGGCCAACACCGAGCGGTTCCGGGGGCGGATGACCGAGGCCGGGTTCGACATCCTGCCCGGCGACCACCCGATCGTCCCGGTGATGATCGGCGACGCCGCCGAGGCCGGGGCGATGGCCGAGCGCCTGCTGGAGCTGGGCGTCTACGTGATCGGCTTCTCCTACCCGGTGGTGCCGCACGGCCTGGCCCGCATCCGCGTCCAGCTCTCGGCCGCCCACTCCGAGGCGGACGTGGACCGCGCGGTGGACGCGTTCATCCGCGCCCGAGGCTGAGGCGGTTACGCACCCCCGGCCGCCCGCGGTGGAGGCGTATCCTCGCGGCGTGATAGACACGCGGCGGTTGCGCACGCTCCAGGCGGTGGCCGACCACGGCACGGTCACCGCCGCTGCCGCCGCCCTGCACCTCACCCCGTCCGCCGTGTCGCAGCAGCTCGCCGCGCTGGAGCACGAGGTCGGCCACCGGCTGTTCATCCGCGACGGCCGCGGCGTCCACCTCACCGCCGTCGGCAAGATCATGCTGGGACACGCCGACGAGGTCCTGGCCCAGCTCGAACGCGCCCGCGCCGAGGTCGCCGACTACACCGCGGGCGCCGCGGGCGAGGTGACCGTGGCCTGCTTCGCCACCGCGATCAGCGCCGTGCTCGCCCCCGCGATCACGGCCCTGCGCGCCTCCGCGCCCGGCCTCCAGGTACGGGTACGCGACGCGGAGGGCGACCAGTCCCTGACGATGCTCCTCGACAGCGAGGCCGACGTGGCGATCGCGGTCGAGTACCGGGGCGCCCCCGACGACCGGCGCCTGTCCCGGGTCCCGCTGTACGCCGAGCCCTTCGACCTCGTCCTGCCCGAGACGCACCCGCCGACCGGCACTTCGCTGGCCGCGCTCGCCGATGAGACCTGGATCGGCCCGTACCCGGGGAACCCGGTGCACGACGTGATCGCCTTCGCCTGTGAGCAGGCCGGTTTCACTCCCCGCTTCGCCCACTGCTCGGACGACTTCCGCGCCGTGGTCGCCCTGGTGGCCGCCGGGGCGGGCGTCGCCCTGGTGCCCCGGCTGGCGCTGCGCGACATGGCCCAGCCGGGCGTCGCGATCCGCCACGTGCCGGGCCCGGAACGCCGCGTCTTCGCCGCCGTCCGCCGCGGCGCCGAGTCCCATCCCCTGCTCCGGCCGCTGCTCGCCACCCTCCGCGATCTCACGACCTCGTTCACCCCTGACGGGAACGACCGCTCACAGGGCTAGCCGGGCCAGTTTGTCGGGGTTCAGGATGCCGTACACCTCGCTGATCCGGTGCTGATCCTCGGCCATGACGACGACCAGCACCGCGTACGGCAGACCGTCGGAGAAGAGCGCCGCGGTGGGCGGGCCGTCCTGGGCGGACCAGTACACCGTCGTCTCCAGGCCCACCGGCGCGACCGCCGCCAGCAGCCTGCTCACCCGATCGCTGCCGGTGACCGGACGCAGGGCGGCCTTGACGCGTCCGCCGCCGTCCGTGCGCAGTGTCACGTCCGGAGCCAGCACCTCCATCAGGCCGGCGATGCTCCCGCCCAGCGCGGCGTCGAGGAAGCGCTCCGCGACGGCCTGGGCGGCGGCCCGCTCCTCGGGGAACCGCGGACGGCGGGCCTCGACGTGTTCGCGGGCCCGGTGGACGAGCTGGCGGACGGCGGCGGGAGAGCGGCCGAGGATACGGGCGACCTCGGCGTGCCGGAAGCCGAACGCCTCGTACAGGATGAACGCCGCCCGCTCCAGCGGCGAGAGCGTCTCCAGCACCACCATCAGCCCGTAAGTCACCTCCTGGGCGCGGGCCACGTCCTCGACCGGGTCCGGGCCGGGCTCCGGCAGCCAGGGGCCGACGTACTCGTGGTGGAGGCGGTCGCGTTCGTCCAGGGCCAGGCGGGTGACGACGCGGACGAGGTAGGCGCGGGGGTTGTCCACCCGGGCGTGGTCCACGCCGTGCCAGCGCAGCCAGGTCTCCTGCACCACGTCCTCGGCGTCGCCGGCGCTGCCCAGGATGTCGAAGGCGATGCTGAACAGCAGGTTGCGGTGCGTGTGGAAGGGGTCGGCGGTCATCGGGCGGCGGGCTCGCCGACGCGCAGGGCGTGCCTGGCCGCCGTGATCGCGCTGTTGACGGAGATCTCGCCGCGCATCCCGGGCGCCGCCACCATGTCGCCCGCCAGGAACACGCCGTGGCCCCGGTCGATCGCGGGACGGTCGCGCCAGGTCATGCCGGGCAGGTCGAGCGCGCCCGTACGGTGCCTGGCCGCCCCGGAACGCCGCCAGGTCACGCGCTCGCGCCAGCCGGGCACCGCCAGATCGGCCAGCGCCTCCACCCGCCGGGTCGCCTCGGCCCTGGACTCGCCGCGGCGGATCGGCATGTCGATCTGGAACAGCGTCTCCCCCTGGGGCGCGGCCGTGGGGTCCTGCATGGAGTAGCTCTCGTGGAAGCCGCCGTCGTCCAGGTCCCAGCAGATGAAGCGGTCGCCCCGCGCCGAGCGCACGGCCAGGTCCAGCATCACGCAGTCGCCGCTCTCCCAGCGCAGCGTGTCGTCGCCGAGCAGGAGCCGCGCCGACGACAGCTCGGTCGCGACGATCGTCGGCTCGCCCGGCAGCGCGGTCACGCGAGAGCCCAGCTCGACGCGTACGCCGAGGTCGCGGGCGCGGGCGGCGAGCCGGTCGATCACCGCCTGCCAGCCGCCGACCACCCACCGGACCGCCGGCGGGCGCGGGGCGAACACCCGGCGCAGCAGATCCCACACGAACGCCGCCGACAACCGCCCCGTGTCGGCGTCGTACGTCACCACGCTGATCGCGTTGGCGGCCACCCGGGCCGTGCGCTCGCCGTACGACCTGGACGCCCAGGTGTGGAAGTCCATCTCGACCGGTGCCGTCCTGGGCCCCGTCGCCATCATCCGCAGGAACCCCGCCGGGGGCAGCAGCCGCATCCGGCCGTCCCGTACGAACCCCATCCGGTAATCACGCACCGCCGGTCTGCCCAGCCCGTCGACCAGGCCCCGCTCCCGCAACCACGCCCAGTGCGGCCCGTCGGCGTAGAAGACGTGAGCGCCCTCGTGAACCAGGTACGGCCCGGCGATCGCCCGCCCCCGCCCGCCGAGCGTCCTGTGCGCCTCGTGCAGCGTCACCTCCGCCCCCGCCTCCGCGCAGACGACGGCCGCCACCAGCCCGGCCAGCCCGCCGCCGACCACCACGATCTTCTTCGTCACATTCCTCCCCTTTCCTCACATCATGAGAAGGAAAAGGCGCCGCAAATGTGACATCCTCAGCCCGCCCGGGTGACGGCGTCGGCGAAGCGGGTGTAGCGGTCGCGTTCCTCTTCGACGGGCTGGAGCACGTACTCCTGCCCCACCCTGCCGATGGCCTCGCGCAGCGCCTTGGAAGCCTTGCGGGCGCGGCGACGGCCGCCGAGCCAGGCGGCCACCCTGGACAGCAGGGCGATGAGCACCCCGGCCAGCGCGCCGCCGAGCAGCAGCACGGTCGGCCACGGCACCTCGCCGGCGGTCGGCAGGGGCGGCTCGGGCAGGCGCAGGTAGCCCAGCGCGAACAGCCCGCCCAGCCAGAGCGCCCCGGCCAGCAGGGCCGCGAACACGAGCCACTGCAACGCGTTCACCGCCCGCCACCAGCGGGGCCGCCGGGTCGCTCCCAGGGAGGTGCGGCCGACGGCCTTGTCCACGGCGTCGGCCAGCTCCGCCGAGCGCGAGCGCGCCGCCTGCCGCACCGACGCCGCCCACGCGCCCGGCAGCCCGGCGGCGGCCGACTCGCCGACGTCCCTGATCGCGGTCTCGACCTGCGCCCGCTGCACGGCGGACGCCTCGGGTACGGAGGTGCGGCCCACCAACTCGCGGTCCGGGGAGGACGCGGGCGCGGCCACACCGATCCGCAGCCGCCGCAACGGGTCGGGCCGGAACCGCCGCACCCACCGGGTGACGGGCCACCCGGTGGCGACCACGGCCCGGTGCCGGTGCCCCTTCGCCACGGCCTCCACCACGACCGGCACCCCGGCGGCCCGCGACAGCGCGGCCACCAGGCGCCCTTCCAGCCCCGTGACGTCTCCGGACACCGCCGGCAACGCCGCCTGCCCGTCCGGCGCGCTTCTCAGCGGCCCGCCACCGCCTCGGGCCTCGATCCCGGCCCAGGAGCCGGTCTCGGCCTGATGGTGCGGTGCGTCCGGGGGTACGGCGCCGTCGGCCGGTCCCGTGTCAAGGGCGAGCGTCCCTTCTCCGGCAGACCCTTCGGTCCGTCCGCGCGGGCTGCCGGAAGTGTGACCGCTCGTACGGGGAAGGGCCGACGAGGCGGTGGTCAGGTGGGTGGCGGCGGTGGTGACGTCGGCGGCGAGGCGGGCGGACCAGGAGGCGCGGTCCGCGACCCGGGTGGACAGGAGGGTGCGCAGTTCGGCCAGGCCGGCGCCCGTCCGGGCCGACACGCCGAGGACCGGGACGCCGGTGAGGCCGTCGGCGTCGAGGAGGCGGCGCAGGTCCTTGAGGCAGCGGTCCGCCGCGCCGGGCGGGAGGCGGTCGATCTGGTTGAGTACCACCACCATGACGTCCCGGTGCCCCGCCAGCGGTCGCAGGTAGCGCTCGTGGATGGCGGCGTCGGCGTACTTCTGCGGATCCAGCACCCACACCAGCAGGTCGACCAGCTCCACCAGCCGGTCCACCTCCAGCCGGTGGGACAGCCGGATCGAGTCGTGGTCGGGCAGGTCGAGCAGGACCAGGCCGGACAGGTCGTCGACGGCGGACGCGGAGTGGCGGTGCGGGACGTCGAGCCAGTCGAGCAGCGGCCCGGCTCCCGCGCCGTCCCACAGCGCCGCCTGGGCGGTCGACGTGGTGGGCCGGGTGACGCCGACGGCGGCCAGGTCCGTGCCGGTCATGGCGTTGAACAGTGACGACTTGCCGCTGCCGGTCGCCCCGGCGAGCGCGGCCACCGTGTGCTCGACGGACAGCCGGCGCCGCGCCCCCGCCCGCTCGGCCACCGCGCGCGCCGCCGCGACGGCCTCCGCCGGCAGCCGCCCCTCGCCCAGCTCGGCCGCCTCCAGCAGCGCGGCCAGCCGCGAGTCCAGCGAAGGCCGCTCCTTGCGGCGCAGCAGCTTCACCGCGCGTCCCCTCCCTCGGACGTCCGCGCCCGCGGCGACCCGCCAGGATCAGAACCACCACCGGGAGACTCCCGGAGTCCCGCGCCGCCCGCCTCAGAACCACCGCCGGGAGACTCCCGGAATTCCGCGCCGCCCGCCTCAGAACCACCGCCGGGAGACTCCCGGGGTCCCGTCCCGGACGGGCCGGGGCCACCCTCGGGAGGGAGTCCCGTCCCGGACGGGCCGGCCGCGGGGCGGGCCTTCTCGGAGGGCGGGCCCTCCAGGTCACGGTCCCGCCGACCAGATGGGAGCTCCGTCCGGTGGTCGCGGATCGTACGGGCCGCGTCCAGCAGGGCGGTGGCCGTGCCGCGCGACGGCTCCAGCGGCTCCAGGACGGACAGGAAGCGGGCCGCCTCCTCGTCCATCAGCCCCCGCACCCGCTCCCGCAGGTCCTCCCGGGCGCGGATGGTGAGCGTGCGCACCGCCTGGTCGCCGAAGATCGCCTCCAGCAGCTTCTGCGACAGCACGGTGGTGCCGCCCGCGATCCCCACCTCGATCCCGGTCAGCCCGCCCGTCGAGGCGAACACGGCCAGCATCAGCAGCAGCCCCGCCCCGTTCACGCCGAACGACGCCGCGCGCGCCGTGGTCCGCCTCTCCGCGCCTTCCTCCCGTACGAGGTCGAGCACGAACTCCTGCCAGCCGCGCACCGCCAGCTCGGTCCGCTTGCCCAGGTCGGGGGCGGCGCGGCCGAGCCGGGCCGACTCGATCGCGCCGAGCCGGTCGAGCAGCCCCGCGCCGCCGGGCGCGGCCGACCAGCCTTCGAGCGCCCGCTCGGCGGCGGCGTCGGCGGATCCCCTGATGAGCGCCTCGACGCCGCTCTCCAGCGCGTCCCTGAGCCGGTTCTCGGGCACCTGGCCGGTGAAGAAGCCGACGATCCGGTCGCGCAGCCACCCCACCCGGCTCTCCAGGGAGCGCATGAAGTCGCCGGTGCCGATGAAGTCCTGCCAGCGGGCCAGCACCTCGCCGCGGAGCAGCGACCCGTCGCGCATGCCCTCGTCGAAGTCCGCCATTCCGCCCGCGTAGGCGCCCTCGACCACGTCACGCAGCGTGCCGAAGCCGGCCTCCTGCCGCTCGACCGCGCCGGCCAGCGCGGGGACGCGGACGGCGAGGCTGTCGAGCGCGCCCGACAGCGTCTGCCGTACGACGCGGGCGCGTTCGGCGGCGTCGGCGGCGAGCCCGGAGAGCCAGGCGGCGATCGGGGCGACGGCGTCGGCGGGCAGTCGGGCCTTCTCGGAGGGCAGCGGCGCCTCGGGCACGGTGAACAGGCGGGTGCCGTCGAGCCCGTTCTCGGTCAGCAGGCGCTCCAGGTCGCGGGCGACCGGCCCCGCGGCCTCGGCAGGCACCCGGTCGAGCACGACGGCGAGCGCGGTGCTGCGCTCGCGGGCGGTGCGCAGGAAGCTCCACGGCACCTCGTCGGCGTAGCGGGCGGCGGTGGTGACGAACAGCCACAGGTCCGCGGCGGCCAGGAGCTGCGCGGCCAGCTCGCGGTTGGCGGTCACCACGGAGTCGATGTCGGGCGCGTCCAGCAGCGCCAGCCCGGCGCCGAGCGCCTCGGACGTCACCACCCGGAGCGCGCCGGGGCCGGAGCCGGTGGCGCGGGACATGCCGGGCAGCACGTTCTGGCCCATGAACCAGTCGCGGTCGGCCGGGTTGGCGACCAGGGTCGGCACCAGCGTGGTCGGCCGCAGCACCCCCGGCTCGGCCACGTCGGCCCCGACCAGCGAGTTGACCAGCGTGGACTTGCCCGCCCCGGTGGAGCCGCCGACCACGGCGAGCAGCGGGGCGTCGATCGCCCGCAGCCGCGGCAGCAGGTAGTCGTCGAGCTGGCCGGTCAGCTCCTTGAGCGCGCGCCGGTCGCCCGCCGCCTCGCCGATCGCCAGCGGGAACAGCTCCCGGTCCAGCGTCCCGCGCAGTCGCTGGAGCGCGCTCAACAGGTCCATACCGTCAAGCTAGCCCGAGGGCGGCTCCCTTAACACGTATCCGACGCTGCGCAGCGTGTGGATGAGCCGCGGCTCCACGTCGTCGACCTTGCGCCGGAGATAGGACACGTACGATTCGACCACCCCGGCGTCGCCGCCGAAGTCGTAGTTCCACACGTGGTCGAGGATCTGCGCCTTCGACACCACCCGGCCGGCGTTGGCCATGAAGTAGTGCAGCAGCTTGAACTCGGTCGGCGACAGCCGCACCTGGCGGCCGGCCCGCCACACCTCGCGCGCCTCCTCGTCCAGCTCCAGGTCGGCCACCTTGAGCCGGCTCGCGGGCGCGCCCTCGCCCCGGGTGCGGCGCAGCACCGCGCGGATGCGCGCCTGGACCTCCTCCAGGCTGAACGGCTTGGTCACGTAGTCGTCGCCCACCCGCAGCCCGGCGATCTTGTCTTCGGTGGCGTCGCGGGCGGTCAGGAACAGCACCGGCGCGTCGATCCGCCTGGCCACCTCGAACCCGTCGAGGTCCGGCAGCATGACGTCGAGCACCACCAGGTCGGGGCCGGTCCGCTTGGCGACCTCGACGGCCTCGTTGCCGTCGGCGGCGGTGACCACCTCGAACCCGGAGAAACGCAGGCTCGCCGAGAGCAGGTCCCTGATGCTGGGCTCGTCGTCCACCACCATGATCAGCGCCTCGGGTTTGCTCACCCTCTCAGGGTGGCCCAGTGACCTGAGGAAACGCTGAAGGCTCACTCCAAGGCGAGTGGGAGTTCGACCCGGAACGTGGCGCCCTCGCCGGGCGCGCTCCGCGCCACGACCGTGCCGCCGTGCGCCTGCACGAGCGCCTGCACGATGGCCAGGCCGAGCCCGCTGCCCCGGTCCTCGCCCGAACGCCGCCTGGACCTGGCCGAGTCGGCCCGGTAGAAGCGTTCGAAGACCCGGTCCACCTGGTCGGGGCTGAGTCCGGGCCCCTTGTCGGCCACTTCCAGGAAGACCGTCCCGTCGCCGGCGCCGACCCGCACGGTGATCGGGGTGCCCTCCTCGGTGTGGATGAGCGCGTTGGAGGTCAGGTTGCCGACCACCTGGCGCAGCCGCACCTCGTCGCCGGAGACGATGAGCGCGGCGCCGCCGACGACGTCCAGGTCGATCTGCCGGTCGGGGGCGAGGATGCGCGCCTCCTGCACCGCGTCGGCGGCCAGCGCCAGCATGTCCACCGGGCGCATCTTGAGCGGGCGGTGCTGGTCCACCTGGGCGAGCAGCAGCAGGTCGTCCACGAGCAGGGTCATCCGGCCGGCCGCGTTCTCCACCCGCTGCATCAGCTCGGCCGGGTCGGCGCCGGGGTTCTGGCGGGCGTACTCGGCGAAGCCGCGGATCGAGGTGAGCGGGGTGCGCAGCTCGTGCGAGGCGTCGGTGACGAACTGCCGCATCCGGTCCTCGGAGCGCCTGGCGGCCTCCTCGGAGGCCGAGCGCGCCGCGAACGCGCTCTCGATCTGCGCGAGCATCCCGTTGAGCGCCGTGGCCAGCCGCCCGACCTCGGTGCGCGAGTCGCCGTCGGGCACCCGGCGGCCCAGCTCGCCCGCGGCGATGGTGCCGGCGGTGCGCTCGATCTCGACCAGCGGCCGCATGCTGCGCCGCACGATGGTGACGCCCACCACGGCCAGGATGAGCACGATGCCGCCGCCGCCCAGCAGCTCGATGAAGACGAGCCGCCGGGTGATCTCGTTGACCTCAGTCAGGTCGGTGGCGACCACGAACGTGCCGTACGGGGTGGCGGTCTCGCGCACCCTCCACTCGCCGGGGCCGCTCACGGCGGGCGCGGTGTAGACGCCGGGCCCCGGCGAGTCCTCCAGCTGCGGCTTGGGCTTCTGGTCGACGTCCCTGTCGCCCTGGGCGGGGGTCAGCCCGCCGTACGGGTCGCGCAGCAGCACGATCGTGTCCGACTCGATGAGCAGCGGCTTCTCGGACGTCTGCCTGCCCTGCTCGCGCCGCTCGGCGTCGATGATCAGCCGTTTCTGGACCCGTACCGAGATCAGGTTGACCTGGCCGTCGACGCGGTCCATCAGGTAGCCGTGCAGGACCGAGACGCTCACCACGCCGATGAACGACATGCCGATGCCGAGCAGCGCCAGCATCGAGGCCATGAGCTTGATCCGGAGCGGCAGCCGGCCCGACCTGGCCATCAGCCGCTCGGCGGCAACCGCAGGACGTATCCGACGCCGCGCAGGGTGTGGATGAGCCGCGGACTGCGATTGTCGATCTTACGGCGGAGCACCGAGACGTAGGACTCGACGATGCCTACCTCGCCGCGGAAGTCATAGTCCCACACGTGGTCGAGGATCTGCGGCTTGGACAGCACCCGTCCGGCGTTCATCATGAAGTAGCGCAGCAGCTTGAACTCGGTCGGCGACAGCGCGACGGCGTGGCCGCCGCGCCACACCTCGTGGCTCTCCTCGTCCAGCTCTATGTCGGCGAACGTCAGCCTGGGCGGGGGCGGCTGCGCGTCGCCGCTGGTACGGCGGAGCACGGCGTGGATCCTGGCCACGACCTCTTCCAGGCTGAACGGCTTGGTCACGTAGTCGTCGCCGCCGATCGTCAGCCCGCGGATCTTGTCCTCGGTCTCGTCCTTGGCCGTCAGGAACACCACGGGCGTGTACATGCCGCCGCTCCGCAGCCGCCGCACGATCTCGAAGCCGTCCAGGTCGGGCAGCATGACGTCGAGCACCACGAGGTCCGGGCGTTGCCGTTGGACCGCGGCGACCGTGTCGGCGCCGCTCTTGGCGGTGGACACGTCGAAGCCCGCGAACCTCAGGCTCGCGGCGAGGAGTTCGAGGATGTTCGGGTCGTCTTCGACGATCAACAGGCGCGCTTCCATCACCATCAAGGATGCACTCATCGGGAGGGTGCCGGAACAATTCCGGCAATGTGCTGGGCGATGGCCAGGCTCGACGTGGCAGCGGGGGAAGGCGCGTTCCGTACGAGGACGACGTTCCCGTGCACGTCCACCGCGAAGTCGTCCACCAGCGAGCCGTCGCGCGCCACCGCCTGCGCGCGCACGCCGCCCGCGGCGCGCCGCAGGTCATCGGCGGTGAGCTCGGGGACGTAGCGGCGCGCGGCCTCGGCGAAGGCGCTCTTGACCAGTGAGCCGTAGACCTCCTTGACGCCGGTGCGCCAGTGGCGGCGGGCCATGCGGAGGGTGCCGGGCCAGGCGAGAATCTGAGGAAAATTACGAAAATTTCGCCATGTGTACCCTTCGTACGCCCCCGCCAGCACCGCGTTCGGCCCCACCAGCACCTCGCCGCCGACGTGCCGGGTGAGGTGCACCCCGAGGAACGGGTAGCGCGGGTCGGGCACCGGGTAGATGAGCCCGCGCACCAGGTCCCTCGCCGCCCCCCGGAGGGCGTAGTACTCGCCGCGGAACGGCACGATGCGGACCGAGCCCGGCCGACCCGCCATCGCGGCCACCGCGTCCGTGCCGAGCCCGGCGCAGACCACCAGCCGGTCGAAGGCGAACCTGCCCGTCCCCGCCACCACCTCCACGCCCCTGGAGGTCTCCCTGATGCCCCTGACCGGATGCCGCAGCCGTACCGAGCCGCCCAGCTCCGCCACGTCGAGCGCGAGCCGGCGCGCGACCGCGGGGAAGTCGGCGATCGCGGTGCGCGGCGAGTGGATCGCCGCCACGCCGACCGCGTGCGGCTCCACCTCACGCAGCCCGAGCGCGTCCAGCTCGGTGATGCCGGGCACGCCGTTGGCCCTGGCCCGCTCCGCCAGCGCGGCCAGCCGCGGCCGCTCCGCCCGGGTGGCGGCCACCACGAGCTTGCCGACCTCCTCGTACGGGAGCGCGTGCCGCGCGCAGTACTCCTTCAGCAGCGCCACGCCCTCGCGGCAGAGCCTGGCCTTCAGCGAGCCGGGCGGGTAGTAGATGCCCGCGTGCACGACCCCGCTGTTGTGGCCGGTCTGGTGGGCCCCGACGCGGCCCTCCTTCTCCAGCACGGTCACCTCGGCGCCCCTGGTGGCGGCCAGTTCGCGAGCGACCGCCAGGCCGACGATCCCGGCCCCCACGACTCCGATCTTCTCCGTCACGTGGTGAATGTATCCAAAACGGGGCGTCCACCTCGCCCTAGGGAGGCGAATCGAACGTGAGTACGATGAAGGCATGTATGTCCCGCCCGAATGGCCCGCCGAGGTGCGACCGCCCAGCGTGCCCGACTGGGAGAGGTCGGCCGTCGCCTGGCTCCTCGACGCCGTGCCGCCCGACTACCGGGCCTACGAGGTGCTGAGGCGGCATCCGGTCGCGCTCGCCCGGATGGCCCGCCACCACGTCGGCTCCGCGGTCGAGGCGGCCCGCGCGGGCTACCGGGGGGCGGCGGTCGACCTCAAGGGCCACCTGCCGCCGCACGCCATCGAGGCGGTCCTCGACACCTACCGCCAGGAGGGCCCCCGCCTGGTGCGCCTGGCCCGCTCGATCGAGGCCGTCGAGCGGGCCCTGCGCGGTGACATGTTCACCGCCGGCATGCGTCCGTAGCGGCCCTCAGCGCGCGGCGCGGGCTCTCCCCGTCGGCGCCTCAGCGCGTGATGCGCGCCAGGAACGTGATGGCGCCGATCGCCAGCGCCGCCGCCCCCAGCCAGATCAGCACGTTCAGCCCCGTCAGCCCGCCGCCCGCCTGCTCGGCCGCCGCGGTGGTGCCCTGCGCGCGGGGCCGCTCGGACGGCGTGGGCGAGGGCGTGGGCGTCGCGGCGGCCGGCAACGGCACCCTGTAGACGGGGCTGCGCACCCCTTCCGACCCGGTCAGCAGGGCCGTGCCGTCCCGGGTGTACGCGATGGACTCGGCCTGCCTGAGCTCCGGCATCGGCACCTTGGCGATCATCTTGCCGGACGGCTCGTACAGGGTCGCGGAGAAGTACGTGCGGATCACGTACGACGAGCCGTCGGGCGCGTACGCCGCGTCGGTGGCCATGATCGGCGCGCTCCCGATCCTGCGCAGCGTGTTGGTCCTGTCAGTACGCAGCTTCTTGGGGGCGACGTAGACCCCGCCGGCGAACTCCTTGGTCACGACGTGGAGCCGCCCGGTCCTGGGGTTCACCATGATGCCCTCGGCGTTCCTGGCCCCGTCGGCGTAGCGGAACCGGTAGCGGACGGCGGGCAGGGTGGCGTCGGCGAGCGTGCGCGGCTCCATCACCTTGTAGATGGAGACGTCGGGCCACGCCCCGTCGAGGTTGTCGCCGATGTCGGCGAACCACAGCACCCCGCGCCCGGTCGCGGGGTCCTTGACCGCCGCCATGGCCTCCCAGTCGCGCGCCTCGGCCCCCCGCAGCCGGAAGGTGGCCTTGGTCCTGCCGTCGGCCCCGACCGCGTAGAACTCCGGCTGCGCCGAGCTGTCGTTGTGGGTGTAGTA
Organism: Nonomuraea ferruginea; assembly: GCF_039540635.1. Taxonomy (NCBI): domain Bacteria; kingdom Bacillati; phylum Actinomycetota; class Actinomycetes; order Streptosporangiales; family Streptosporangiaceae; genus Nonomuraea; species Nonomuraea ferruginea. The sequence goes on along the minus strand of NZ_BAABFD010000016.1, from coordinate 60,503 downwards.
GACGTCGTCGTGGGTGGGCGAGACGGCCAGCCCGCTGGACTCGGTGATGCGCGGGTCGCGGAAGGTGAACAACCGCTCCCCGTCGTCGGCCGCGGCCGCCGCCGGAGGCAGCACGGCCAGGGCGGCCAGCGCCACCCCGAGCATCCTGATCAGCAGTCCCCCCACGCCGCCATCATGCCCCAACCGCCACGCGTCCCCGGCCGCCGAGCCCAGGAACCCGCCGCGCGTACATCAGCCATTCGTCCGGCAGCGACCGCCCAACCGCCCTGCATCGGCGCGGCCGGCACCGCCCACCCGCGCGCTGTGCCGGTGGAACCCGGTGGCCTGGAGGACGGCCAGCAGCAGGTTGCCCACGAGCATGGCGACCCACAGCCCGGTGACCCCCCAGGTCGCGGCCACGGGCACGGCGGCCAGCGCGAGCAGCCCGTACCCGGCGGCGAAGTACGTCAGGCTGGCCCCCGTCCGCTTGAGCCCCGTCAGGCCGAAGCCCTGCACGGCCTGGACGGCGTCGGCCATCGAGGACAGCAGCATGAGCGGCAGGAGCGCCAGCGCCACGCCGCGCACGGCGGGATCGCCGGTGAACAGCCCCAGCACCGGGCCGCCCAGCGCCAGCAGCGTCAGCGCGGCGAGCGTGGTGCCGCCGACGGCGAGCAGGGCCGCGGCGCGGTTGGCGCGGCGCGCCGAGGCGACGGTGGCGGCGCGCGACACCTCGGGCACCGACGCCTGCCCGACCGCCATGGCGGCGAGCACGATGAACCCGGTGAGCGTGGCCAGCACCGCGTGCGCGGCGGCGTCGCGGGCGCCGGTGATGCCGGCCGCGAACGTGATCACGCCCAGCGCGCCGAACTTGATCAGCACCGTCGCCGCCAGCGGCAGGCTCACCGCGGCCAGCCGGGCGATCTCCCGCGGTCGCGGCCTGCCCCGGCCGACCGGACGGCCGAGGGCCCGGCGCAGCGCCAGGTCGCCGACGCCGACCAGGGTCAGCCCCGACAGCGTCCAGGCCACCCCGACGCCGGTCAGCCCGAGCGGCGGCACCAGCGCGACGGCCAGCACGATCATCACCGCCGTGCTCGCCAGGCTCGCCCACAGCACGCCCCGGCTGCGCCCGATGGCCACCAGCACGGCGGTGGCGCCGCCGCCCGCGGCGTAGATCACCAGATAGAGGGCGAGCAGCCAGGGCAGCACCCCCAGCTCGGCCACCACCTCGGCGGGCACCCCGGCGGCTCCGGCCAGCGCGGGCACACCCAGCACCGCCAGCGCGCCCGCCATCCCCACGAACAGGCTCAGCCACCGGGCGTCGCGCAGCACCGGCAGCACCGCGTCGGGGTCGTCGCGGTGCGGGGCGACGAACGGCGCGAGCCCGCGTAACGCGCCCGCGACGGCCGTGGACGCGGGGGTGAGCACGGCGGTCATGACGGCGAAGGCGGCGAGCGTGACGGTGGCGTGGCGGCCGAGCACGGCGGTGACCACGACCGCGCCGAGCAGGTTGGTGACCATCGAGAGGAACAGCGGCACCGAAGCGCGCACCAGCCCCGAGAACACGGCCCCAACCCTATGGCCTGGAGCGCACTCCAGGTACCTAGTGTGGAAAGCATGGACTACGTGAACCTCGGGCGCAGCGGCCTCCGGGTCAGCCCGCTCTGCCTCGGCACCATGAACTTCGGCCCGCACACCTCCGAAGAAGACTCGTTCGCGATCATGGACAGGGCTCACGAGCTGGGCCTCAACTTCTTCGACACGGCCAACGTCTACGGCTGGAAGAAGGGCGAGGGCATCACCGAGAACATCCTGGGCCGGTGGTTCGCCCAGGGAGACGGCCGCCGTGAGAGAACGGTGATCGCCACCAAGCTCTACGGCGACATGGGCGACTGGCCCAACGAGAGCAGGCTGTCGGCGCTCAACATCCGCCGGGCCTGCGACGCCTCGCTCAAGCGCATGCAGACCGACTACATCGACATCTACCAGGCCCACCACGTCGACCGGCGCACGCCGTTCGACGAGTTCTGGGAGGCGATGGAGGTGCTGCGCCAGCAGGGCAAGATCCTGTACGTCGGCTCGTCCAACTTCGCCGGCTGGCACATCGCCAAGGCGCAGGAGACGGCGGCCCGGCGCGGCTTCTTCGGCCTGGTCAGCGAGCAGAGCCACTACAACCTGCTGACCAGGGCGGTCGAGCTGGAGGTGCTGCCCGCGTGCGAGGACTACGGCCTGGGCGTCATCCCGTGGAGCCCGCTGGCCGGCGGCCTGCTCGGCGGTGTCCTGCGCAAGATCGACAAGGGCCGCTCGGCCGCCGACCGCATGCTCACGGAGCTGGAGAAGCACCGCGACAAGATCGAGCGGTACGAGAAGCTCTGCGACGAGCTGGGCGAGGACCCCGCGCACGTCGGGCTGGCCTGGCTGCTGAAGCAGCCCGCGGTGACCGCGCCGATCATCGGCCCGCGCACCCTGGAGCAGCTCGACGGCACCATGCGCACGCTCGAGATCGAGCTCGACGACGAGGCGCTGGCCAAGCTGGACGAGATCTTCCCTGGCCACCGCACCGCGCCGGAGGACTACGCCTGGTAGGGCGTCAGGTCACCAGCGCGCCGACGATCACGATGAGCATGAGGAGGCCGAGCACCAGGGGCAGCAGCCAGGAACGAGGACGGTCCACGCCCAGGAGCCTAGCCGGGCGACGCGGGTGCGAGCGCCCACTCGTCCAGTGACTCGTACCTCACCCGCGGCCCTGGCTCGCTCATGAACAGCCGGATCGTCTCCGCCCGCCACGTCGAGCCGGTGAATCCGGCCAGCGAGTCGACGAGCGGGCGGAGGTCGGTCTCGGCCTTGGCCCTGGCGAGCGTCAGGTGCGGGTGGAAGCGCTTCTCGTCGATGTTCGCGGCGCCGGCCCGCCGGCCGGCGGCCCTGACGGAGTCGACCAGCCGGACCATCGAGTCGCCCGACAGGCCCGCCCAGAACACCCGCGCGCGCCGTACGGACGAGAACGCGCCGAACCCGGTGAAGGCCAGGGCCGGCACCGGGTGGCGGCCGGCGGCGCGGGCCAGGCGGGCACGGAGGTCGGGCAGCGCCCGCTCGGGCACCTCGCCGAAGAAGGCCAGCGTGACGTGCCAGGTGGCGCGGTCCGGCCAGCGCAGCTCCGGCACCTGCCCGACGTGCGGCGCGATCGCGCGTTCGAGCTCGTCCAGCACCTCGTCGGGCGGCAACACGGCCGCGAAGAGCCTCATACCCCCAGTGTGTCCCGCCTCAGGTGGTGGCGGGCACCGCCCGCCGCCGCGCCACCCGCCCGGTGATCATCCTGGTGACCAGGACGGCCATCGCGGTGCCGGCCAGCACGAACCCGCCGGCCAGGACGGCGCCGGCCCTGGGCCCGCCGAGCTCCGACAGCCAGCCGACCAGCGACGCCCCGATGGGCGAGCCGCCGACGAAGACCAGCATGTAGATGCCCATGACGCGGCCGCGCATCTCGGCCGAGGTGGCGAGCTGGACGGCGGCGTTCGCGGCGGTGTTGACCGTGATCAGCGCGACGCCGGCGGGCACCAGCAGGACCAGGTAGAACAGGTAGGACGGAGCCAGCCCGGCCGCGATCTGGAACACGCCGAAGCCGATCGCCCCACCGAACAGCATCCTGCGCGAGATCGTGACCCTGCGGGCGGCCAGCAGCGCCCCGGCGAGCGCGCCGACGGCGAACATGCTGGAGGCCAGGCCGAACGAGTTGGCCCCCGCCTTGAACTCCTCGCGGGCCATGAGCGCGATCGACATCGAGAACGCCTGCGAGAACATCGACACGAAGGCGATCAGCAGGATCGGCATCAGCAGCTTCTCGTGGCGCAGCACGTACCTGAGCCCCTCGCGCAGCTGCCCCTTGGCCCTGGGCACCGGGTCCGACGGATGCAGCTCGGCCTTCCGCATGAAGACCAGGCTGGAGATGACCGCGGCGAACGTGAGCGCGTTCATCAGGAACAGCGGGCCGGTGCCGCCCAGCATGTAGATGAGCATGCCGGCGACGGCCGGGCCGACGACGCGGGCCAGGTTGAAGCTGGAGCTGTTGAGCGCAATCGCGTTGGGCAGGTCGTCCCTGCCGACCATCTCGACCACGAACGCCTGCCGGGTCGGCACCTCGACGCAGGAGATCATGCCGAGCGTGAAGGCCATCACGTAGACGTGCCACTCCTGGGCGGCGCCGGTCATCGTGAGCACGCCGATCGCCAGGGCCAGCGTGGCCATCAGCGTCTGCGCGGTGATGAGCAGGGGCCGCTTCGGGTAGCGGTCGGCCAGCACGCCGCCGAACATGCCGAACAGCAGCATGGGCAGGAACTGCAGAGCCGTGGCGGTGCCGAGGGCCGCGGCGCTGCCGTTGGTCAGGTCGAGGATCAACCAGTCCTGGGCGGTGCGCTGCAGCCAGGTGCCGACGTTGGAGACCGCGCCGCCGATGGCGAACATGCGGTAGTTGCGAATGCTGAGCGACCGGAACATCCCGGTCCTGGGTTCTTCAGGCTCTAGATCCTGCTGAGTTTCTCCAGGATCGGAGCCGCCTGACGGAGAATCGCCCGCTCCTCCGGCGACAGCTCCTTCAGTTGCCGCGTCAGCCACGCTTCCTTGCGCGCCCGCTCCTCCTTCAGGAGCTTCCTGGCGGCGTCGGTCACGGTCACGGTCACCTGGCGCCGGTCGCTCGGGTGCGGGCTGCGCGACACCAGGCCGCGCTCCTCCAGCCCGGCGATCACGCGGGTCATCGAGGGCGGTTGCACCTTTTCGAGCTCGGCCAGCTCGCCAGGGGTTATCCCGTCGTGCCGCTCGACGGCGGCCAGAGTCGCGAACTGGGTGGGGGTCAGCGGGTGCGCCGCCGCCTGCCTGCGCAGCCGCCTGTTGAGCCTGGCCAGGGAAACGCGCAACGCGGAAGCCAGACCGGCGTCGCTTCGCAGGTCCATCTGGGACTGAGGTCTTGTTAGCATGTGTCATTACCTTTGCTAACTATAGCCGCGGTCAAGAAATTTCCCAAGCCAGATTCCGTCTCACCCATTGATACCCAACGGGCCGCCGTCCTCGCGGACGGCGGCCCGTACTTCCTGGTCAGAGCCCGAGCATGACCCTGATCGGGCCGAGCGCGAAGTACAGCACGAACAACGCCGCGACGGCCCACATCAGCGGGTGGATCTCGCGCGCCTTGCCGCGGACCACCTTGATGAGCACGTACGAGACGAAGCCGGCGCCGATGCCGTTGGAGATCGAGTACGTGAACGGCATGAGCACGATGGTGAGGAACGCCGGGATGGCGATCTCGTAGTCGGTCCAGTCGATGTCGCGGATCGCGGTCATCATCAGGAAGCCGACCACCACCAGGGCGGGCGCCGCGGCCTCGTACGGCACGATCTGGACGAGCGGCGCGAAGAAGATCGCCACCAGGAACAGCGCGCCGGTCACCACGCTCGCCAGGCCGGTCCGCGCGCCCTCCCCGACGCCCGCTGCCGACTCGACATAGGTGGTGTTGGACGACACCGAGCCTGCGCCGCCGACGACGGCGCCGAGCGAGTCGACGAGCAGGATCTCACGGGTACGCGGCAGCGTCCCGTCCTCCTTGACCAGGTCCGCCTGGCGGCCGACGCCCACGATCGTGCCCATGGTGTCGAAGAAGTCGGTGATGAGCAGGGTGAACACGAACAGCACGGCGAGCAGCAGCCCGGCCGAGCTGAACGCGCCGAACGGGTCGAACTCGGCGAACAGCACGAGCGGGTTGTTGAAGCCGAAGACCTCGCTGGGCCAGGCGGGGACGTTCAGCTGCCAGCCGTCCGGGTTCTCCGGCGAGGAGGCGCCCGAGCCGGTCAGCGCCTCGACGACGATCGCGATGAGGGTGGTGCCGGCGATGCCGAGCAGGATTGCGCCCTTGACCTTGCGCGCCACCATCGCCGCGGTGGCGAGCAGGCCGATGACGAAGACGAGGATCGGCCAGGAAGACAGGTTGCCGCCGATGCCCATCTCCAGCGGCGGCCCGGCGGCCACCCGGCGCACGAAGCCCGCGTCGACGAACCCGATCAGCGCGATGAACAGGCCGATGCCGACGCTGATCGCGGTCTTGAGCTGGGACGGGATGGCACGGAACACCGCGACCCTGAGCCCGGTCAGCACCAGGATGCCGATCACGATGCCTTCCAGGAAGATCAGGCCCATGGCCTCTTCCCAGGTCATCAGCGGGGCGATGTTGAACGTCACGAAGGCGTTCAGGCCGAGCCCGGCGGCCAGGGCGAACGGCACCCGGGCGATCACACCCATCAGGATGGTCAGGACACCGGCCACGAAGGCGGTGCCCGCGGCCACCAGCGCCACGTTGGGCGTGGTGCCGTCGCCGATCACCTCACCCTGGATGTCCTTGCCGTTGGCGATGATGATCGGGTTCAGCACCACGATGTACGCCATGGTGAAGAACGTGGCCAGGCCACCGCGCACCTCACGGGAGACGGTGGAGCCGCGTTCGGTAATGGAGAAATACCGGTCTATAGCGGTACGGGAGTCACTCACGGGCGAACTGTGACACTTGGGACGATTCGCCAAAAGTGCTGGTAACCGTATCGAGATGCGATTGGAAGCTAGGCTGGATGCTGTGACGCAGCAGTGGCACCCCGACCCCGAGCCGATCGAGACCAACGACACCGCCACCATCGCCGTGGGCACCGGCCTCTGGGCGATCGCCCTGGTCGCCTTAATGATCTTCCCGCCCGCCCCGGAGAACTCCTGGTGGATCTGGACGTGTCTCACCGGCGTGGGCTTCGGCTTCTTCGGCATGTGGTTCGTCCACCGGCTCCGCCGCTGACATCTGTCATCCCGCGCCGCTTACGGGAGTCACCCCGAACTGCTGTTTCCTTGCACTACCTGAGCAAACGCCTCCCCTTCCATGCTTGATGGCATGAAAAGGACCTTGTTCACCTCCCTCGTGCTCGCCCTGGCGGCGACCGGCTGCGCCGGCGCCGAGAAGCCCGCCGCCGAGCCGGCCGCGCGCGACACCGGGGCGGTGGCGTGGCAGGCGTGCACCGACCTCATGGGGCCCGACGGCAAGACCATGACCCCAGAACCGGCCCTCGAATGCGGCACGCTCGCCGTGCCGCTCGACTACAGCCGGCCCGACGGCGACACCATCGACCTCGCCCTCATCCGGATCAAGGCCACCGGTGACCGCCTCGGGTCGCTCGTCTTCAACTTCGGCGGCCCCGGCGGCTCCGGCGTCGACACGCTGGCGCTGGCCAGGCAGGCCTTCGCCGGCCCCGGCAGCGCCTACGACCTGGTCAGCTTCGACCCGCGCGGCGTCGACAGGAGCGCGGGCGTCAAGTGCGGCGGCAAGGTGGAGGAGCTGATGTCGCCGGCCGCCGGGGAGAACCCCGACAAGGCCGCCCGCGAGTTCGCCGACGCCTGCGAGGCCGACTCGGGCAAGGTGCTCCCGCACGTCGGCACCGTCAACGCCGCCCAGGACCTCGACCGCATCCGCGGCGCGCTCGGCGACGACAAGCTCAACTACTTCGGCCTCTCGTACGGCACCCACCTCGGCTCGGTGTACGCGACCAAGTTCCCCGAGAAGGTCGGCCGGTTCGTGCTCGACGCCGCCTACGACCCGAACGTCACCTTCGAGCAGCGGGCGCTCACCCAGATGAAGGGCTTCGCCCAGGCCTTCGAGGCGTTCGCGAAGGACTGCGTCGCACAGGGCTGCGACCTCGGCAAGTCCCCCGCCGAAGCGCGCCAGACCGTCGAAGCGCTGATGGACGACCTGAAGGAGAAGCCACTCAAGGTCGGCGACCGGCAGCTCACCTACGGCCTGGCCCAGTTCGCCGTCATCACCCCGCTGTACGCCAAGGCCACCTGGCCGATGCTGGAGCAGAGCGTCGCCGCGGCGCTCAAGGGCGACGGCACCACCCTGCTGGCGCTGGCCGACAGCTACACCGGCCGCAGGCCCGACGGCACCTACTCGACCATGATGACCAGCCTCCAGGCCATCAGCTGCGCCGACACCTCCCAGCGGCCGACAGCCGCCGACATGGCCGCGCTCAACGAGCAGGTCGAGAAGATCTTCCCCATCATGTCGGTCGAGAGCACCTCAGGCGCCTGCGCCCACTGGCCCACCGAGGGCAGCGACGAGGCCAAGCACATCGACGCCACCGGCTCGGCCCCGATCGTCGTCATCGGCGGCAAGGGCGACCCCGCCACACCGTACGAATGGGCGGTGTCGCTGACGGACCGGCTCAAGACCGGCGTCCTGGTCACCTACGAGGGCGAGGGGCATGGCGCCTACCTGAGCGGCAGCACGTGCGTCGTCCGCACGGTGGACGCGTACCTGTTGAAGGGCACGCTGCCCGAGTCCGGTGCCGCGTGTCCCGCCGCGTGACCCGAATCGCGGAGGTCGGTGCGGAGCTTCCGGCCAGAAACGCCGGAGCTTCCTGCCAAAGTCAAAAGCTTTTCGGGAACCCCCTCGGGCTGGGCGCCGTTAGCAAGCCTTCGGCCTGCCCGGCCCGCCGTAGGTCCGGAGAGCGGGCCGGAGCGGGCGTGGGTCGGATCGCCACACGCCCGCCTCTTTCCAGGACGCCAGGACAGGTTCCGCCTCCGTCAGGAGTTCAGGACAGGTCCGCCTCCGCCAGGAGCAGGGGGACCGCGGACGGGTCGCGGAGCATGGCGGCCACCGCTAGGCGGTCGTTCCACTGGCCGGTGGCCCAGGCCAGGCCGCGGGCGAGGCCGTCGAGGCCGGTGCAGTGGACGGCGCCCTCGAAGAACCGCCACGCGCACGGCACGCCGTCCACCAGCAGCTTCTCGTGCTCGACGTAGGTCTCGGGGGCCGTCGGGAGCAGGGAGCGCACCTGGGGCGGCACCTGCCGGGTCTCGCCGGCGGTGGTGACCTCGCCGGCCGCCACCTCGCCGGCGAGCGGCAGGTCGAGCAGCTCCGACAGGGACTCCGCCAGGTCGTAGGGAGCGAGCACCAGCGGCCGGTCGGTGACCAGCTGCAGCAGGTCGGGCGCCTCCACCACGACGACGTCGTCGGCGGCGGCCACCACGATGTCGCCACCGAGCACGGCCCGCACCCGGGACGGCGGCGCCACCCGATCGGGCTCGACCGCCGCCAGCGCCACCCACAGGGAACGCAGCTGCGCCCGGTCGACCTCGATCGACTCGTCGGCCATGAGGTCGAGCAGTTCCTCGGGGCCGCCGTGGGAGTCGAGCAGGTCGGCGAGCGTGCCGCGCACGCCGAGCATGGCCAGCGCCCCCTCGTCCAGCCCTTCCGGCGCGTCCGCGTACAGGCCCTGCAGCAGCGGGTCGGCGCCGGGCAGCCGCAGCTCGCGCGGCCTGCGCCCGCCCAGCACCGGATGGCCGGCCAGCCACCAGGCGGTGTAGGAGGGCACCTCGACGCCCTCGATCCGCAGCGGGTGGAGGGCGGCGCGCAGCGGCGGGCGGGTCAGCAGCCGCAGCGCCGCCGGCCAGTCGGCGACCAGCTCCAGGTCGCGCACGGCGGCGAACTCCGGCACCACCGGCGGCACGTCCAGCTCCGGCAGCAGGTCGAGCACGTGGTCGAGCCACTCGTCCTCGCCGTCGAGGTCGTGGTCGCACTCGTCACGGTCGAGCAGCACGTCGGAGTCGTGCACCACGGCGAACCCGTCGAGCACGCCCGCCGCCTCCAGCACCCGCGGCCCGTAGGTCTCCTCCAGCTCGCGGGCGGCCACGCCGAGGTGGGTGTCGGGCTCCAGCAGCCCGGCGAGCGCCCCTTCGGCCAGCATCAGCTCACCCGCCGGGTAGAGCTCGCCGTCGGCGCCGGGCAGCGCCAGCTCGGCCAGCCACGGCGCCTCGCCCGGCGCCAGCCCCGCCGCCTGGACCAGGGACAGCACGGCGTGCGCGACCGGCCCCGCGTCGGGGTTGTCGAGCGACTGGGCGACGGCGGCCTTGGTGATCGGGTCGTCCAGGATGGTGCGCGGGGTGGCCTCGGCGGCGCCCAGCCGCAGCAGCGCGGGGTGGGCGGCCTCAGGATGCACGATGCGCAGCCCCAGCGGCGTGAGGTCGAGCGCGGACCCGCCGTCGGTCAGGATCAGCGTGCCGCGCGGGCCGCGCACCAGCCGCCCGTCGGCCAGCGGCACCGGCAGCGCGCCGAGCGACTCGGGGTCGTCGGCCGGCAGCACCTCGTAGAGCGAGCGCCACCACGACGGCTCGCGCCCCTCCACCGCCTCGCCGGAAAGCAGGTCGACCACGTCGGACAGCTCGACCCTGCGCACGCCCAGCGAGGTCATCGCGGGATGCCGGGCGGGCCAGCCGGCGGGCAGCAGCCCGGGGACGAACGCGGCGACGGCGTCGAGCAGCTCGCCCGACCCGGCCACCACGGCGGCCTCGCGGCCCGAGACGACCCAGCCGTCCTCCCCCGGCTCCCGCGACGGGTGCTCGACCAGCCATTCGGCGTCGGGCTCGTAGACCTCCGCGTCGGCGAACGAGGGCGTCCGCACGGCGGGCGCGGGCGCCGACAGCGCGGGCAGCAGCGGGGTGTCGGGCAGGCGCTGGAGCACGGCGCGGCGGACGCGCGCGTCGAGCTCGCCCTTGCCCATGTACGAAGGCACCAGGTCGAGCAGCCTGGGAGTGCGCGGCAGCTCCTCCAGCAGCCGGACGTAGGCGTCGGCGGCCTTCTCGACCAGGAAGTCGGCCAGCGGCCCCTTGGCCACGTGGCGGCGGTCGGTGGCCATCGGGAACGACGCGATGAGCAGCGCGGGCAGGTCGATCGGCTCGTCGCTGGGCGTCGGCGCGTGCACGACCGGCGGCACCGCGGCGGGCAGCGGCCCCGGCTCGCCGATGCCGGTCAGCGGCACCGCCCAGCGGACCGACCAGAACGGGCGCGCCCGCTCCTCGGTGGGCCGGTCGGCGAACAGCTCCGCCACCTGCTCAGGCGCGAACTCGCCGGACTCGGAGACGACGTGCCAGCCGTCGGCGGTGACCCTGCGGACCTCGCCGTCGAGGTCGATCTCGATCACGGACAGCGCGGGCATGCCCAGCGGCAGCGCCGGGCTCGCCTCCTCCAGCATGCGCCGGACGGCCAGGGCCGACGCGTCGTCCTTCAGCGGGAGGCGTACCAGGGTGTCGAACCCGTCGGGCACGTCGAGCGGGCCGTCCTCGAACGGCAGGCGCAGCAGCGGCACGTGGCCGGAACGGGCGGCCAGCTCGCCCGCGAGCTCCGGCACCGAGGCGACCAGCTCGGCCGTCTCCGCGCGCGACCAGCGCACCGAGCCGGAGCCGCGGGAGCCGATCACCGGCTCGTCGCAGACCGTCACCACGGCCGCGAACCCGACGCCGAACCGCCCGGCGGCGCCCGCCTCGTCACGCTTGCCGGACACGCGGAGCGTGGCCAGGCTCTCCACGCCGGTCGCGTCGAGCGGCGCGCCGGTGTTGGCGGCCGTCAGCACGCCGCCGCGCAGCGTCAGCCTGAGCACCCCCGGCACGCCCGCGCGCAGCGCCGCGTCCGCGGCGTTCTGCGCCAGCTCGACGATCAGGCGGTCGCGGTAGCCGCCGAGCGCGAAGTCCTCCTCGGCGTTGGCGTCCTCGCGGAACCGGGCGGGCGAGGCCGTCCACGCGGCGAGCACGGCGGCTCGCATCCGGTCGGTGCCAAAGGTGTCGGTCATCGGTCACGATCCTGGGGTCGAACGGTACGGGGCCACCGTAGGCTAGCGGCCCGCACCGTCAGGAGTGGCCGAGCTCTTCGGAGTCGGATTCGCCGACCGAGCCCGCCTCCTCCTCCATCAGGTCGAAGCCCAGGTCGTCGAGGATGGGCACGGCCTGCTCGACGGGCGGCGGCAGCACCGCCGCCTCCGAGTGGGCGCCGCAGCCGTGGTCGGCGGCGACCACCTTGCCGTCGTCGGGCGCGTACTCGTTAGTGCAGACCCCGAACAGCTGCCGGAGCCCACCCGCGAGCAGCCAGTAGAAGCCGCAGGTGGAACACTGCGCGGGAGCGGCGTGTGCGATCGGTGTGTGCGGCCCGTGCTCGCCGGAATGCCAGCGCCTGGCGGTCCGGTCTCTGCCGATGGCCGAGAGCACACGGGCCCGGCCCAGGCCGTACTCGAAAATCGTCTGCTGCTCCGCCTCGTCGTCGAGTTCGGCGAAACCCGGCACCAGCCGGTCGTCGTCCTCCGGCGTGGGCAGCAGGTCGCCGACGCCCAGGTCGCCGGGGCGCAGGCGCTCGCTCCACGGCAGCCACTCGGGAGCGCGCAGCGCGCCGGAACCCGGCAGCAGGACGGCCTCGCTGACCGTCACCTTCTTCGCCCGCGACGCCCGGGTGACGGTGACGGCCCACCGCCAGCCGCGATAGGCGCGGTCCTGGCAGGCGAAGTAGTGGGTGACGACCCGGTCGCCCTCGCTCTCGTAGCCCAGGTGCTCGCCGGGCTCACCCGGCCGCGCCAGCTCCTGGGCCGCGTCGCGTGCCAGGTCAACGGCGGCGACACAGGCCTGGTCGGGCGCGGCGGAGCGGGTCCTGGCACGGCTCATCGGCCTGCCTCCGCCGAAAGGTGCTGTTCGCTCACACTTCATTCTCTCCCATGGCTGACCGTGCCGGGGCCGACTAGCCCGCATTCCCGCCTGCCGCCTCCCTGAAACACCGGATTCCGCACCCTTCCGCCACAAGATTTACCTCCTGACGCGACAGATGACCGCAAGTGGTGCGAAAGCGGGGGTGAGGGTTGGAGGGGCGATCGGGTAAGACTGGTAAGCGTGGAGGGAGGCTGGGAGCGAGCGCGCGACCTCTCCCGGCGCGTGGGGCGCGGCGTCGCCGACGCGGGCCGGGCTACCGCGCGTGCCGGCAAGGCGACCGCCGGCGGCACCGCGCGGGCCGGGAAGGCCACCGCGGGCGCGGCGCGGTCGGTCGGCCGGGCCACCCGCCGCCTCACCCACGCCAACGGCGCCGACCGCACCGGCCTGGGCCGGCTGATCGAGCTGACCGCCGGCCACAGCGCCGGCGACACGCTGGTCACGGTCGCGCTGGCCAGCACCGTCTTCTTCGGGGTGCCCGTCGGCGAGGCCCGCGGCCCGGTGGCGCTCTACCTGGTCATCACGATGCTGCCGTTCGCGCTGCTCGCGCCGTTCGTGGGGCCGATCCTCGACCGGTTCAGGTCGGGCCGGCGCTATGTGATGGCCGGCACGCTGTTCGGCCGCGGCCTGCTCTGTTTCGCGATGGCGGCGGCCGTCGGCCCGCAGGACCTGTTGACGCTGTTCGGGGGCGCGCTGGGCGTGCTGGTGCTGTCGAAGGCCTACAACGTGTCGCGTGCCGCGATCATGCCGAGCGTGCTGCCCGCCGACATCACCCTGGTCTCGGCGAACGCGCGGGTCGCGCTGTTCTCGCTGGTGACGGCGGGCGTGATGGTGCCGGTCGGGGCGGGGCTGACGCTCTGGCTGGGCAGCGCCACGATGCTGCGCGTCGCCATGGTGGTGTTCCTGGCCGCCGGGGTGTTCGCGGTGCGGCTGCCGCGCCACGTCGACTCGCCCGACCTGGAGGAGGAGACCCCCGAGGAGGGCAGGGCGCCACGCTGGCGGACGCTGCTCCAGGTGGGCCCGGCGGTGGCCGAGGCGGTCTGGGCCAACGTCGCCATCCGGCTGTTCTCCGGCTTCCTGCTGTTCTTCCTGCTCTTCCTGGTGCAGGACAAGGTCGTGCCGTGGCTGGCGCCGCCCGCGCCCGACCCGTTCTTCGACATGACCAAGACCCTCGCGGTCCTGACGCTCGCGGCCGGGCTGGGCGGCCTGGCCGGCGCGGTGATCGCCAACTGGACCCGCAACCACGCGCCCGGCCTGCTCGTCCTGCTGACGCTCGCCACGACGGCGGTGACCGCCACCGTGACCGCGATCCTCTTCGGGCTCTGGGCCGCGGTGGCCATCTCGCTGGTCACCGCCTTCGCCCAGGAGCTGGGCAAGCTCGCGCTGGACGCGATCGTGCAGCGCGAGATCGGCGAGGAGGTGCGCTCGTCGACGTTCGGCGTGGTCGAGGCGTTCCTCCAGCTCGCCTGGGTGTTCGGCGGCCTGATCGGGCTCGGGCTGTCGCTCACCGAGAGCAGCGCGGCCGGGCTGGTCACGCTCGCGTGCGTGCTCACCGTCACGCTGGGCTGGCTCGTCGTACGGCGCCGCGCCCGCGTCAGGGCGGCCAAGGCGCGGACGCGGGAGGCCGCCGCGGACGCCGAGACGGCCCCGTACGCCCCGCCGGAGCCTCTCGACCGCACCAAACCGCTGACGAACCCGCCCTGAAGCTAGACGTCGAGGTCGTCGGCGACGGCCCTGAGCACCACCGCGACCTTCTTCGCGTGCGCGGCTTCAGGGTGCTTGCCCCGCTGGTAGGACGTGGACAACCCGTCGAGCAGCTTGATCAGGTCCTCGACGATCACCACCATCTCGTCCGGCTTCTTCCGCTTGGCCTTGGGCTTGGTCTTGGCCAGCGTCGGCGGCTGCTCCAGGATCCGCACGGAGAGCGCCTGCTGGCCGCGCCTGCCCTCGGCCACGCCGAACTCGACCTTCTGCCCGGGCTTGAGAGGCCCGGCGTTGGCCGGCAAGGCGGAGGAATGCACGAAGACCTCACCGCCGTCGTCGCGGGTGAGGAAACCGAACCCCTTGTCGGCGTCGTACCACTTGACCTTGCCACTCGGCACAGGAGGACCTCGTTCGAACGTCGTGGATTAGGTGAATGGATGTAGGTTATGCCCCGTAGCGCGGCAGAGCGACCGGGTAAATGCCGGTGAATTACACGAGTTCACGACTCCGTTGCCAACCGGCGAACCAATCGGCAAATTCCGTCAGGTCGCCCAGTGCCACGTCGGCCCCGTGGTCGCGCAGCTCGGCCGTGGTGTAGGGGCCGGTGGCGACCGTGACGCTGACCGCGCCTCCGGCCCGCGCGGCTTCGATGTCCGCGACATGGTCGCCGACATATGCGGCGGCGCCGAAAGCGGTGAGCGCGGTTCCTTTGTCCGCGCCGAAAACGGAGCCCACCACGTCGTCCACGTCGAGCCCGAGCCGCCGCACGGTGCTTCTCGCGTCGCGCAGGTTCTTGCCCGTCACCACGATGACCCGCCCGCCGCGCGACTTGACGCACGCGACGGCCTCGTGCGCGCCCTCCATCGCGACGTGCACGGGCACCCCCACCTCGGGATAGATCTCCCTGTAGAGGTCGGCCGCCGCCGCGATCTCTCCGGCGGGCAGCCAGTTGGCCAGCTCCGTCTCCAGCGGCGGGCCGAGCCTGGTCACGATCTTCCGGCTGTCGATGGGCACGCCGAGCCGGGCCGACAACTCGTCATAGACGGCAGCAATACCGTTCCGAGTGTCGGCAAGTGTCATGTCCAGGTCGAATCCCACCGAAGTCGCCACACCTGAAGGATGCCAAAGAACCTCCCGATACGCGTAACGGCTCGGGTCGTGGGACCGTAGTCATCGGAAGGGTTCCTGCCCGGCTGTCAAGGTCCCCGCGGGCCGGCGACTACCCTCCACTGCGGAGGTATCAGAAACGACATGAGCAGATCGCCGAGCACGGGAGCCACCGGGAGCACACCCGCGAAGGCCGCCGCCACCAACACGCGCGAGCGGATCATCGACGAGGCTCTGCGGCTCTTCGCCGAACGCGGCTACGCCGCCACGTCCGTGGCCGAGATCGAGGCCGCCTCCGGCCTCTCACCGGGCGCCGGCGGGCTCTACCGGCACTTCAAGTCCAAGTACGAGGTCCTGTCGGCGGCGATCAACGAGCACGCCGCCAGGACCCGCGGCCAGGTCGCCGGCAGCCTCGCCGAGCTGAGCGCCATGGAGACCTCGAAGGACCTGGAGGAGCGGCTGTCGCACCTGTGCAGGGCCGGGCTGGCCAAGGTGCGCGAGGAGTCGGAGCTGACCCGCATCTTCTTCCGCGACCTGAGCCAGTTCCCCGAGCTGGTGGCGGTGGTGCGGCAGGGGCTGCTGCAGCCGATGTTCGACGCCATCGTGACCTGGTTCCACGCCCAGCCCGAATACCGGTCGGCCGACGTCGACTGGCAGGGCATCTCGGCGGTGCTCGGCGGCGCCGTCGTGCAGTACCGGCTGTTCCAGGAGACGGTGGGCGAGACGCCCGGGCACACGGAGAAGGACCAGTTCGTGGCGGCGTGGGTCCGGCTGGCCGTCGGGCTGCTGCCGTCGCCCGCGGCCGTTCACTCCTGATCGACCAGCCGGTAGGCCAGCCAGACCACGCTCACGCCGGTGCCGACCATGAACATGACGCCGCTGGCGTTGAAGAACTCGACCACGAACGCCTCCAGCCCCGGCTCGCCGCCGACCCGCAGACCCCCCACGATCAGTCCGCCCGCGGTGTAGCCGAGCAACGGGGAGCCGATGCCGATCAGCCGGTCGCGCAGCGCCCACGTGTCGCTGAACATCACCATCGCCGAGCCGGCCGCCCACGCGATCACCGGCACCTGGAAGATCGCCACGGGCGCCAGGTCGAACGGCACCAGGAGCGCGGCCACCACGAGCACCAGCAGCGCGGCGACCTCCCGGGGGTGCTCCTTGACCACGGTCCTGGCGTCCCTGCCCTCGGTGACCATGGGGTTCGCCACCGACATCGCGGCCCTGCGGAACCCCGCGAACGGCAGCCCGCGCGCCTCCCTGGCCAGCCGCCGCTCGGCCTCCCGCCTGCTCCGCGCCACGCCCGGCGGCACGTCGTCGCGGATCTTCGGGAACGCGGCGGTGGCCTCCTCCCCCGCGGGAGCGACCGCGGCGGCTTCGAGGGGAGCGGTCTCCGCGAGGCGGCGGGCCTCGCGCTCCACCAGCAGCACCGGGTCGCCGAACCGGGCGAGCAGCCTGGTCACGTCCTTGGCGCTCTGGCTGCCGCGCCGCTCGGCCTCGATCCTGGTACGCAGCCGCCTGGTGAAGTCGAGCCGCTGCTCGGGTCTCAGCACGCCGTGGGCCGCGTCGGCGGCCTTGCTGACGTAGTTGAGAATCAGCTGGTCGGCTCGCTCTATCACGCCTAGCAATGCTGCCCCAATCAGCAGGGACATACCATGGCAACGATGGAGTTCACGGAGTGGATCAGGGGGCGCACCGACGAGCAGCTGCGGGCGCTGGTGACCGCGCGCCCCGAGCTGATCACTCCGGTGCCGGCGCATCTGGAGGGCCTGGCCGCCCGGGCGAGCAGCCCGTCGGCGATCGCCCGGGTGCTCGACCGGCTCGACCGCTTCACGCTCGCCGTGGTCGAGACGCTCGCCGTCCGGGACGGCCCGGTCAGGAAGACCGCGCTGCGCGAGACGGTCGCGGCGGCGCTGGCGGCGGGCAAGCCGGAGCCGGCGCTGACGTCCGCGCTCGACCGGCTGCGCGACCTCGGGCTCGTGTACGGGCCAGACAGCGCGCTCGACCTGGCCCCGGGCGTGCGCAAGGTGCTGGACGACCCGGCCGGCCTGGGCCCGCCCGCCGACGTGGCGTTCCGCCACCATGCGCCGGAGCAGCTCGACGAGATGGCCGACGACGTCGCGCCGGGCACCACCGGGTCCGGCCGGGAGCGCCTGGCGGCGGCGCTGGCCGAGCCGGGCAAGCTGATCGAGGAGGTGCCGCCGGAGTCGCGGGCCGCGCTGGAGCAGCTCGCGTGGGGCCCGCCCACCGGCCGGGTGCCGAACGCCAGGCGCGAGGTGCGCGTCGCCTCCGCCCGCTCGCCGATCGAGCAGCTGCTGGCCCGCGGCCTGCTGGCGGCGGCAGGCGAGGAGAGCGTGACACTGCCCCGCGAGGTGGGCCTTTATCTGCGGGGCGGGCGGGTGCACCGCGACCTGCTGGCCCAGCCGCCCTCGCTGGAGGGCACGGCCCGGGGCCAGGAGCTGGCCGACCGCACGGCCGCCGGGCAGGCGTTCGCGTTCGTGCGGGCCGTCGAGGAGCTGTGCGAGCGCTGGAGCATCGAGCCGCCGGGCGTGCTGCGCACCGGGGGCCTGGGCGTGCGCGACATGAAGCGCACGGCGGGCGAGCTCGACCTGCCCGACTGGGTGGCCGCGCTGGTGGTGGAGGTCGCGTACGCGTCGGGGCTGATCGCGGCGGGCGGCAGCGTCGACGGCGAGTGGCTGCCGACCAGCGGCTACGACCTGTGGCGGGTCAGGTCGACCGCCGACCGTTGGGTGGCGCTGGCCGCGGCCTGGCTGGCGATGGACCGGGTGCCCGGACTGGTCGGCGAGCGTGACGATCGCGACAAGCCGCTCAACGCGCTCCACCCCGATCTGCGCCGCTCGTCGGCCGCCGGGGTGCGCAAGGCCACGATGGGCGTGCTGGCCTCCGCGCCGGGGCTCGCCCCGGCGCACGACTCGGTGCTGGAACGGCTGGCCTGGGAGCAGCCGCGCCGCCGTGGGCCGCTGCGCGAGCAGCTGACCGAGTTCGCGCTGCGCGAGGCCGAGCAGCTCGGCCTGACCGGGCTCGGCGTGCTGTCGGGCCACGGGCGGGCCCTGATCAGCGGTGCGGAGGCCGCGCCGGTGCTGGCCCCGCTGCTGCCCGAGCCGGTCGACCACGTGCTGCTGCAGGCCGATCTGACGGCGGTCGCGCCCGGCCCGCTGACCAGCGAGCTCAACCGCTGGATGACGCTCGCCGCCGACGTGGAGTCCAAAGGGGGCGCGACCGTCTACCGGTTCAGCGAGAGCTCGGTGCGGCGCGCGCTCGACGCGGGCCAGGCCGCCGAGGAGCTGCTGGCCATGCTGGAGCGCCACTCCGCCACGCCGGTCCCGCAGGCGCTGTCGTACCTCGTCTCCGACGTGGCGCGGCGGCACGGCCGGATCCGCGTCGGCACCGCCAGCGCCTACGTCCGCTGCGACGACCCGGCGCTGCTCGACCAGATCACCGCCGACCGGCGGTCGGCGGCGCTGCGCCTGCGCAGGCTGGCGCCGACGGTCATCGCCTCGCGCTCGTCGCGCGCGGTGCTGGTCGACTCGCTGCGGGCGATGGGGTACGCGCCGGTCCCCGAGTCGCTCGACGGCGACGTGATCATCTCCCAGCTCGACAGCAGGCGCACCGAGGGCCCCGCCCCGGTCCGCCAGGTGGCCCCGACCGGCGAGCCCGATCCTGGCGTGGCGGCGGCGGCCGTGCGGGCGCTGCGCGCGGGCGACGCGGCCCACCTGTCCCGGCGCGAGCCGGTCGACGCCCCGGGCGGCCAGGTGCCCCGCACCCCCGCGACGGCCACGATCTCGAAGCTGCAGGACGCGATCAGGCAGGGGATGCGGGTGTGGATCGGCTACACCGACTCGCAGGGCAACGCCACCTCCCGCATCCTGGAGCCGGCCCGGATGGAGGGCGGCTACCTGACCGCCTACGACGAGACCAGGGCCGCCGTCCACCGCTTCGCCCTGCACCGCATCACCGGCGTGTCCGGCGTCTGAGCGGGGTTGACTGCGTGCCGCGAGTCGGCGGAAGTTAGGGCATGTGACCGAGCACACGCTGAGCAGTCTGGCCGAGCAGTCATGGAGCAGGTTCGACGACTACGACGCGATGTTCTACGAAGGGGTCTGGCACCGCAGCCACAGCCTCGCCGAGCGGGCCCGGCGCGTCTGCGGCGGCTTCGTCGAGGCCGGCATCCGGCCCGGCGACCGCGTGGTCGTGATGATGGCCACCTCCCCCGAGGTGCCGCTCGTCTGCCAGGCGCTGTGGGCTGCGGGCGCCGTGGTGACGCCGGTGGTGTTCCTGGTGGGCGCCGCCGAGCTGCGCCACATCCTGCTCGACAGCGGCGCCGCCGCCGTGGTCACCTCGCCGGAGCTGGCCGGCACGGTGCGGGCGGCCGGGGTGGACGTGCCGGTGTACGTGGACACCGCCGAGCTGGAGCGGGCCGCCGAGCACGGCCCGGTGGCGCGTGACCCCGGCGACCTGGCCGCGCTGATGTACACCGGGGGCACCACCGGCAGGGCCAAGGGCGTCATGCTCAGCCATGCGGGCCTGTGGCAGGTCGCGAAGGCCTCCTACGAGCTGTCCCACCAGGAGGGGATCAACCGGGCGATCGTCCCGGTGCCGCTCTCGCACGCGTACGGCCTGATCGTCACCGTGGCCGGGATGCACGCCGTCGAGCCGCCCCAGGCCGTGCTGATGCGCTGGTTCGACCCCGGGGCGTTCCTCCGGCTCGCGGCCGAGCAGCGCGTCCAGTACGGCACCGTCGTGCCGGCCATGCTGCAGATGCTGCTGGCCGAGCCGCTGGAGTCGCACCCGCTGCCCGACCTGGCCTTCCTCACCTGCGGCGCGGCCCCGCTGGGCAAGGAGGTGCTGACGGAGTTCGAACGGCGGATGCCCGGCGTGACGATCCTGGAGGGTTACGGGCTGACCGAGACCAGCGCGGTGACCACGTTCAACCCGCCGGGGCGGCGCAAGGCCGGCAGCGTGGGCCTGCCGCTGCCCGGCTACACGATCACGATCCGCGACTCGTCCGGCGAGCCGGTGGAGCAGGGCGACGTGGGCGAGATCTGCGTGTCCGGCGAGTCGCTGATGCTGGGCTACTGGGGCGAGCACGAGCCCGACCCCGAGGGCACCGCGCTGGTCGGCGGCGAGCTGCGCACCGGTGACGTCGGCTGCGTCGACGACGACGGCTACCTGTACGTGGTCGACAGGAAGAAGGACCTGATCATCAGGGGCGGGTTCAACGTGTTCCCCCGCGACGTGGAGGACGTGCTGAACCAGCACCCCGGCGTGGTCATGTCGGGCGTGGTCGGCCGTCCCGACGACCGGCTGGGCGAGGAGGTCGTCGCGTTCGTGCAGCTCGCGGCCGGCGCGGAGGTCGCCGCCGAGGAGCTGATCGCCTGGGCGAGGGAGCGCGTGGGCCGCGTCAGGTATCCCCGCGAGGTCACGTTCGTCGACTCGATCCCGGTCACCAGCGTGCTCAAACTCGACCGCAAGGCGCTGCGGGCGCGGTTCGCCGGTTAGCAGGATCGGCGACCGAGTCAGGATCTTGCCCGATCCGTGATATTTCTTGACCCGTCAGGAGGTGGCATGAGCGAGGACGATTACCCGTACCAGCGCTACGGCGCCCCCTACGGGGAGCAGCCGCCCCCGTCCTACGGTTACGGCGGCTACCCGCCGCCCCCGCGGCACGCCCGCGGCGAGCCCAACGTCAGCGGCATCGTCGCGCTCGCGCTCAACCTCTTCAGCGTCGTCTCCTGCTGCAACGTCTTCGGCGTCGTCGGCGCCGTCCTGGCCGGCCTGTCCCTGCGTTCCGGCACGGCGCCCGAGAAGGCCCGCACGCTCACCGTCGCGAGCTGGGTGGTGCTGGTGGCCGGCTTCCTGATGATGGCCGTCCTGTTCTTCTACCTGGGCGTCAACGGCCACTTCGACGACTGATTTCCCAGTCCGGGGGACTGTTTGGGCCGTCGCGCGTGTTGGATAGGCGTCAACCGTTTGAAGGGATGGCTGTGAACGACGGCCCGCTCATCGTCCAATCAGACAAGACGCTGCTGCTCGAGGTCGACCACGAGAGGGCCGACGAGTGCCGCAAGGCCATCGCCCCGTTCGCCGAGCTCGAGCGCGCGCCCGAACACGTGCACACCTACCGGGTCACGCCGCTCGCGCTGTGGAACGCCCGCGCCGCCGGCCACGACGCCGAGCAGGTCGTCGACGCCCTGATCGGCTACAGCCGCTATCCGGTGCCGCACGCCCTGCTCGTCGACGTCGCCGAGACCATGGCCCGCTACGGCCGGCTCAGGCTGGAGAAGCACCCGGTCCACGGGCTGACGCTGACCTCCACCGACCGGGCCGTGCTCGAAGAGGTGCTGCGCGCCAGGAAGATCCAGCCGATGCTGGGCGAGCGCGTCGGCGACGACACCGTGGCCGTCCACCCGAGCGACCGCGGCAACATCAAGCAGGCGCTGCTCAAGCTGGGCTGGCCGGCCGAGGACCTGGCCGGTTACGTCGACGGCGAGCACCACCGGGTCGAGCTGGTCCAGGAGAGCTGGACGCTCCGGCCCTACCAGCAGGAGGCGGCCGACTCCTTCTGGCACGGCGGCTCCGGCGTGATCGTGCTGCCCTGCGGCGCCGGCAAGACCATCGTCGGCGCGGCCGCGATGGCGCACGCCCAGGCGACGACGCTGATCCTGGTCACCAACACGGTCAGCGCCCACCAGTGGAAGCAGGAGCTGCTCAAGCGCACCTCGCTGACCGAGGACGAGATCGGCGAGTACTCCGGCAGCAAGAAGGAGATCCGTCCGGTCACCATCGCCACCTACCAGGTGATGACCACCAGGCGGAAGGGCGTCTACAGCCACCTGGAGCTGTTCGACGCGCGCGACTGGGGCCTCATCGTCTACGACGAGGTCCACCTGCTGCCCGCGCCGATCTTCCGGATGACGGCCGACCTCCAGGCCCGCAGGCGCGTCGGCCTGACCGCGACGCTGGTGCGCGAGGACGGCCGCGAGGGCGACGTGTTCTCGCTGATCGGCCCCAAGCGCTACGACGCGCCCTGGAAGGAGATGGAGAACCAGGGCTGGATCGCCCCGGCCGACTGCGTCGAAGTGCGGGTGACGCTCACCGACGAGGAGCGGCTGGCGTACGCGATGGCCGAGTCGGAGGAGCGCTACCGCTTCTGCGCCACCACGCCGTCCAAGACCCAGGTCACCGAGGCGCTCGTACGCCGTCACCTGGGCGACCAGGTGCTGGTGATCGGCCAGTACATCGACCAGCTCGACGAGCTGGGCGAACACCTGAACGCGCCGGTGATCAAGGGGGAGACCCGGATCAAGGAGCGCGAGCGGCTCTACCAGGCCTTCCGCGACAAGGAGATCCAGGTCCTGGTGGTGTCCAAGGTCGCCAACTTCTCCATCGACCTGCCCGAGGCGAGCGTGGCGATCCAGGTGTCCGGCACGTTCGGGTCCCGGCAGGAGGAGGCGCAGCGGCTCGGCAGGGTGCTGCGGCCCAAGGCCGACGGCGGCGGGGCGCGCTTCTACACCGTGGTCAGCCGCGACACGGTCGACCAGGAGTTCGCCGCGCACCGGCAGCGGTTCCTGGCCGAACAGGGTTACGCCTACTCGATCGTCGACGCCGACGACGTGCTGGGCGGGGTGTGAGCCCGGCCGCTCATCGAGCGGCCAGGCATCCCGGTCTCACGTCCAAGAGACTCCGCGGGTCGTCGACAATCGAACCACCCCCCTCACTGCGTCCTCACACCACCGCAACCGAATCCGGCTGCGACATACCCGATGATCCGGCAATGCCACCTGGTATGCCCGGATTTTGCGGCATTTCGTTATATGTCCGCCGTTTGCGAGGAGTGTTCACTTCGCCAGCAGCCCGCCGAGGAACAGCAGCCCCTCCGCGGCGATCCACGAGGCCACGCTCAGCCCCATGAACCGGGTGAACGTCCGCTCGTCCTGCCGCGCCGCCGGCAGCGCCCAGGCCGCCACCGTCAGGCAGGCGGCCACCGCGGCGAACAGCCCGGAGACCGAGGAGAACACGGCGAGCCGCTGGACGCAGGACGGCGACGACCCGCCGCAGAACGCCTCCAGCCCCCAGCCCGCGAAGACCGACAGCCCCCAGAGGGTGGCCAGCAGGAAGCTCGCGATCGTGGGAAGGATCGGGGAGAAGCCGAGTCGCACACGCGCCACGCCGGACTTCTTACCCCTCCCCGGCGACGGCTAAATGTTTTGAAGCCACCCCGACAGCCGCATTAAACTGGCGGATTCGCTGCCTTGTTACCCACCTCCGAGCGCCGGGAGGCACTTTCGCATGCCCACAGACCAACTGGCCCCCGACATACCCCCGGACCTGCCCACGGACGTCCTCGCCGCCGAGCAGGCCCATCTGGCCGAGTCCAGGGCCGCGCTGGCGGCCATGCGCGCGCACGCGCAGTCGCTGTCGGCCGACGCGGCCGGCGACTGGGTGTCGCAGCAGATCCTGCAGTCGCTGCTCGACCAGCGCGTGGCCGCCCTGGCCGACCACCCCGACACCCCGCTGTTCTTCGGCCGGCTCGACCGCTCGGCCGCCGACGACCTGCCCACCACGATCCACGTCGGCCGCCGCCACGTGCACGACGGCGACAGCCGTCCCCTGGTCATCGACTGGCGCGCCCCCGTGTCGCGCGCCTTCTACCAGGCCAGCCCCGCCGACCCGATGGACGTCACGCTGCGGCGCCGGTTCGGCTACCACGGCGGCGCGCTCACCGCGTACGAGGACGAACGGCTCGACCAGGGCACCGAGGTCGGCCCGTCACGCATCCTGACCGAGGAGATCGAGCGCCCCCGCACCGGCCCGATGCGCGACATCGTCGCCACCATCCAGCCCGACCAGGACGAGATCGTCCGCGCCGCGCTCACCCGTACGGTCTGCGTGCAGGGCGCGCCGGGCACCGGGAAGACGGCGGTCGGCCTCCACCGGGCCGCCTACCTGCTGTTCACCCACCGCGAGCGGCTCGCCAGGGCGGGCGTGATGATCGTCGGGCCGAACCGCGCCTTCCTCTCCTACATCTCCTCGGTGCTGCCCGCGCTGGGCGAGGTCAAGGTCGACCAGACCACGGTCGCCGGCCTGCTGGGCGACCACGCGGCCCCCGAGGACCCCGCGGTGGGCGCGGTCAAGGGCGACGCCCGGATGGCGGCCGTGCTGAAGCGGGCCCTGTGGCTCCACATCGTCAAGCCTGAAGAGGGCCTGGTCTACTCCAAGGGCGCCTACCGCTTCCGGGTGGCCGACCACGAGGTGCGTGAGATCGTCGCCTCGCTGCGCGGCACCACCCGCTACGGTCCCGGCCGCGCCGCCCTCGCCCAGCGGCTCGCGCACCTCGTGCTCGTACGGATGGAGCAGCGCGGCGAGTCACCCGACGACCGGGTGCAGGACGCGGTGGCCCGGTCCAGGCCGGTCAAGCAGCTGGTCGACGCCGTGTGGCCGAAGCTGGTGCCCGAGCAGGTGCTCTACCGGCTGCTGGCGGACGAGGAGTTCCTCGCCAGGGCCGCCAGGTCCGACCTGTCGCCCGAGGAGCGGCAGCTGCTGCTCTGGCGGAAACCGTACCGGGGATGGAAGTCCGCCAAGTGGAGCGCCGCCGACGCGGCTCTCCTCGACGAGCTGCGCGACCTGATCGAGCGCACGCCCTCGCTCGGCCACCTCGTCGTGGACGAGACGCAGGACCTGTCGGAGATGCAACTGCGGGCGCTCGGCCGCCGCTGCCGCAACGGCTCCGCCACCGTGCTCGGCGACCTGGCCCAGGGCACCACCCCCTGGTCCACCACGTCGTGGCGGTCGGTCCTGACGCATCTCGGGCAGGACGGCGAGGTCACCGAGCTGACGCTGGGCTTCCGCGTGCCGCGCGAGGTCCTCGACTACGCCGCCCGCCTGCTGCCGTCGATCGCCCCCGGGCTCGCCCCGCCCCGGTCCCTGCGTCCCGGCGCCGGGTCCCTCTCGATCCGGCCGGCCGGCGACCTCCACGAGGCGGTCCGCGACGCGCTGGCCCGCGAGGGCTCGATCGGCGTCATCGTCCCCGACGCCGCCGTCTCCGCTGTCTCCGAGTCGCTGTCGGGCGTCGCGCACGCCGTCCTCGACCCCGACTCCACCCAGGAGCACCGCCTCCTGGTGGTGCCGGCGACGCTCGCCAAGGGCCTGGAGTACGACCACGTCATCGTGATGGAGCCGGCCGACATCGTCGACGCCGAGCCCCGCGGCCTGGCCCGCCTCTACGTGGTGCTCACCCGTGCCGTCACCTCGCTCACGGTCCTCCACCGCAAGCCCCTGCCACCCCAGCTCGCCCCGTGACAGGGACGGTGGCGGGGTAGGGGATCACTTCTAGGATGACGTCAAGGAGCTCTCACCCAAGGAGGATGCCGTGCCAGCACCGCTGCCACACGAATACCTGCCGTCGGTCCCCTCGCTCACGGTCCACAGCGACGACATGACGGACGGGGAGAGGCTGAGCGACCTCCACGTCTTCAACGACTGGGGCATGACGGGCCAGAACCTCTCCCCCAGCCTCCGCTGGTCGGGCGCCCCGGCCGAGACGCGCAGCTACGCGGTGACCTGTTTCGACCCGGACGCGCCCACGGGCAGCGGTTTCTGGCACTGGGTGCTGTTCGACATCCCGGCGTCGGTCACCGAGCTGCCCACGGGCGCCGGCACCGCGCCCGAGTTCAAGGGTCTCCCGCAGGGCGCCAAGCACGCCCGCAGCGACTACGGCTCCAAGGACTACGGCGGCGCCGCGCCGCCTCCCGGCGACCCGCACCGCTACGTGTTCACCGTGCACGCGCTCGGCGTCGACACCCTCGGCCTCGACACCGACACCAGCCCGGCCGTGGTGGGCTTCAACATCACCGCCAACACCCTGGCGCGCGGCCACATCGTCCCGCACTTCGGGATCTGACCACGCGAGCGCACCGCCTCCTCCGGGGGGCGGTGCCGCGTCTTGGTAGCTTCGCCCCCATGAGCGATCTAACGATCCGTCCGGGGGGCCTGGCGGACGTCGGAGCTGTCCTGGAGTTCTGGCTGCACGCCGCCGAGGGCACCGACCGTCACGACTCGGCCGGCAAGGTGCGGGCGCTGGTCGAGCGGGACCCGGAGGCGCTGCTCCTGGCCGAGCTGGACGGCGCACTGGCCGGCACGCTGATCGCGGGCTGGGACGGGTGGCGTGCCCATCTCTATCGCCTGGCCGTCCATCCGGCTCACCGTCGCAAGGGCGTCGCCACCGCCCTGCTGGCCGCCGCCGAGGCGCGTTTCGCCGCCTTCGGCGCGTTCCGGGCCGACGCGATGGTCCTTCATGACAACACGCTCGCCCACCACGCCTGGACCGCCGCGGGTTATGCGCCCCAACCGCAGTGGTCGCGATGGGTCAAGCCCCTTTAGGGCTACGGAAGTGAGGCGTTTTCGCCGGCTCAGGTATATCAGAACGTTATCAGCGATATACGGATAGTGGCGGCGCACAAAAAACCGCCTATAAGGGCGGTCGGAAAAGCGAAGCGGCCCGAACCGGAAACACCGGTGCGGGCCGCTCGCGAGAACCTCGGGTCGAGAACCCTCGATCAGAAGTCCATGTCACCGCCGCCGGGCATGCCGGCGGGAGCGGCCGGGGTCTTCTCCGGCTTCTCGGCGATGACAGCCTCGGTGGTCAGGAACAGCGCCGCGATCGAGGCGGCGTTCTGCAGCGCCGAACGCGTCACCTTGGCCGGGTCGATGATGCCCGCCTCGAACATGTTGACGTAGTCGCCGGTGGCCGCGTTGAGGCCCTCACCCGGGGTGAGGTTGCGGACGCGCTCGACCACGACGCCGCCCTCAAGGCCGGCGTTGACCGCGATCTGCTTGAGCGGCTCCTCCAGCGCCTTGCGCACGATGGCCGCACCCGTGGCCTCGTCGCCCGGCAGCTCCAGCTTGTCGAACGCCTTGGCGCCGGCCTGCAGCAGCGCCACG
This sequence comes from Nonomuraea ferruginea, assembly GCF_039540635.1. Classification (NCBI taxonomy): domain Bacteria; kingdom Bacillati; phylum Actinomycetota; class Actinomycetes; order Streptosporangiales; family Streptosporangiaceae; genus Nonomuraea; species Nonomuraea ferruginea. The sequence continues at coordinate 33,221 of NZ_BAABFD010000016.1, read as the reverse complement.
CCACCGCCGGGGACGATGCCCTCCTCGACGGCCGCCTTGGCGTTGCGCACGGCGTCCTCGATGCGGTGCTTGCGCTCCTTCAGCTCGACCTCGGTGGCGGCGCCGGCCTTGATGACGGCCACGCCGCCGGCCAGCTTGGCCAGGCGCTCCTGGAGCTTCTCCCGGTCGTAGTCGGAGTCGGTGCGGTCGATCTCGGCGCGGATCTCGTTGACCCGGCCGGCGATCGCGTCGGCGTCACCGGCGCCGTCGACGATCGTGGTCTCGTCCTTGGTCACCACGACCTTGCGGGCGCGGCCCAGCAGGTCGAGGGTGGCGTTCTCCAGCTTGAGACCGACCTCCTCGGCGATGACCTGGCCGCCGGCGAGGATGGCGATGTCGGCGAGCATGGCCTTGCGGCGGTCGCCGAAGCCCGGGGCCTTGACGGCGACCGAGCGGAAGAGGCCGCGGATCTTGTTGACCACCAGGGTGGCCAGGGCCTCACCCTCGATGTCCTCGGCGATGATGAGGAGCGGCTTGCCGGACTGCACGACCTTGTCGAGCAGCGGCAGCAGGTCCTTGTTGGCCGAGATCTTCGAGTTGACGATCAGGATGTACGGGTCTTCGAGCACGGCCTCCATGCGGTCGGAGTCCGTGACGAAGTACATCGACGTCATGCCCTTGTCGAAGCGCATGCCCTCGGTGAGCTCCAGCTCCAGACCGAAGGTGTTGCTCTCCTCGACGGTGATGACGCCTTCCTTGCCGACCTTGTCCATCGCCTCGGCGATGAGCGAGCCGATCTCGGGGTCGGCGGCGGAGATGGAGGCGGTGGAGGCGATCTGCTCCTTGGTCTCCACGTCCTTGGCCAGCTTGGAGAGCTCCTCGCTGACGCGCTCCACGGCCGCCTCGATGCCCTTCTTCAGGGCCATCGGGTTGGCGCCGGCAGCGACGTTGCGCAGGCCCTCACGTACGAGCGCCTGGGCGAGCACGGTAGCGGTGGTGGTGCCGTCGCCCGCGACGTCGTCGGTCTTCTTGGCGACTTCCTTGACCAGCTCGGCGCCGATCTTCTCCCACGGGTCCTCGAGCTCGATCTCCTTGGCGATCGAGACACCGTCGTTGGTGATCGTGGGGGCGCCCCACTTCTTCTCCAGCACGACGTTGCGGCCCTTCGGGCCCAGCGTGACCTTCACCGCGTCGGCGAGCTGGTTCATCCCGCGCTCGAGACCGCGCCGGGCGTCCTCGTCAAACGCGATCATCTTGGCTGCCATTAGGCGAGACCTCCCAGATGCAGGGTGTCCTGGTGAGATCGAGCCGACGCCCGCGACGGCATGTGGGCCCACATCTCCGTTCGGCAGGCCCCATCGTCTCGATCCCCGTTGGCACTCATCGACATAGAGTGCCAACGACTGTTTAGCACTCTACCCCGTCGAGTGCAAGCTGACTCCGCACCTGGCCAGGTCAACAGATCGCCGTCGAAGGTGTCCGTACGGCGGGCCCCGGGCGGCCCGCCGTACCCCAATGTGAGGTGGCAGTCACACGCACTGCGCTGGCGTGCGAGCTGCCGGTCGCACCAGCTAGGCGACAGCGCGGACGGATTCCGCCTGCGGCCCCTTCTGGCCCTGCGTGATCTCGAACTCGACCCGTTGTCCCTGTTCGAGAGAGCGATACCCGTCCATCATGATTGCCGAGTAATGGACGAATACATCCTTACCACCGTCTACCGCGATGAAGCCGTAGCCCTTGTCCGCGTTGAACCACTTGACGGTGCCCTGCGCCACTTCCGACTCCTCTTACTGGGCTCAGGGATCTCGCCCATTCGTCCGCGAGACCCACAATCGCCATGACTTATGGGGATATCGTCTGACGATCGCACTCGACCATACCTGTGGCATGGCGGTCGGCAACAGAGTCAATCCGCAAAAGCCTTATTTCACCCCTAGCTGAGTAGTTCAAGGTTGAATTTCCCACAAAAGGGAGAAGGCGCCCACATGGGGCGCCTTCCAGACGATCGCTCCGCCGAGCGGGGGCTCAGCCGCCCGCGACGGCCGGGATGATGGAGATCTGCGTGCCCTCAGGGGCCGGAGTGTCCAGACCCTGGGCGAATCGGACGTCCTCTTCCCCCACATAGACGTTGACAAAACGCCGAATCTTGCCCGATTCATCCAGAATGCGGGCGCCGATCCCCGGGTAGTCGGAATCGAGCTTGGCCAGGACGTCACGGAGAGTCGCGCCCTCCCCACTCACTTCCGCGTTGCCCCCGGTGTACGTGCGCAGGATGGTAGGAATCCGCACAGAAACGCTCATGATATGGTCTCGCCTTTCCTGATTGTCAGACAGTCGCGCGGAACGCGTCGAGGGAGGGCCGGATCACGGCCGTGGGCTGCGCGTCGGCCGCGACGGCGTCGAGCGTCTTGAGCCCGTCGCCGGTGTTGAGCACCACGGTCTCGGCCTCCGGGTCGAGCTGCCCGGTCTCGACGAGCTTCTTCAGCACGCCCACCGTGACGCCGCCCGCCGTCTCGGCGAAGATGCCCTCCGTGGAGGCCAGCAGCTTGATGGCGGCCACGATCTCGGCGTCCGTCACGTCCTCGACGGCGCCGCCCGTGCGCCGGGCGATGTCGAGCACGTAAGGGCCGTCGGCGGGGTTGCCGATGGCCAGCGACTTGGCGATGGTGTCGGGCTTGACCGGCTGGACCACGTCGTGGCCGGCCTTGTAGGCGGCCGACACCGGCGAGCAGCCGAGCGCCTGCGCCCCGAAGACCTTGTAGGGCGTGTCGTCGACCAGCCCGAGCCGGATCAGCTCCTTGAAGCCCTTGTCGATCTTGGTGAGCTGGGAGCCGGACGCGATCGGGATGACGATCTGCTCAGGCAGCCGCCAGCCGAGCTGCTCGGCGATCTCGTACGCGAGCGTCTTGGAGCCCTCGGCGTAGTAGGGCCGCAGGTTGACGTTGACGAACCCCCACTTGTCGCCCATCGGGTCCCCGATCAGCTCCGAGCAGAACCGGTTGACCTCGTCGTAGGTGCCCTCGATGCCGATGAGCCTGCCGCCGAACACCCGGGCCATGGCGATCTTGGCCTGCTCCAGCCCGGCGGGGATGAACACGCACGCGTCCAGGCCCGCCCTGGCGGCGGCCGCCGTCACGGCCCCGGCCAGGTTTCCGGTCGAGGAGCAGGAGAGCGTGTGGAAGCCGAAGTTGCGGGCCGCCTCGACGGCGATGGCCACCACCCGGTCCTTGAAGGAGTGGGTGGGGTTGCCCGAGTCGTCCTTCACGTACAGGGACTTGAGACCGAGCGCCCGGCCCAGGTTGCCCGCCTTGACGAGCGGCGTCCAGCCGGGGTTCATGTTGGGCTTGCTCGCGACGTCGGCGGGCACCGGCAGCAGGGAACGGTAGCGCCAGATGCTGGCCGGGCCCGACTCGATGTCGGACCTCTTGACGTCGCCGAAGTCGTAGGCCGCCTCCAGCGGCCCGAAACACTCGACGCAGGCGAAGTTGGGGCCGAGCGGATAGCGGGCGCCGCACTCGCGGCAGGAGAGAGCAGTGGCGGGACCGAAGTCGAGCGACATGAAGCGAGGCCTTCCCTCATCTTCGTCCGCGGCCACCCTGACCGCGGACCGGAATTGGCACCCTGTCCCGGTCGGCCTCGCCAGGTCGCGAGTCACAAGCCGGGAGGGTTGCCGGGGCTTCGCAGGGCCGGTCCCTCCACCCCTCTGGATGAGCAATGTTCAGTTGTGTGGTGCTGCTGACTCGGACTCTACCCAATCAACCACGTGACATGGACAGTCGTCTCACTCTCCGAGATGAACGATCTCACCGGTAGTCGTCGCCCAGCACACCCTGCACGTACTTGCGCGCCTGGTGGATGCGCGACTTGGCGGTGCCGAGCGGGATCTTGAGCTGCTCGGCCACCTCGCTGTAGTCGAGCTGCACGATGTCGCGCAGCACCAGCGCCTGCGCCAGGTCGGGCTTGTCGGCCTCCAGCGCCTCCATCGCGTCGAGCAGGTCGAGCCGCGAGCCCGCGATCACGCTCACCCGCCGCACGTCGGGCTTCTGCGTCAGCAGCTCGTCGGAGCTCTGCTCCGCCGACCTGCGCTTCAGCGAGCGGTACGTGGTGCGCGCGCAGTTGGCGGTCACGATGTGGAGCCAGGTGCTGAACCTGGCCCGCCCCTCGAACCTGGCGATGTTGCGCGCCACCGCGAGCAGGGTGTCCTGGGCCGCCTCCTCGGCGTCATGGTGATACGGCAGGATACGAGCGCAGTGCCGCAGCACGTCGGGCTCGATCCGTCGCAGGAGCTCGCCGAGTGAGCGATGATCGCCTCTGGCTGCGGCATGGGCGAGTTCCTCGGTGTGCTCATCTAGCGCCATAGCTGGGATCCTATGGTCGGAGGGAGCGTAAATGAACAGCGTCCTGCTCGCCTCGAACAGAGGCCCTGTGTCGTTCACCGTCTCCGACGACGGCGTCCTCACCATGAAACGCGGCGGCGGCGGCCTCGTCTCCGGGCTGTCCGGCGTGGCCAGGGACGAGGGCGTGCTGTGGGTGTGCGCGGCTCTGTCCGACGGCGACCGCAGCGCCGTCCGCCAGGCCCCCGGCGGCCGGCTCGACCACGCCGGCTACGAGACGGGCCCGCTGCGCATGCTCGACATCGCGCCCGCCACCTTCCACCGGGCCTACAACTCCGTGGCCAACTCCACGCTGTGGTTCGTCAACCACCTGCTCTACGACATCCCGAACGCGCCCCACTTCGGCACCCGGTTCCGGCGCGACTGGGAGTCCTACCGCGACTACAACGGCGCGTTCGCGCTCGCGCTGGCGGAGGGAGCCGCTCACGGCGCCCGGGTGATGGTGCAGGACTACCACCTGACCCTGACCCCGGCGATGCTCCGCGCCGAGCGGCCCGACCTGCGCATCGCGCACTTCAGCCACACGCCGTGGGCCCCGCCCGAATACTTCTCGCTGCTGCCCGACGAGGTGGCGCGCGAGGTGCTGGAGGGCGTCCTGGGCGCCGACCACGCCGGGTTCCTCACCCGCCGCTGGGCGGGCGCGTTCATGGACTGCTGCGAGACCGTGCTGGGCGCCGAGGTCGACCAGCGGGCCGCGACGATCACGTACGAGGGCCGCACCACCCGCGTCGGCGTGCACGCGCTGGGCGTCGACGGCAAGGCGCTGTGGACCCGCGCCGCCGAGCCCGACGTCGAGTCGCACATGGCGGCCATCAGGGAGGAGGTCGGCGACCGCAAGCTGATCGTCCGCATCGACCGCACCGAACTGTCGAAGAACATCGTGCGCGGCCTGCTCGCCTACAAGGAGTTCCTCGACGCCCACCCCGAGTGGCACGGCCGCGTCGTCCACCTGGCCTTCGCCTACCCGAGCCGCCATGACCTGCCCGAATACCGCGAATACACCGCGGCGGTGCAGCGCTGCGCGCAGGAGATCGAGGACGAGTACGCGACCGAGGACTGGAACCCCCTGATCCTCAACGTCAACGACGACTACCCGCGCTCCCTGGCCGCCTACCGGCTGGCCGACGTGCTGCTGGTCAACCCGATCCGCGACGGCATGAACCTGGTGGCCAAGGAGGGCCCGATCCTGTCGCCGCGCTGCGCGCTGGTGCTGTCGCGGGAGGCCGGCGCGTGCGCGGAGCTGGGCGCGCACGCGCTGGTGGTCAACCCGTACGACATCAGCGGCACCGCCGCCGCGCTGCACGCGGCGCTGGTGATGCCGGAGGCGGAGCGCGCCCGCCGCAGGGAGCGGCTGGAGGCGGCCGCCACCGCGCTGCCCCCGCACAAGTGGCTGGCCGCCCAGCTCGACGCGCTCGCCTAGATCACTTCCAGTCGGCGTACTTCAGGGTGTCGGCGAGGTTCCCGGTGCTCCACTCGTCGACCACGAGGATCTGCGACTTCGGCAGATACCACTCGCGGGTGGTGAAGCTGACGCTGGTCTTCTTCCCGTTGCCGGTGCGGCAGCGGGTGGTGAACTCGTGGTAGTGGGCCTTGTGCCCGGGGCCGACCTGGCGCAGGCCCTTCTTGTGCGCGCCGACCCGCTCGCCGCGCAGGAGCATGCCGTTCTTCGGGCACTTCTGCACGTCGGAGGCGGGGTAGTAGCCGCCCCTGCCGGCGTCGTACGGGCCGAAGCCCTCGGCGCCCGTCCTGATCGCCTTCGGGCCGAAGATCCAGAAGCTCTTGCAGCCGGGAGCGAAGAAGCCACCCCTGGGGTTGGCGCAGGGCCCGGTGACGACCTTGATCCGGTCGGCGCCGACCCGGTGGACCACCCACTTGAGCGGGATGTAGAGGGTCAGGCCCTTGCGCAGCTTCAGTTCCTGGGCGGGGCCGGCGGTGGTCGAGGCGGCTGTCGTGGAGGCGGCGGCCGCGGAGGCGGGGGCCACGAGGACCGCCGCCGCGGCGACGGCCACGGCGGCGAGGTGCTTCTTGCTCATGCCCGGACCATAGGGGTGCCCACTTGCAAACTGGTCACTATCGGCTGAAAGCGGACGTCAACTCGCGGAGCAGCGCCACCACGCCCTCAGGCCCGTCGACGACGATGTCGGCCCGCTCGGCCAGCGCCGTGACCTCGGTGGAGCCGCTGCACACGGTCACGCCGGGCAGGCCCGACGAGCGGACCGCGTCGAAGGCGGCCAGGTCGCCGAGGTCGTCGCCCACGAAGAGCACGGACCTGGCGGAGCGCTCCGTCAGGAACGCGCCGAGCGCGTGCCCCTTGTCCATGCCGGACGGCCGCACCTCCAGCACCATCCGGCCGGGCTCGACGACCAGGCCGTGCTCGGCCGCCAGCGCGGCCAGCGGCTCGCGCAGCCGGGCCAGCGTGCCCTCGGGGTCGGCGCAGCGGCGGGTGTGCACGGCCACCGCGCGGCCCTTGTCCTCGATCGCCGCGTCGGTCACGCCCAGCGAGTCGAGCAGCAGCGGCAGTTTCGCCTTGGCCCGCGGCACCCCGGCCGGCGGCGGGGGCGCGGAGGTCCGCCCGTCCTCCCACCGCTCGAAGCCGTAGTGGCCGAGGATGACCAGGCCCGGCACGTCCTTGAGCGCCGGCCCCAGCTCCAGCACCTTGGCCGGCGGCCGTCCGGTCACGATGGCCACGGCGCCCACGTGCCGGCCCAGCTCGGCCAGCACCGGAGGCGCGCCGGGGTGGACGACGGCGGTGTCGGGGTCGGGCACGATCGGCGAGAGGGTGCCGTCGAAGTCGAGCCCGATCACGGCGCCGGCCGGATCCTTCAGTATCGCTTCCATTCCAGGGATGTCGCTCACGCCGCCTGCCGTACCCAGCCGGTCAGGGGCGCATGCCGAGCCGGCGGGCGGAGCGCTCGCGCCGGCGGGCGGCGCGCAGCCTGCGCAGTCGCTTGACCAGCATGGGGTCGTGCGCCAGCGCCTCGGGACGGTCGATCAACTCGCCGAGCAGCTGGTAGTAGCGGGTGGCGGAGAACCCGAAGGTCTCCTTGACGGCCTGCTCCTTCGCGCCCGCGTAACGCCACCAGTGGCGCTCGAAGGCGAGGAGCTCGAGTTCGCGGTCGGTGAGGGGCCGGTGGACGGGTTCCTGGGCGTCGTCCTGGTCTGCCCTGTCCTCTGCCCTCTGGTCGGCCCTCTGGTCGGCCCTCTGGTCGGCACTGTCACCGTTTGACGGTGCAGTGTCCATGGTGTCCTCCTCAGGAACGGGCGGCGCGACGATGGCTTCGCGCGCAGGCGGCCCGTCGCCATCGTAATGTGCCGAGTGCGGCTGTTCACGGCGGATTGAGAGACGTACAGTCACTAAGTGTGACCTCTGTCATCACACTTCTCACGGATTACGGGCTCGAAGACGGTTATGTCGCCGCCTGCCACGGGGTGATCGCCGGGATCGCCCCCGAGGTCCGGGTGATCGACGTGTGCCACCTGGTCCCGGCGGGTGACGTGCGGCGCGGCGCGGCGATCCTGGCCCAGACGATCCCGTACATGCCCGTGGGCGTGCACGTCGGGGCGGTCGACCCGGGCGCGGGCGGCGCCAGGCGCGCGATCGCGGTCGAGGCGGGCGGCCGGGTGTTCGTGGGGCCGGACAACGGGCTGCTGTCGTGGGCGGTGCGCGCCAGCGGCGGCGCGCGGGCGGCGTACGAGCTGAGCAACGCCGAGCACTTCCTGCACCCGGTGTCGCCCACGTTCCACGGCCGTGACGTGTTCGCGCCGGTGGCCGGGCGGCTGAGCAACGGGCTGCGGCCGCGCGAGCTGGGCCCGCGGGTGCCGGTGGAGAGGCTGGTGTCGCTGCCCGCGCCGACGTCCGTGCTGCGCGAGGGCGCGGCCGAGGGCGAGGTCGTCTCGGTCGACCGCTACGGCAACACGCAGTTGTCGATCACGGCCGGCGACCTGGAGGCGCTGGGGCTGCGGGTGGGCGACACGCTCGGCGTGTCGCTGGGCCGGCGGCGGCTGTCGATGCCCTACCGGGAGACGTACGCGGCGGTCCCGCCCGGTGAGCTGGTGGCGTTCGCGGACTCGGCGGGCCTGATCGCGTTCGCGGTGAACTCCGGCGACGCGGCACAGCGCCTCGGCCTGCCTCCGGGGGCGCATGTCCGGTTGTCACCCTCCGTATAACGCAAAAGCCAACAAACGCCAATTACGTGGCGTATCGGACTGTTTACTGAACCGTCGGACTGAGGCCCTGACCCCGTGCCAGAATTCACGGCAGATCGGGCGCCCCCTCCCCCCGTTCGAGGTTCACGTGTTTCAGCTGTCCCTGCTCCTGCTCGCCCTCCTGTCCGTGTTCTGTTCCCCCGCCGCGCCGCCGGTGCCCGAGCGCTGGCGTGCCTGGCCGGTGACGCGGGTGTTCCCGTACGCCGTCCCCGGCACCAGCCCGTCCGGCGCGCAGGTCACCTACCTGCTGGCCGGGGTCGCGCCCGAGGCGTCCTGCGCGGCCGCCTTCCAGCCCGCGCTGCCCGCCTGCGTCACCGCGCTGCGCGCCACGTACGCCGACAGCACCGCCACCTACGTCGCCACCGCCGGCATCGCGGTCCTGGCCCGGCCCGTGCCCCCGGGCGCGGCCGGGCCCCTGCGCGTGCCCGCCGTGCGGCCGGTCGCCTTCCCCGGCGGCCCCGCCGAACGTTTCGGCGAGCGGCAGTGCTTCACCGGGACCCTGATCGCCTCCCACGCGCCGTACGTGATCGCCACCACCGCCGGTTACGCGGACGGACGGTCGTTCCGTCCGGGTGACCAGGCCGTGCCCCGGCTCGGTGGTTTCGCCCGCCAGCTCGCCACCGAGCTGCACCGGGGCCTCACCGGATGAGGCGGCCGCGCCTGCGGGCGGCGCTGCTGTCCCTGTCGCTGCTGTTCCTGTCGTCCCAGCTCGGCCTGGCCACGCCCGCCGCCGCGGACGACGAGATGGGCGCCCTCGCCAGGGCCAAGCAGTGGCAGGTCGGCACGCTGCGGCTGCACGACGCCTGGCGGGTCACCCAGGGCGAGAACGTTCTGGTCGCGGTGCTCGACACCGGGGTCCGCGGCGACCACCAGGACCTGCGCGGCTCCGTCGTGCACGGCCCCGACCTGACCGGAGCCGGCCGGGCCGGCGGCGTGTGGGGCCACCACGGCACCGCCATGGCCAGCCTCATCGCCGGCCACGGCCACGGCGAGGGCAAGGCCGGCGGCGTGCTCGGCGTCGCGCCCGCCGCCAAGGTGCTGTCGGTACGCGTCACGCTGGAGAACTCCGATCCCCGGCGGGCCAAGCGGCGCGCCGGCGGCCACGACGCGCTCGCCAAGGGCATCCGCTACGCCGTCGACCGGGGCGCCGAGGTCATCAGCATGTCGCTCGGCGGCGGCAGCGGCTCCTGGGAGGGCTCGGCCGCCGAGGAGGAGGCGGTGCAGTACGCGGTCGCCCACGGCGCGGTGCTGGTCGCCTCCTCCGGCAACGACGGCGAGAGCACCAACAGGAAGAACTTCCCCGCCGCCTATCCCGGCGTGATCGCCGTGGGCGCGGTCGACCGGAATTTCCGGCTCGCCGGGTTCTCCAACCGCCAGGACTACCTCTCGGTCGTCGCCCCCGGCGTCGACATCGTCTCCGCCGGCGGCGCCCGCCGTTACGTGGTCGGCGACGGCACCAGCTCGGCCGCCGCCATGGTCGCGGGCATCGCCGCGCTGATCAGATCCGCGTACCCGGACCTGTCGCCGTACCACGTGCGGCGGGCCATCGAGCTCGGCACCAGGAAGCGTCCGCGCGGCGGCTACAGCACCGGCTACGGCCACGGCGTCGCCGACGCCGCCCTGGCGCTGCGCGTGGCCGAACGCCTGGCCGGCCCCACCCAGCCGCCCCCGCTCCCCGCGGAGCACTTCGGCGAGGACCCGTCCGGCCCCCCGCCGGGCTCCCGCGCCCTGGTCATCGCGGGCCTGGTGGCGCTGGCCCTGGCCCTGTCGGCCCGCATCCTGCTCCACCACGATCGTCGCCGAGCCGTTCCCTGGAGCCGCGGCGGGGCTCCCCCCTGACACGACCGCCCCCGCACCGAAGGGCGCGGGGGCGGCGGCGTCGACACGCGCCGCTAGTTCACATGCACCACGTCATGCGTCTCGGCGAAATGGCAGGCGCTCTCGTGGGACGTGCCCGGCCGGATCTGCAGCAGCGGCTCCTCCGTCGCGCAGATCTCCTGCGCCTTCCAGCACCGCGTGCGGAAGCGGCAGCCGGACGGCGGGTTGGCCGGCGACGGCGGGTCGCCCTGGAGGATGATCCGCTCGCGCTGGTCGCGGCCCTCGGGGTCGGGGACCGGCACCGCCGACAACAGCGCCTGGCTGTACGGGTGCGCGGGCTTGTCGTAGATCTCGACGTCCTTGCCGAGCTCGACGACCTTGCCCAGGTACATCACCGCGACCCGGTCGGAGATGTGGCGGACCACCGACAGGTCGTGGGCGATGAAGATGTACGCCAGATCGAACTCGTTCTGCAGCCGCTCCAGCAGGTTGATCACCTGGGCCTGGATCGACACGTCCAGCGCCGAGACCGGCTCGTCACAGACGATGATCTCCGGCTGGAGCGCCAGCCCGCGGGCGATGCCGATGCGCTGGCGCTGACCGCCCGAGAACTGGTGGGGGTAGCGGTTGATGTGGTCGGGGTTGAGCCCGACGACCTCCAGCAGCTCCTGCACCTTGCGGGTGCGGTCGCCCTTCGGCGCCACCTCGGTGTGGATGTCGAACGGCTCGCCGACGATGTCGCCGACGGTCATCCGCGGGTTGAGCGAGGTGTACGGGTCCTGCATCACCATCTGGATGTTGCGCCGCATCCGCTTGAGCTCGGCGCCCTTGGCCTTGGCGATGTCACGACCGTTGATCTTGACGGAGCCGGAGGTGGGCCGCTCCAGCGCCATCAGCACCTTGGCGAGGGTGGACTTGCCGCAGCCGGACTCGCCCACGACGCCGAGCGTCTCGCCGCTGGCGAGGTCGAAGGAGACGCCGTCGACGGCCTTGATGGCCCCGATCTGCTTCTTGAACATGATCCCCTGGTTGAGGGGGAAATGCTTCACCAGATCGCGGACCTCGAGGATCGTCTCACCCTTGGTCGCCATCGAGGACCTCCCTCCAGTAGTGGCAGGCGCTGTTGCGCGTACCGCTGATCTCGTAGAGCGGGGGGCTGTCGGTCACGCAGTTGTCCTGCCGGTACGGGCAGCGCGGGTGGAAGGCGCAGCCGGTCGGCATGTCGAGCAGGTTGGGCGGCAGGCCCTTGATGGCGTACAGGTCCTGGCCCTTGAGGTCGACCCGGGGGATCGACTCCAGCAGCCCCTTGGTGTAGGGGTGGGCAGGCGCCTTGTAGATGTCGTGCACGGAGGCGTTCTCCACGATGCGCCCGCCGTACATGACCGCGATCTTGTCGGCGACGTCGGCGACGACGCCGAGGTCGTGGGTGATCAGGATCATGCCCATGTTGCTCTCGCGCTGCAGCTCCGCGAGCAGCTCCATGACCTGGGCCTGGACCGTCACGTCGAGCGCGGTGGTCGGCTCGTCGGCGATCAGCACCTCGGGGTCGAGCGCGATCGCCATGGCGATCATGATGCGCTGCCGCATGCCCCCGGAGAACTGGTGCGGATAGTCGTTGACGCGCTGCTTGGCGCCCGGGATGCGGACCCGGTCCATCAGCTCGACGGCCTTCCTCATGGCGTCGCGCTTGCCCATGCCGCGGTGCACCCGGAACATCTCGCTGATCTGCCAGCCCACGGTGAACACCGGGTTGAGCGCGGAGAGCGCGTCCTGGAAGATCATCGCGATGCGCTGGCCGCGCACCTGCGTGCGCGCCTCCTCCGAGAGCCTGAGCAGGTCGGTGCCGTTGAAGCGGACCTCCCCCTTGGGGATGCGCGCCGGCGGCATGTCGAGGATGCCCATGATCGCCTGCGCGGTCACGGACTTGCCGGAACCCGACTCGCCCAGGACGGCGAGGGTCTCGCCCGCCTGGAGCGAGTAGCTCACCCCGTTGACCGCCCGTACCAGGCCGGCGCGCGTGGCGAACTCCACGTGCAGGTCGTCCACCGCGAGCAGCGGCTCGTTGCCCAGCCCTCCCTCGGCAGGCAACGCGTGCGGCGATGTCTTGCTCATGTTTCCCCCCTCCTACCTGAGCTTCGGGTCGAGCGCGTCGCGTACGGCGTCGCCCAGCATGATGAACGCGAGCACCGTGATGCTCAGGAACAGGGCCGGGAACACCAGCGGCAGCGGCGCCTCCAGGAACCGGTTCCGGGCGTCGGCGATCATCAGGCCCCAGGAGATGTCGGGCGACTGCACGCCGACCCCCAGGAAGGACAGCGCGGCCTCGGCCGCGATGAAACCGCCCAGGTTGATGGTGGCGACGACGATCACCGGCGCGAGCGCGTTCGGCAGCAGGTGCCGGAACATGATGCGCGCCTGGCCGGCCCCCAGCGCCTTGGCCGCCAGCACGAAGTCCTGGCTTCTCGCGGTGATGACGGCCGCCCGCATGATGCGGAAGGTCATCGGCCACGCCAGCACCGAGAGCGCGATCACCACGATCCAGATGCCGATCCCGGCGTCCCGGAACGTCGCCGTGATGAGCAGCGCGCCCAGGATGGAGGGGATGGCGAAGAAGACCTCGGTGACGCGGGACGTCAGGACGTCGGTCCAGCCGCCCCGGGTGCCCGCCAGCAGGCCGAGCAGCCCGCCGACCAGCGCCGTGATCACCGTGGTGGCGACACCGATGATGATCGAGTTCTTGGCGCCGTAGATGGTCTTGGCGTACACGTCGCAGCCGAGGTTGTCGCGGCCGAAGATGTGGCCGGCGCTCGGGCCCTGGCGAGCGGTGGAAAGCTCGCAGGTCTTCGCGTCGAACGGGTTGATCGAGGTGAACAGCGACGGCCAGAACGACATGACCAGCAGGATCGCGATCAGGACCAGCGAGAAGATGAACATCGGCCTGCGGCGCAGGTCGTACCAGGCGTCTCGCCAGAGGCTCGCCGGCTTCGCTTCCTTCTTCTTGGGCCGCTTGACCGGCGGGGACGGCTGGTTCTCCGTCAGCGACTGGGTTTCGGGGAACGCCGGCCCGACCTGGCCCAGCTGCGGTGTCTCACTCATAGCGGATCCTCGGATCGAGCACGGCGTACAGCATGTCGACGATCAGGTTCGCCACGATGTACACCAGCACCAGGATTGTCACGATACCTACGACGATGGGTTGCTCACGTAGGTAAACGCCCTGATACAACTGCAAGCCGATGCCCGGCAGGTTGAAGATGGTCTCCGTGATGATGGCGCCGCCCATGAGCACGCCCAGGTCGGCTCCGAGATAGGTGACCATCGGGATCAGCGCGTTGCGCAACCCGTGTCTGCCCACGACCCGCCGTCTCGACAGGCCCTTCGCGGTGGCGGTGCGGATGTAGTCGGAGCGTAGCGTCTCGACCAGACTCGTCCTGGTCAGACGTGTCAGGTACGCGATCGACGTGCCGGCCAGCACGAAGCCCGGCAGCAGGTACGACTGCAGGCCCTGGCCGACTCCCGCGATGGGGAAGAACTCGATCCCGGTGACCTGCTTGAGCCAGACGCCCAGCCACAGCTGCAGCACGAAGCCGGTGACCAGGGTCGGCACCGAGATGAGCAGCAGCGTCGAGGCCAGGATCGCGGTGTCGGTGGCCCGGCCGCGGCGCAGCGCCGCCCAGAGGCCGAGCAGCAGGCCGATGATGGCCTCCATGACCAGCGCGGTGAACGCGAGGTTCAGCGTGACCTGGAACTTGCCCGCCATCAACTGGGTGACGGGGACGCCGGCGAAGGTCTTCCCGAAGTCACCGTGGAAAAGGATGCCGCTGATGTAGTACCAGTACTGGACCAGCAGCGGATCGTTCAGGTGATACTGCTCGCGGATGATGGCGGTGATCGCCGGGTCCTGGCGCTTCTCGCCGGCGAGCGCCTCGATGGGGTCACCAGGAAGCGCGAACACGATGGCGAAGATGAACAGGGTGGCGCCCAGCAGGACTGGTATCGCCTGGATCAGGCGCCTGATGATGTAACGGCCCATACAAGCCTCCCGTACATGCCAGAAGGCAGTCCCTGGGAACCTTGGGTGGCGCGTGCCCAAGCGACTGCCTTCGTGGCGGGCTCACGAGGGGTGGACGGCGTCCCGCCCACCCCCGTATATAACGTCAGGCCTTCTCGACGTCAGCCCATTCAACCTGGTTGAGCAGATTGATTCTGACGTTCTTCACCTGAGTGGAGTACCCAGAGTTGTTCCGGTAGAAGTACACCGGAACGTACGGGAGGTCCTTGATCAGGACATCGTCGGCCTGCTGGTAGAACTTCAGGCCCTCTTCGGGGGTCGGCGCCTGGTCGCCCTTGGCCACCAGCTCGTCGAACTCCTTGCTGGAGTAGCCCGCGTAGTTGGAGCCGGTCTTGATGGCGCCGGTCGAGAAGATCGGCGACAGGTAGTTCTCCGCCGACGGGTAGTCGACCGCCCAGCCCATGCGGAACATGCCCTTGTACTTCTTGGCGTCCAGGTCGTCGAGGATGTTCGCGAACTTCTCGAACGGCCTCACGGTGACCTCGACGCCGAGGTTGGCCCGCAGGTTGTTGGCGACGGCCTCGATCCACTCCTTGTGGCCGCCGTCGGCGTTGTAGCCCAGCTCCAGCTTGGCCGGGCCGTTGGCCGCCGCGTACTGCTCCTTCGCCTTGCCCGGGTCGTAGGTGCAGGCCGCGCAGGCGCCCTGGCGGTAGCCGTCGATGGCCGGGTTGATGAAGTCGTCGGCGGGGGCGCGGGTGCCGGAGAAGACCGTCTCGGCGATGGTCTTCCGGTCGATGGCCATCGAGATGGCCTCCCGCATCCGGACGTCCTTGTACTCGTCGTTGTACTGCAGCGGGAAGCCGATGTAGCCGATGCCGGCGTCCGGCTGGTCCTGGTAGCGGTCGCCCAGGGCCGTCTTCGCGCTGGAGATGGCCGAGGCCGGCAGCGAGTCGTGGATGTCCACGTTGTTCGCCTGCAGGTCGTTGTAGGCCGTCTCGGAGCTGTTGTAGAGCTTGAACTGGAGCTTGGTCCAGCCGTTGGGCTTCTTGGCCGGGTACTTGTCGTACACGGAGAGGTCGACCGTCTGGTCGGTGCCCTTCTTGTACGGCTTGTCGAGCTTGAAGAGGCCCTGGCCGATCGGCTTCTCGCCGTACTCGTTGGTCACCTTGCCGTCGGCGCCGAAGGCGGCCTTGGGCAGCGGGTAGAAGGCGGTGTAGCCGAGCATCGTCCTGAACTGCGAGAACGGCGCCGCCAGCTCGACGGTGAAGGTCGAGTCGTCGACGACCTTCAGGCCTTCCATCTCCTTGGTGGTGACTTCCTTGCCCTCACCCGGGTTCAGCGCGTCGTAGCCCTTGACGCGGCCGAAGAAGTAGCCGGCGCCCTGCGCGTTGTCCTGGTTGGCGGCGTAGTTCCACGCGTCGACGTAGTTCTGCGCGACGAGCGGCTCACCGTTGTGCCAGGTATAGCCCGACTTGAGCTTGATCGTCCACGTGATGTTGTCTTCCGTGGTGATCGACTCGGCAGCGGCTTCTACGACCTGCTTGTTCTCGTCGTAGTTCACCAGGGGCTCGAAGACGGCCGCGAGGAGCTCGGAGCCCTCGGACTCGGTGGTGTTCGAGGGGACCAGCAGGTTCTGCGGCTCACCCAGCTCCATGCGGACCGGCGTGTCGCCGCCATCCGCCGCGGGGTCACCGGACGGGCTGGCACCGCCGCCGCACGCGGCAACCGCGAGAGCGAGCAGCGCGGTACCGGCGACGATCCGTGCGCCTCTAGTAACACGCATGGTGAAAAAATTCCTCCCTCTACCAAGGTGGGCGTAAGCGCTGAGCTGCGATGATCGTGAGCAGCCTGACGGGGGGTTCCTTGTAATCCCCCGGGTTTGGCTGACCTGGTCAAACCAGCCGACGCCCTGCCAGTCGATCGCGACTATCTCCTACTACTTGCCACCAGCACGTCTCTGGCGCGTTGCAGTTCGGTCACACGTCCGCCTGTCCCACGTCGCGCCCATACAGCTCGCAAGGGGATGAAGTGCATAAACGAGTCAGACGGGCATTCGCGGGGACGGGAAGTGTCGATGAAAAATACCTCCTACCAGACGGTGCTCGTGCCGTTGCCGCCATCGTCCGTCCCGCTGGGCTACGGTTGAGCGAGTCTTGACGGTGGCTTGGAACCGAGCGCCACGAGACACCGTCCAACTGTCGGCCGCGCGCCACGCGGCAGGCATCCCGAGCAACCCGGATCCAATAGAGTCCATCCCATGAGCCAGCCGGAATCCGCTGTCGCGGACGCCCAGGCGGGCGGCCGAAGCGGGCAGGAGCCGCTGGCCAAGCTCGCCGAGAGATACGGGCTTCGCCGTGCCATCGCACGGCCGAGGTTTCTCGTCTATGTGCGCCAACTCGCGGAGCGGCGACACTTCATCCTGACGTACGCGACCTCGCGCAACGTCTCGAAGTACTCCAGCTCCGCTCTCGGCCAGCTGTGGCAGGTCCTGACCCCCCTGCTCAACGCGGCCATCTACTATGTGATGTTCGGCATAGTCCTCGGCGGCCGCGACGGCGTCGAGAACTACCCGGCCTTCCTGCTGATCGGCATCTTCGTCTTCACCTACACGCAGCGCAGCGTCACCGCGGGCGCCAAGTCGATCTCCGGCAATCTGTCGCTGATCCGTGCGCTCCACTTCCCACGCGCCGCGCTGCCCCTGGCCTACACCATCCAGGAGCTCCAGCAGCTCGCCATCTCCATGGGCGTGCTGGTGCTGATCGTGTTCATCACCTCCGAGGTGCCTACGTGGTACTGGTTGATGATCCCGGTCGTGCTGATCCTGCAGACCATGTTCAACGTGGGCGCCGGGCTGGTGATGGCACGGCTCGGGTCCTCCATGCGGGACCTCAACCAGCTGCTGCCGTTCATCACCCGCACCTGGCTCTACGCCTCCGGTGTCTTCTTCTCCATCCAGGACAAGGTGGTGGAGACCGCGGGTCTGCCGCAGTGGGTCGCCACCGCCATGTATCTCAACCCGGCCGCCTCGTACATCGAGTGGATGCGGGACATCTTCATCTACAAGCACACTCCCCCGCCGATGGTGTGGATGGCTTGCGTATTCTGGGCAGTGTTCGCACTCTGCTTCGGCTTCTGGTACTTCTGGCGGGCTGAGGAGAGGTACGGGCGTGGCTGACCTGACCGAGGAGCTGGCAAAGGTGAAGGGCGAGGAGCCCGCCGTCCCAAGCAAGGACGTCCGGGTGCATCCCGACCCGGAGCCCGCTAAGGGCCCCTTGGACGTGCCCACGGGCACGCCGACGGTCATCGTCGACGATCTCCACATCGTCTACCGCGTCTACGGCGCCGCGTCGGAGTCCGAGAAGGGCAACGCGGTCAACGCCTTCATGCGCATCGTCAAGCGCCAGGGCAGGCCGCAGATGAAGGAGGTCCACGCCGTCAAAGGCGTCTCCTTCGTGGCCTACCACGGCGACGCCATCGGCGTCGTCGGCCGCAACGGCTCCGGCAAGTCCACGCTGCTGCGCGCCATCGCCGGCCTGCTGCCGCCCCACTCCGGCGCCGTCTACACCGACGGGCAGCCGTCGCTGCTGGGCGTCAACGCGGCCCTGATGCGCGAGCTGACCGGCGAGCGCAACATCATCCTCGGCTGTTACGCCATGGGCATGACCCCGGCGGAGGTCAGGGAGAAATACCAGGAGATCGTCGACTTCTCCGGCATCGACGAGTTCGTCCAGCTGCCGATGTCCACCTACTCCTCCGGCATGGGCGCCCGGCTCCGCTTCGCCATCTCCTCGGCCAAGACCCACGACGTCCTGCTCATCGACGAGGCCCTGGCCACGGGTGACCGCGAGTTCCGCAAGAAGAGCGAGCAGCGCATCCGCCAGATCAGGGAGTCGGCGGGCACGGTCTTCCTGGTGGCCCACGACCTGCGGGTGATCCAGCAGACGTGCAACCGGGTGATCTGGCTCCACAAGGGAAAGATCAAAATGGACGGCGACCCCAAGGAAGTCCTCGCCGCCTACACCAAGGGCTGACCACCTTCTCCGCCCGATCGCGCCGCCGCCCCTGGTCGCGTCGCTTCGGGCTGAGGTCTCTTCCGCGGGCTGTTTCCGACGGCCGGCGATGGTCCGTGGCGATCCGCCGACCAAAATTCACGATCTTCTTGGGAAACCCCTCGGGCCGGGCGCCGTGACGCGTGCCTTCGGCCCGCTCGCTCGCCGTAGCTCCTGGGTTTTCGAGACGGTGTACGAGAAGTCGGCCGGGGCTGCGCGTGTAGGACTGACAGGAGGGGCTACCGTTCGCTAGGATTCGAACGTCGGTTCGAGCTTGTTAACGGTGATGGAGTGGGGGGACACGATGGGTGAGCTCTCGGCCGCTATCGACCACCTGGCCACCGAGGATGTGACCGAGATACCCACGATGCAGCTCGCCGAGCAGTTGCTGGAGCTGCACTGGCAGATGGCGAGGCTGCAGGCCCAGATCGCCCGCCGCACGGGCGTGCGACTGCCCGGATAGAAAGCGAACCGCCGCCGACCCTGGTGCGGGCCGGCGGCGGGGCCGCGGCTCACGGCGCCGCCACCCTGCAGACTTGGGCGGCGCCGGCGAGCGCGGCGGGGGTCGGGAAGCCACTCCCGGGGATGGGCTCCCGCAGGATGCGGGGCCCGGCGATGCTTCAGAGGGTGCGGAGCTCGGGTCCGCCAGAGGATCAGCGGTAGTGCCAGGGGTCCCGGACCATGCTGGTGAGGGCGGCCGTGGTCCAGCCCAGCGCGGCGACGGTGTCGGTGTAGGCGCTGGTGGCCTTCGTCCCGTTGGTGGAGACCAGGGCGGAGGCGTCCTCGACGAGCGGGGCGATCTCATCGATGGAGGCGACCTGAGTGGTGCCGGGCAGCGACTCCAGCAGCGGCGCCGTCTCGGCGGGCGCCACGCGGCCGACGAGCGGCGCCAGACGTCCGTTGCTGGATCGCGGCAGCGCCTGCTTCGCGGCACGCGACATGCCGACGACCGTTTCCTGCAGCGACAGGTGGGCCACGCCTGTCGTGGCGCCGTCCAGCGCCGACGTGGCGCCGTCCAGCGCCTCGGTGGAGCCGTAGCGTCCGCCGGGCACCATCCGGGTCGTCGACAGCGACGCCGTGGCGCCGCCGAGCGAGCCTTCGAACAGGTAGGCGACCTGGGCGAAGGCGCCCTCGAACGTGTCCTCCTGCGTCGGCTTGACCTGCGCCCTGGGCTTGGCCGGGCGCGAGGCGGCGAGGCCGTCCAGAGGCAGGGTGTTGGACAGGCCGTCGATGCCGGGGCGTCCCTGCGGCCTGGTCTGGTTCTGCGCGGGCTTGGCGGAGGCCTTGGCGGCTGCGCCGAACAGCCCGTCCAGCAGGCCGCCGGCGAGCCCGCCCACCAGGCCGTCGAGCGGCGAGTCGTCGCCGATCCGGGCCTGGTCGCGCTTCGTGGGCGAGGCGCCGAGGTCCCCGGCCTGGGCCTGCGCCGGCACGGCGAGTGCCGCCGCGAGCCCGAATGCCGTTACGGCGACCGCCGTCTTCATTACACGTTTCATGATTTGCCTTCCCGGCTCGTGATCGATCGCTTCGGAGAGCATTGAATTGCGAATCGATAACCCCCGAATGCCGTGGCGTACACGCTATGGGCACCGCACGAAGCGCGCCGTCCGCGGCTGAGCTACGGATGCAGTTCTATCACCGCGCACGACCCCGGGTGAGCCGCTAAAAGCCCGCGTGACAAGGGCTTTGTGGGTAAGTTACCGAGCCCGAAAGGGGTCACACAGGGGGAGACAAATCGGGAAATAGAGGGGGGCTAATTCGGATATTCCATGGACGCTTCCGGCGTCCGTAAGTGCGCTTTCCCCGGCCCGCGCCAGGAGCTCGACAAAATGAATGTCACGGGCCGGGGGCGCAGATTTTCCGCTTGCGGTGGCCGCCCTTGACCGCCTCAGGCCCCGAGCGAGGCGGCGACCTCGAACGGGAAAGCGTCGGCGAAGGCCGGCCGCAGGTCCGTCAGCCAGACGGCCGACGGGTCGTACCGCGCGAAGAACGGCCGCCCCACCAAGGACGGGTCCCGCGCCTGGATGAGGTGGAGCACGAACACCCGCTGACCGGCGATCTCGG
This sequence comes from Nonomuraea ferruginea, assembly GCF_039540635.1. Classification (NCBI taxonomy): domain Bacteria; kingdom Bacillati; phylum Actinomycetota; class Actinomycetes; order Streptosporangiales; family Streptosporangiaceae; genus Nonomuraea; species Nonomuraea ferruginea. The sequence goes on along the minus strand of NZ_BAABFD010000016.1, from coordinate 12,702 downwards.
TGACGCCGTCGACGCACACCTTCCCCGGCGTCGCCGACATGGACGGCCCGCGGACCGTCCTGCAGAGCCCGGAGACGCTCGCGTACGCGTCCCTGAAGATCTCGTACGCGCGGCCGAGCGGCACCGCGAAGTAGTCCTGCGGACCGGTGTCACGCTCGACGAACATGTAGTACGGGATCATCCCCATGCGGTGCTGGCGCCGCCACATGGTCTCCCAGACGGCCGGGTCGTCGTTGATCGACCTGATGAGCGGCGCCTGGGTGCGGATCGTCGCCCCGCTGCCCAGGATCCGTTCCACCGCGGACTCGACCAGCGGCGACTCCAGCTCGCGCGGGTGCGAGAAGTGCGCCATGAACGCGAGGTTCTTGCCTGCCTTGACGACCTCCTCGAACAGGCCGAGCGTGGCGTCGGCGTCGGGGTCGGTGACGAAGCGCTGCGGCCAGTAGCCCAGCGCCTTGGTGCCGATCCTGATGGACTCGAGCTGCTCCAGCTCCAGCAGCGGCCCGATGTAGCGCCTGATCACCGGCTCACCCATGATCATGGCGTCGCCGCCGGTGATCAGGACGCTGGTCACCTCGGGATGCTGGCGGAGGTAGGCGACCATCTGGTCGATGTCGTCGGAGGCGAACTTGAGGTCGGCGTCGCCGACGAACTGCGCCCACCGGAAGCAGTAGGTGCAGTAGGCGTGACAGGTCTGCCCTTGCTTCGGGAAGAAGAGCACGGTCTCCGGATACTTGTGCTGCATCCCGGGCACCGGCTCCTCGCCGATGCGCGGCACGTTGAGCTCCTTCTGGCCGGCGGGGTGCGGGTTGAGCTGCGCTCTGACCTTGTTCGCCTCCGCCTGGATCTCCCCGTTGGGCGCCTCGGCCTTGAGCAGGTCGGCCAGCCGGGCCACATCGGCCTCGGGCAGCATGTCGGCCTGCGGGAAGACGAGACGGTACATGGGGTCGTCGGGCGCCGCCGACCAATCTATGAGTTCATCGACGACGTAGGCGTTCGTCCGGAAGGGCAGCACCGTGGCCACGGCCCGCACCTTCAGCCGCTCCCCGTCATCGAGCCCGGCGCGTCGCAGGAGCTCGTCGAGGTGCTTGGACGTGTACGCCTTGAAGCGTCGCGTACCTGCTTGGTTCAAGATCACTAGGCCTTTCCCGTCTTTTTTGTTCGATCGGATGTAAACCTCACGCCCCCGTCGCGCGTCTATGGCTCTTATACCGAGAGTAGGCTGCCCGCGGCTATGGTTCGGAGGGTGCTCCAAGTTTCTTGGGAGAATTGAAATCACGACATATCTTGATTTGACCTAAACTGGCGGTGTGACCCACGACCCTGCCCTCCGGGCCTCCGACGCCGACCGCGACCAGGTCGCCGCGCTGCTCAACGAGGCCTACGCCAGTGGACGACTCACGAGCCCCGAGCACGCCGACCGTCTCGAGGCCACCTACCAAGCTCGCACCATGGGCGAGCTGGAGCCCCTGATCGTGGACCTGCCCAAGGTCCGGTCCTCCACGGCCGCCGCGCCCATCGCGACGGAGCAGACCGTCAACGCCGTCTTCAGCAAGGTCGTCAAGCGCGGGCGCTGGATCGCCTCCCGCCACACCCGCCTGTCGGCCACGTACGGCGCGCTCATCGTCGACCTGTCGGAGGCCGTGCTCCCCGGCCGCGAGATCACCCTTTCCATCAGCGCGTTCGCGGCCAAGCTGATCATCCGGGTGCCGCCGAACGCCCAGGTCATCGACGAGGTCGGCGCCATGTTCGCCAAGCGCCAGGTCTCGGGCGACAACACCCCCGACGGCGACGGCCCGGTGATCAGGGTGACCGGCCGGGTCACCTTCGGCAAGGTCGTCGTGGCCCGCACCGTCCACGACTGGAACCTGAGCGGCGACGCCTAGTCCTGCCCGCCGGTTAGCCTGGTGACGGCCTCGCCTACCATTCGGACGGCCAAGCGACACGCCGTACGAGGTGACTTTTGCCAGACAGCAGGCCGATCGCGGTCGACGCCATGGGCGGCGACCGCGCGCCCCACGAGATCGTGGCGGGCGCCGTGCACGCCGTGCGCGAGCGCGGGCTGCCGGTCGTCCTCGTCGGCTCGCCACGCGTGCTGTACGAGTCACTCGCCGAACACGACGCGGCCCACGAGATCCCCATCGTGCGCGCCGAGGAGGCGCTCGCCATGGACGAGGGCGCGCTGGCCAGCCTGCGCCGGCCCCGCTCCAGCATCGCGGTCGCCTGCCACCTCCTGCGCCGCGGCGACGTGTCGGCCGTGGTCTCCGCCGGCTCGACCGCGGGCATCGTGGCCACCGGCAAGCTGCGGCTCAAGACCCAGCAGGGGGTGCTCCGCCCGGCGCTCGCGGTCGCGCTGCCCACCCTGCCGCACCCCACGCTGCTCCTGGACGCGGGCGCGAACGCCGAGGTCAAGCCGGAGATCCTGGTCCAGTTCGGCCACCTCGGCGCCGCCTACGCCGAGCTGGCCTTCGGCATCGCCGAGCCCCGGGTGGGCCTGCTCACGATCGGCAGCGAGGCGGAGAAGGGCAACAAGCTCGTCCGCCGAGCCCACGAGCTGCTCGACGCCGCCCCCGCGCTGACCTTCGCCGGCAACGTCGAGGGCTACGACCTGCTGACCGGGCGGGCCGACGTGATCGTCACCGACGGGTTCACCGGCAACGTGGCGCTCAAGACCATGGAGGGCGCCGTCCGCTACGCCTTCGACGAGCTGCGGCGGTCCGTGAGCGAGAGCCGGATGGCCAAGTTCGGCGCGTTCATGCAGCGCTCCCGGCTGCGCGAGCTGAGCGGCCGGCTCGACGCGGAGGCGTACGGCGGCGCGGTGCTGCTCGGGCTCAACGGCACCGTCGTCGTCGCGCACGGCTCGTCCAGCGCCAGAGGAGTCAGCGCGGCCTGCCGGCTCGCCGCCGACCTGTCGGCGGGCGGGCTGACGTCCCGGATCGGCGAGCGGATAAGCGCCCACAGATCACGCTGAAAGCCGTAGGGTGATCCCCGTCCGCCTATCAGGGGAATCAGGCGGACCGACGCCGGCGGGGAGACCCGCTCAGTGACGTTGCCGCAGGTCGGGGGGTTCGCGGTGGACGGAGTCATGTCGCTGGACGGGCTCACGTCGGCGCAGGTCGCACGGGCGAGACCGAACGTGGTGCCGCGCCGGTCCAGCCGGTCGCTCGCCGCCATCATCAGGGCGAACGTCTTCACGCTCTTCAACCTCGTCATCGGCGTCCTGTGGGCGCTCATCCTCGTCTTCGGCGCGTGGCAGGACAGCGTGTTCGGCCTGATCATGGTGGCCAACGTGCTGATCGGCGTCGTCCAGGAGCTGCGCGCCAAGCGCACGCTGGACCGGCTGGCCGTGGTCGGCGAGAGCCCCGTGACGGTCCGCCGCGACGGCGCGGACCGGCGCGTCCCGCCGCACGAGGTGGTCCTCGGCGACCTGATCGTGCTCGGCCCCGGCGACGCGCTGCTGGTCGACGGCGAGATGATCGTCTCCGCCGGGCTGGAGGTCGACGAGTCGCTCCTGACGGGCGAGGCCGACCCGGTGCGCAAGGAGCCCGGCGACCCGGTGCTGTCGGGCAGCTTCGCCGTCGCCGGAACCGGCGTGTTCAGGGCCACCGCCGTCGGCACCGACGCGTACGCCGCCCGGCTGGCCGAGGAGGCGAGCCGTTTCCACCTCGCGCACTCCGAGCTGCGTGACGGCGTCGCCCGGTTCATCCGCTACATCACCTGGCTGGTCATCCCCATCGGCGCGCTGCTCACCTACAGCCAGCTGAGCAACTCGGCCGACTTCGCCACCGCCATCACCGGCGCGGTCGCCGGGATCGTCACCATGATCCCCGAGGGCCTGGTGCTGACGACCTCCATCGCCTTCGCCGTGGGCGTGGTCAGGCTCGGCCGCCGCCGCTGCCTGGTCCAGGAGCTGCCCGCGATCGAGGGCCTGGCCCGAGTGGACGTGCTCTGCCTGGACAAGACCGGCACGCTCACCGCCGGCGGCATGACGCTCGACCGCGTCGTGCCGCTGCGCGAGGGCCGCCCGGTGGACGACGCGCTCGCCGCGCTCACCGCCGCCGACGGCCACCCGAACGCCACCGCCCGCGCGATCAGCGACCGCTTCCCCTCCGCGCGCTGGCGTCCGCTGGCCACCGTGCCCTTCTCCTCCGAGCGCAAGTGGAGCGGCGCCGACTTCGGCCCGCACGGGGTGTGGCTGCTCGGCGCCCCCGACGTGCTGCTCGCCCCGTCGGCCCCGGAGCGCGCCCAGGCGGCGGAACTCGCCGCCACCGGCGCCCGCGTCCTGGCCTTATGCCGTACGAACCGGCTCCCGGACGGCAGCCGTCCCCCGGCGAGCCCTCGTACTGACCCGATCACGGCGGACGCACACGCCGCGAGCCACCGTACGGACCCGATCACGGCGGACGCCCTCCCTGAGGACGCCCGTACGGACCTGTCCGTGATCGGCGTCGAGGAGGGCGAGCCGGTGGCGCTCGTCGTGCTCAAGCAGCGCGTCCGCCCCGACGCCCACGAGACGCTGGAGTACTTCGAGCGGCAGGGCGTCAGCGTGAAGATCGTCTCCGGCGACGACCCGCGCTCGGTGTCCGCGATCGCCGCCGGCCTCAACGTGCCCGGCGCCGACCGCGCGGTGGACGCGCGCACGCTGCCGGACGACGAGGACGCGCTCGGCGAGGCGCTCGACGCCGCCACCGTCTTCGGCCGGGTCAGCCCCCAGCAGAAGCGACTCTTCGTCACAGCCCTGCGCAAACGCGGCCACACCGTCGCCATGACCGGCGACGGCGTCAACGACGTGCTCGCGCTCAAGGAGGCCGACCTCGGCATCGCGATGGGCGCGGGCAGCCCCGCCACCAAGGCCGTCGCCCAGGTCGTGCTGCTGGACAACCGGTTCGCGGCCCTCCCGCACGTGGTCAACGAGGGCCGCCGGGTGCTGGCCAACATCGAGCGGGTCTCCGGGCTGTTCCTCACCAAGACCTTCTACGCGATCGTGCTGTCGCTGATGACCGGGGTCGCGGGGATGATGTTCCCGTTCACGCCCCGCCATTCCACGCTGGTGAACGCCGTCACCATCGGCCTGCCCGCCCTCTTCCTGGCGCTCGCGCCCACGCTGGAGCGGGCCAGCCCCGGGTTCGTGCCCCGGGTGCTCAGGTTCGCCGTGCCCGCCGGGGTGATCTGCGCCTTCGCGGTCCTGCTGGCGTTCCGCGCCGCGGCCGGGGGCGCGCTGGAGGAGCAGCGGACCGCGGCCGTGCTCGCGCTCTTCCTCACCACGTGGTGGGTGCTCGTCCTCGTCGCCAGGCCGCTCGACCGGTGGCGGGTGGCCCTGGTCGCGGCCATGGCCGGGCTGTTCGCGCTGGCCCTGGCGAGCCCGTTCGTACGGGAGGTCTTCGAACTCCGCCCCGGCGGTCCGCACGACGATCTGATCGCCGTCGGCATCGCTCTCGTGGCCTGCGCCGGCATCAGCATCGCGGTCAAGGTCGCCGGTACTCTTAGGACATGACCGACCCGCAGAAAGTGCTCACCGAGCGCGTCCAGCAGGCGCTGGCGTCCGCGTTCGGCGCCGAGTACGCCGACGCAGATCCGCTGATCCGGCCCTCCCAGTTCGCCGACTTCCAGGCGAACGTCGCGATGAGCCTGGCCAAGCGGCTGCGACGAGCCCCGCGGGAGGTCGCCGAGTCGATCAGGGCCGAGCTGTCCGACTTCCCCGGCGCCGTCGAGGTCAGCGGCCCGGGCTTCCTCAACATCACGCTCGACGACGGGTGGATCGAGTCCCAGGCGTCCCTCGTCTTCAAGGACCCGCGCTCCGGCGTCGCCACGATCGCCCCCGCGCAGACCGTCGTCATCGACTACTCGGCGCCCAACGCCGCCAAGGAGATGCACGTCGGCCACCTGCGCACGACCATCGTCGGCGACTGCCTGGCCCGCGTGCACGAACACCTCGGCAACCACGTCGTCAGGCAGAACCACCTGGGCGACTGGGGCACCCCGTTCGGCATGCTCATCGAGCACCTCCTCGACATCGGCGAGGAGGCCGCGGTCGCCCAGCTCGAAGCCGGCCAGGGGACTGAGTACTATCAGGCCGCCCGCGCCAAGTTCGACGGCGACGAGTCGTTCAAGCAGCGCTCGCGCGTACGGGTGACCACGCTCCAGTCGGGCGACCCGGAGACCATGCGGCTGTGGCACGTCTTCATGGACGCCACCGTGCGCTACTTCAACAAGGTCTACACGATGCTCGGCGTCACCCTGACCGACGCCGACCTCGCCGGCGAGAGCATGTACAACCCGATGCTGGAGAAGACCTGCCAGGATCTGGAGGCGGCCGGCGTCGCCACGATCAGCGAGGGCGCGCTCTGCGTGTTCCCGCCCGGCTTCACCGGCTCCGACGACAAGCCGCTGCCGCTCATTATCAGGAAGAGCGACGGCGGCTACGGCTACGCCTCCACCGACATGGCCGCCATCCGCTACCGGGTGCACGACCTCAAGGCCGACCGCATCCTCTACGTCGTGGGCGCCGACCAGGCGCTCCACTTCCGCATGGTGTTCGCCGCCGCCGAGCTGGCCGGCTGGCTGCCCGACTCGGTCTCCGCCGAGCACGTGCAGATCGGCATGATGCTGGGCAAGGACGGCCGCCGGTTCAAGACCCGCTCGGGCGAGTCCGTCAAGCTGATGGACCTGCTGCAGGAGGCGATCGACCGGGCGTCCGCGGCCATCGCCGAACGCGGCTACGACCAGGCCACCCGCGAGGAGATCACCCACGCCGTCGGCATGGGCGCGGTGAAGTACGCCGACCTGTCGGTCAACCACGACAGCGAGTACGTCTTCGACTTCGACCGCATGCTGGGCTTCACCGGCAACACCGGCCCCTACATGCAGTACGCGACCGCCCGGATCCGGTCCATCTTCCGCAAGGCGGGCCGCTCCCCCGACGACACCACGGGTCCGATCGTGCTGGGCGAGCCCGCCGAGCGCGCGCTGGGCCTCCACCTGCTCGGCTTCGGCGAGACGCTGGAGCAGGTGGCCGCCCAGTCGGAGCCGCACCGGCTGTGCGCGTTCCTGTTCGAGGCGGCCAGCCTGTTCAGCACCTTCTACGAGGAGTGCCCGGTCACCAAGGAGGGCGTCGACCCGGAGACCAGCGCGCGACGGCTGGCGCTCTGCGCGCTGACGCTGCGCGTGCTGGAGACGGGCCTCGACCTTCTGGGCGTCCCCGTACCCGAGCGCATGTAACAGGCGATTCGATCAAAGTCCCCGTTCCGCTGTGGCGCGCCTCCGCCTCGGAGGCGTGCCACGCGGGTTACCCTTTACGGGGTCATGAACTGAGGCCGAATTGGGGGAGTTCTCTGCCTTGAGCACGGACCTGACCGCGAGCCCCCAAGCAGCCAACGAGCTACGGCGCTACGCCGAGGCGTTGCTGGCGCACCTGGCCGCGAACGGCAGCGCGCCCCCCGCACCACCCGGCTTCACCGACATCCCCGGCCACTGGCTGCCGCCCGCCGTCGAGGCGCTGGTCACCATCCTCGCCGGCGACGACCCGCTGGAGCCGCTGAGCAGAGCCGCCTCGCGCGACCAGCAGCAGACCGCGGTCTTCCTCTGCCTGGCGCTGGCCGTCGCCGGCCACGGCAGCCGCATCCACGCCTCCTGGCTCGGCACCGCCTTCGGCGACCTCTCACTCGACCGGCCCGTCTCCCACGGCCAGCGGGCGCTCTGGCTGGCCGCCGCCCGCGGCGCCTACGGCCCCGCCGGCAAGATCTTCGTGCTGCGCAAGCTCGACGCGCTCGCCGTGCAGGAACAGGCCGACCCGCGCCAGTGGGTGCAGGCGCTCGTGCCCGGCGAGCCGTCCGTGGTGGTGCCCGCCTCGCTCGTCGACTTCCCCGAGATGGCGGAGATCCCCGAGCTGGCCAGGCCGGCCCAGGCCGCCGCCCGGCTGACCCGGTTGCGGGCCCGCTGCGAGGAGATCACCTCGGCCCGCCAGTCCGACCAGGGCTCGGCCGCGCCGCTCGCCAACTCCGGCGCCACCCCCGCCGCCACCTGGGCCGAGGACGAGCCGCTGGCCGTGCTCCGCGCCATGATCGGGCTGAGCGGGCCACCCGGACCGCAGGCCTCGCTCGACTCCCACCTGCTCGACGACCTTCGCCCCGGCTCCGACCCCCACCTGACGGCGATCGCCCTGCACGTCGCGGCGCCCATCCTGCGTGGCGTCGCGGAGGAGCTGGAGTCCGACAGCAGGCTGGAGCCGCCGCCGTCGGTCACCGTGTCGTTGCTCGGCCACCGGGTCGAGCTCCGCCCTGAAGGCCCCGACGAGGAGTCGCTGGCCGTCGCCGAAGCGGCCATCTCCGCCGCCGTGCCGGCCCCGCCCCGCGCTCCGTGGGCGCCGGGGCTGCTGGTGCTCGGCGGGCTGACCTGCCTGGTCGCCGCCTTCCTCACCCACCCGGTCACGGCCGCCGCCGGGGTCGTGCTCTTCGCGCTGGCCGGGTGGCTGCTCTGGCAGCGCCGCGAGCGCGTCCTGTCAGACGCCGCGTACGTCGCGGCGCAGGTGAGCGAGCTGAGGGAGCTGGCCGACGGCGCGGTGTGGGCCCTGCACGCCTACGCCCGAGAGGCCGAAGGCCGCGCCAAGCAGGCCGCGGAAGACGCGACCGACATCACCCGCCTGATCCGCCGCGGCCCCCGCGCGGCCTGATCGATCATCGCCTGTCCCGCCCACAGCCTCGGCCGCAGCGGACCGCGCAGGCCGTGCCGACTCCCCGCCCGCGCCGGCACGTGGCCTGGCGCGGGTCAGGTCGTCTCGATCTCGACGTGCGCGGGCGCCAGCAGGAAGACGCGGTCGGCGATGCGCTCGATCCGCCCCTCGCAGCCATAGGCCAGACCGGCGGCGAAGTCGACCATGCGCGTCGCCTCCGGCATCGCCATGCCCGTCACATCCATGATCACCGTCTGGCCGTCGCGGAAATACTGGCCGATCAACGGTGCGTCGTTGTACTTCAGCGGCTGGACCATCACGATCCGTGACGACTCGATGGTGGCCCGCCACCGGCGCGCCGCCCGCTCCGTGGCAGGCATGTACTCCTCTTCGTACTGCCCGTCGTCGTCATAAGCCTCGTCATACTGATCAACCGCGCCCAGGCCCAGGTAACCCGCAACCTTACGCACTGCCCCCATCGGCTTGTCCTTTCCTCAGGAACTCACCGCAATCGGCACGTCCCGACACATTGGACGGTAACCGACGATTCCGCGTTCGCCATGCGACACGCCCAGCACTAATTCCATTTTGTACGGCTAGCGTCCTGGTTTCACCCCGATATCTGGCCCCCTATAGCATCGGCTCATGCGCCTGTTCATCGTCGACGCCTTCACCGACACAGCTTTCCAGGGTAATCCCGCAGGCGTGTGCCTGCTGGAAGATCGGGTCCCCGACGTGTGGATGCAGTCGCTCGCGGCCGAGCTGAAGCTGTCGGAGACCGCCTTCCTGCTGGGTGATTCGCTGCGCTGGTTCACGCCGAAGGTGGAGGTCACGCTGTGCGGGCACGCCACCCTCGCCACGGCGCACGTCCTGTATTCGACGGGCGTCGCGCATGGCCCGGTGAAATTCGCCACGGCGAGCGGAACGCTCACGGTGAATCGCCAACCGGACGGAATGATCACCATGGATTTTCCGGTCAAGGAAGTGACTGCCACCACAGTTCCCGAAGGTCTGGAGAAGGCACTCGGCGCCACCCCCGTGCATGTTTCGAAGGGCGCCCTCGACCTGCTGGTCGAGCTGGATTCGGCGGAGACGGTGAGAACCTTGCGGCCCGATATCGACGCCCTCGCGGCGATCGACGCACGCGGAGTGATCGTCACCGCCCGGGGTACCGAGACCGACTTCGTCTCCCGGTTCTTCGCGCCAAAGGTCGGCGTGCCCGAGGACCCGGTGACGGGCTCGGCCCACTGCGCTCTGTCGCCGTACTGGTCTGCCAGGCTCGGCCGCGAGACGCTGACCGGCGCCCAGCTGTCGGAGCGGGGCGGGCTGGTGCGGGTGACCCTCGCCGGTGATCGCGTGCACCTCGCGGGCCACGCGGTCACTGTTGTCTCGGGCACCATGCAACTCCAGCCTCCCTCCTGAATCACTGGCCTGCCCGCATAACAGCAGTTCTCACCTGACGTCCAGTTGCAATTTGATATCAGCGGATGAACAGGAGGCTTCTCGCGGTGTCGCGGAACCCGAGTCCGCTGTATAGACGTGCCGGTACGGGATACCCGTCGTCGCCGCGCGGCGCCACCACGGCCTGCTTGGCGCCAGCCGCCCGCGCCGCGCGCAGCGCCGCCAGGCACACCGCCTTGGCCAGTCCCTTGCCCCGGTGCGCGGGCACGGTGCCGACCGGCTCGATCAGCGCCACGTCGCGGTCGTCGAGCCAGAGCAGGCAGTACGCGGCCGTGCCGCCGTCGGGCCCGATCGCGCACCAGTCGAGGTCCTCCCGGTACGGCCAGGCCGCGCGGACGGCCGCGTAGCTCTCCTCGGTGACGCGCGACGGGTGGAAGGCCGCCCGATGGGCCGCCACCCGTCCGGGCACGTCACGCACCGCTTCCAGCCGGAACCCCGCGGGCGGCTCCGGCTCGGGCAGGCCGTCGAGGTCTCGTACCATCTGCACGAAGAACGGCCCGTCCTTCTCCCGTGCGTAGCCGCGCTCCTCCAGCGCGGCGACCAGGTGCGGCTCCCCGCTCGACACCTCGACCTGCCGCTCTCCGGCCGGCACGATCTCCTCGAACCAGCGCAGCACGTCGTGCGCCAACTCGGCCCGTTCGGGGTCGACCGCCAGGTTGAGATATCCGGGCAGGTGGATCCACCCCCAGGCCAGGGTCCGCCGATCGGCCCGCCACAGCATGGTGGGCCACTCCGGCTCCCGCCCGGTGTGCTGGAGCCGTCCCCAGGCCAGGTCGCCGGCGTGCCAGCGCGCCCGCGGCGACCAGATCCGGCCGGTGAGCTCCTGCATGGCCCGCAGATCCCGGGGACCGCCGTAACATGTCACGATCACCCCGCCATCCTCGCCCACCCCCGCCCGGTGGCGCACCCTGGTATCCGCGACACGAAAAGCCCCCACCCCGCGATGACGCGGGGTGGGGGCTGCCTTGGCGGATCAGGACTCCTGGAGCAGTTCCAAGGTGTCTCCGGTGACGTCGGAGGCCAGCGCGAACGCCTTCTCCGCCTCCGGAAGGGAGTGCGCCAGTTCCTGCGCCTTCCGCAGGCTCTCCTGGGAGTCCCACCGCCAGACGCCGACCCAGGTCCCGTCCTCGGTCCGCCCCAACCTCGCCTCCTCCAGCCCCGGAACCGCGGACCGCACCGTGGACGCCAGAGTGGCGTGCCTGTCCTGCACCTCCTCGGAGTCCTCCGGCTTGGCCTTGAATCGGGTGATGGCGATGACGGGCTTCTTCGTGTTCTCTGCACTCATATCGACGAGCGTGCCCGGCCCTCCTCGTACCTCCCGCACAAACCCCGCACACCGGCCTGAGCCCGCGGGCAGGTCCGCGACGATGGGACCGTGGACTACGACACGCTCATAACGGAAGCGCTCGCCGCCCCGATCGGCGGCTGGGATTTCAGCGCCTTCGCCGGCCGCTACGTCACGGGCAGCCCGCCATGGAGTTACGAGGAAGTCGTAAGGGAACGCCTCCCCCGCGTGCGCTCCCTGCTGGACATCGGCACGGGAGGCGGCGAGTTCCTGTCGTCGCTCGCCCCGCTGCCGGCACACACCGCCGCCACCGAAGGGCACCCGCCGAACGTCGCCATCGCCAGGGAACGCCTGACGCCTCTCGGCGTCGAGGTGGCGGCCGTCGACGGGAACGCGCTGCCGTTCCCGGAGGGCTCCTTCGAGCTCGTCGTCAGTCGGCATCACGCCTACGACCCCGATGAGGTCCTCCGCGTTCTGGTGCCGCACGGCACCCTTCTCACTCAGCAGGTGGGTGGCTGCGACCTGGCAGAGCTCAACGAGGCCCTGGCCGCCCCTCCGCACCCGCACCGTCGCTGGGATCTGGAGCGCGCCATCGCCGCCCTTGAGAAGGCCGGCTTCGCCGTCACCTGGCAGGCCGAGTCGTTCATTCCAGCCCAGTTCCGCGACATCGGTGCGGTCGTCCAGTTCCTGCGGGTGGTCCCGTGGCAGGTGCCGGACTTCGATGTGCGGAGGTACGAGTCCGCCCTGCGCGCCTTGCACGAACGGATGCAGGCAGGGCATGCCCTCTGCGCTCGCTCTCACCGCTTCGCTCTGATCGCCTGTCCCAGGTGAAGGCACGTGAACGAGTGAGGGCCTCGGCGATCACGCCGAGGCCCCAGAAACAAGAAAAGCCCCGAAGCCGTAGCCTCGGGGCTCAACAAGGAAAGGCCCCGACAGAAACTGTCGGGGCCTTTCCCATATGAAAATTGTCCGGCGGTGACCTACTCTCCCACACCCTCCCGAGTGCAGTACCATCGGCGCAGAGAAGCTTAACTTCCGGGTTCGGAATGTAACCGGGTGTTTCCTTCCCGCCATAACCGCCGTAACCCTCCGAAACACACAAACCACAGGGTTTGTTGTCTCAGAATTGCCTAGTGGACGCGAGCAAAACTCAAAAAGAATGCTTTGTGGTCAAGTCCTCGGCCTATTAGTACCGGTCAGCTCCACACGTTACCGCGCTTCCACCTCCGGCCTATCAACCCGGTCGTCTACCGGGAGCCTTACCCCTTCACAGGGTGGGAGACCTCAT
>NZ_BAABFD010000015.1:0-262125 GCF_039540635.1 Nonomuraea ferruginea | reverse complement strand
GCCTCGGCCAGCAGCGCCTTGGCCAGCCACCCGCCGGCCCGCGCGGTGGCGGACCCGCCGTGCCTGGCCCGCGCCGCGGCGGTCAGGTGGCGGTCGGCCTCGGCGGCCCGGCCGAGCTTCAGCGCGATCCGGCCGGCCAGCAGGTGAGCCTGCCACGCGTCGGGAGAGCCGAGCTCGCCGAGCCGTCCGGCGAGGCGGCGGGCGTCGGCGAGCAGCCGCGGCGTGGCCCCCTCCGCCAGCCCGGCCTGGACGAGGATGAGCCGGGCGTGCTCGGCCCACCAGGCGCGCCGCTGCCTCGCGAACAGCGCCCGGGCCTCGGCGGCGCGCTCGCGGGCGGTCGCCGGGTCGGCGGCCAGCAGCGCGGCCCTGGCGGCGAGCAGCAGCAGCTCGGCCCGCCGGGTGGCCTGGCCGCGCAGCCGGGCGATCAGCCGCAGCCCGGCGTCGGCCTGCTCCAGCGCCTCGCGGGCGAGGCCGGCGGCGAGCATGACCGCGCACCGGTCGGCGACCAGGTCGGGCATCGGGGTGCCGAGCCGCTGGAACCCCTGGTCGGCCTCGTCGAGCAGGGCCAGCGCGGTGGGCAGGTCGCCGGCCACGAAGGCGGCGACGCCCCGGTTCTGCACGGCGACGACCGAGTCGTGCTCCTGCCTGGTGGTGGCGAACATGCGCTGCGCGGTGCGGAAGTCGGCGTCGGCGGCCCGCACGCCGCCGAGCGCGAGCTGCACGTGGCCGCGCAGGCTGAGCGCGCGGGCGGCCCACACGGTGTCGCCGGCCCGGCGCAGCGCCGGCGCGGCCACCCCGAGGTCGTCGAGCGCGTCGCCGTGCCGGCCGAGGATCCAGCGGGCCCCGGCCCGCCGGAAGAGCACGCGGGCGCGGGTGGTGCCGGTGGCCCGGCCTGCGGCGGAGTCGAGCGCCGACAGCCCGGAACGGGTGCGGCCGTGGTGCACGAGCGCGATGCCGAGGGTGGCGAGCACGTCGGCCTCCCGGTCCGGCGAGCCGGATCTGCGCGCCAGCCGCACGGCCTGCCGCAGCTCGCCGATCGCGGCCTCGATGTCGCCGAACTCGCGGTGCAGGATGCCGATCGCCTGCCGCGCGATCGAGGAGTCGTACGGGCCGCGCCGCCCCGCGAGGATGGCCCTGGCGGCCTGGAGCGCCTCTTTGGGGCGCGCGAACACCATGGCGAGCACGTCGTGTGAATCGCCGGGTTCGCGGGGCCCAGACACGCATAGATGGTAGAGCCGCCCCAGGCCCGCGTCCACGTGGTGTATCAACCGTCGGCACGGGCGCTCATAAGTGTCGGGGCGGCCTGATGGACTGGCCTCCCGCCGGCGAAGGCGACACTCCCCGGGAGGAACCGACGATGACGACACCGGATCCGGGTGGCGACGCCCGCTTCTGGACTCAGCTGGAGATGGTGAACGCCGCCCTGCCCGACGGCCTGCGCGCGGTCGCCGGGCCGGAGGGCGCCACGCCCGGCTCCTCGGTCGCGCCCGGATACGCCGAGCTCGACGGGCACGTCCTGGTGCCCGCGCAGGACCTGGAGCGGGCGGGCAACATGGTCCAGGACCTGGTGCCGGGCGAGGCCGACCCGCGGGTGGTGTGGCCGCCCGAGCACGACGCGGGCCGGGTGTCGGTGCGCCGCCTGTACGTGGGCGACCGCAGCGCCCGGCTGGTCGCCGACACGCTCACCGCGCGCCGGATGCGGGCCACGCCGGTCCACCTGGTCTCGGTGGCGGGGGTCAACCTGTGCCCGGGCGACGAGCCCGTGCCGGCCTCCGGGCCGCTGCGGCCGCCGCCCGGCGCCCGCGACGCCGGCGCCGGGGTGCGGGTGACCGTGCTCGACACCGGGCTGGTGCCCGGCTACCTCGACCACCCGTGGCTGGCGGCGGGTTCCGGCGACCCCGCGATCCCGGCCGTCGACGGCGACGTCACCGACGAGGTCACCGGCGGCGTGATCGGCCCGTACACCGGGCACGGCACGTTCGTCGCGGGGGTGGTGCGCTGCACCGCGCCGGCCGCCGACGTGCGCGTCCACCGGACGTTCCCGTACGCGGGCGCGGTGCCGGAGGACGAGCTGGGGCTGGCCGTCCGCGACACGCTCGGCGCCCACGGCTGGCCCGACATCGTGTCGCTGTCGGCCGGCACCCGCACGCGCGACGCGGCGGCGCTGCTCGGCCTGGCCGACTTCATGGCCGAGCTGACGCTGCACCCGGAGACGGTGCTGGTGGCGGCGGCGGGCAACGACGGCGGCACCGACCCGTTCTGGCCCGCCGCCTACGCCGGGCAGCCGGTCAACGCCTCCGGCGACCTGGTGGTGTCGGTGGGCGCGCTGCGCGAGGACGGCCTCGGCAGGGCGTGTTTCAGCAACCACGGCGACTGGGTGACCGTGTACGCGCAGGGTGAGCGGCTGGTGAACGCGTTCGCCTCCGGCCAGTACACCTACGGCTACCCGCACTGCGCGTCCTGCCGCCACTCGGACACCCCTCTCTACTCCGGCTGCACCTGCGTGGGGGTGATGAAGGCGGGTGACACGGCCACGTTCACCGGGCTCGCGCAGTGGAGCGGCACGTCCTTCGCCACCCCGATCGTGGCCGGGCTGATCGCGGCCCGGATGTCCGAGGCCGGCATCTCGTCGCGGCAGGCCGCGCGCCAGCTCGTGGCGGGCCGGCTGTCCGTACCGGATCTCAGCGGTTACCTGCGGTGACGGGACGTTCTCCTGTCCTGGAGCGGCTCACGAAATATCATGAGCTTTCCGCCCCTGGACCGAAAAGGACGTTGGACGACACCGTGGAAGACACCGCGCTGGACGACACCGCAGCCCTCGTCAAAGCAGCCGCCGGCGGGGAGGCCGACGCCTGGAGGGAGCTCTACCAGCGCTTCAGCGGCCTGGTGTGGGCGGTTTCCCGCGCCTACCTGCCGGTTGCGGCCGACGCCCAGGACGTCGCGCAGACCACCTGGTTCCGGTTCGCCGAGAATCTCACCAGGATCCGCGACCCCGAACGGGCCGGAGCCTGGCTGGCCGCCACGGCCAGGAACGAGGCGCTGCGCGTGATCCGCACCAGCGGCCGGGCCATCCCGGTCAGCGACGTCGCGCTGATCGGGTTCGACGTGGACGAGCGCTCGCCCGAGCTGCTGCTGCTGGAAGCCGAGGAGGAGGTCGCGGAGGCCGAGCGCGCCCAGGAGGTCTGGGCGGCCTTCCAGGAGCTGTCGGAGCGCTGCCGGCTCCTGCTGCGCGTCCTCATAGCCTCGCCGAAGCCCACCTACCAGGAAGTCGCCACCGGCCTGGGCATCGCGGTGGGCAGCGTCGGTCCCATGCGGGGACGCTGCCTGAAGCGGCTCGGAACACTGGTGGAACGACGCGGAGTATCCGGGAGTTCCGAGTGAACGACATGGATGACGACCTCGCTCTGGAGAACGAGCTGCGCGTGATCGCGCGCCTGCTGGATCCGGTGCCGCCGCAGCTGATGGAGGACGCCATGCAGGCGTTCACGCTCCGGACGCTCGACGCCGAGCTGGCCCTGCTCGCCTTCGACTCGTGGGACGAGCAGGCCGCGACGCGGGTCCGCGGATCGGGCGCGCCCCGGCTGCTGACGTTCCGCACGGCGACGGTGGAGGTGGAGATGGAGGTGTCGGGGCCGCGCCTGATGGGGCGGCTGGTCCCGGCCGAGGAGACGGACATCCGCGTGCAGCGCCGCGACGGTGAGCAGCGGGTGCGTTCCGACGCGCTGGGCCGCTTCACCGCCGACGCCCTCGCACCCGGCCCGCTCCGGCTCCGGGTGGTCCCGCGCGGGGGCGGGCCCGTCGTCACCTCCTGGATCCGCGTCTGACGGGTCCATCGGGTGGCGGATTCCCCATGCGGTTGGGAATGACCGGGTGCGCGCTGTGTGCGCGCACCCGGTCGTGCGTGGCGGGCGTTCCCGGCGATGCCGCCAGGACCCTTGGATGAGCATCGCCGTTCCCGCCGCCACGCGGCTTCGTGGCCGGCCGCGCCGGTCCCCTCCTCCCGGCGCGGCCGTCACCGTGCGGGAGCCGGGCAGGCTCCCGCCTCAGGACCCGGCTAGGGGTTCTCCCCGTAGGCGGCCAACCGGGCGGCCAGCGCCACCCTGGAGCCGATGCCGAGCTTGGTGTAGATCTTCCCGATGTGGTATTCGACGGTCTTGACGCTGATGAGCAGCTCGCGGGCGATCTGCCGGTTGGTCAACCCGTCGGCCACCAGCGTCGCGGTGCTGAACTCCTGCGGCGTCAGCCCCAGCCGCGCCGTCACCGCCGGCTCCAGCCCGCACGCCTCCAGTTCCTGCGCGCACCGCGCGACCATGGGTCTGGCCCCCAGCCCCGCGAAGTCCGCCCGCGCGGCCTGCAACCGCTCGGCCGCCAGCCTCCTCCTTCCGGTACGGCGCAGCAGCCGGCCCAGGTCGAGCAGCACACGTGCCTCCTCCATGCGGCATCCGGCGTCGCCCGCGAGTTCGAGCGCGGCGGTGAAGCGTTCCTCGGCGGCGGCTGGAACGTTCCGCGCGGCGAACAGCAGACCTTCGAGCCTGGCCCGCTGGGCCCGCGCGCGGGGCCCGTCACCGGCGTCGGCCAGGCCGTCGAGCACGACCTGCGCCTCCTGCAGCGCGCCCTCCGCCACGAACGTCTCCACGAGCTGCGGCCGCGGGTCGGGCACGAACGCGTCCCCGGCGGTGGGCGGCGCCGCCCCGGCCCCGAGCACGGCCATGGCCAGATCAGCCTGCGTCTCGCCGAGCACGCTGCGCTGGCGCCCGGCCTCCTCCCGCGCCGCCGTGACGTGCGCCAGCGCCCGGTCGTGCTCGCCCCTGGCGGCCAGCGGCGCCACGCACGCCACCTCCAGGCACGGCAGCAGCCACCGCTGCCCCAGCCCTGCGGCCTCGGCCACGGCCCGCTCGGCCCGCTCGACCGCGTCGTCCCAGCGACCGTCGCGGTACTCGGCCACGGCCAGCAGGGCGAGCGCGAGCAGCCGGTGGCAGGGCAGCCCGGCCTCGGCCAGCTCGCCCGCCGCCCGGTCGAGCACCTCGCGGGCCGGGCCGACCTCGTCCTCGCGCAGCAGCCGCACCGCCTCGGCCAGGCTCCCCGGAGGCGCCTGCGGGCACGGGTCCCCGGCCAGGGCCAGCACGTCGTACGGTCGCGCGGCGGGGCTCTGGATCGGCTGGTCCAGCGCCAGCCTCGCCCACCGGGCCGCCTCCGGCCGGTCGTCGCCGAGCAGGCGCAGCCACGCGAGCCGCTCGGCGACGTCGGCCGCGTACGACGTCTCCCGGTGCGACCACGCCTCCTCCAGCAGCCTCCCGGCGTCCTCCAGGCGGCCCTCGGCCAGGGCGAGCCTGCCGAGCACGTAGCGGCGCACGGGGCGCGGGTCGGCGTTCGGCGACGCGGCCAGCTGGGCGGCGCGGACGACGTCGCCGCCGACCAGCACGTGCTCCAGGGCCGCGGTGCGCAGCTCGTCGCGCCTTCCGGCGGAGTGGGTGAGCCCGGCGGCCAGTTCCAGGTGGGTGGCGGCCTCGTGCCACAGCCCGTGCTGCGCCTCCTTGGCCGCGTACCAGGCCAGTTCCTCGGCCAGCCCTTCGTCGGGGCCGGACGCGGCGGCGGCCCGGTGGCGCAGCTCGGCGCCGGTGTCGCCGGCGATCCGGGCGGCGGCCAGATGGAGCCGCGCCCGCGTCCCGGCTCCGAGAGCGTCGTAGGCGGCGGCCCTCCCCAGCGGTTCCCGGAACCGGATCGCCCGCCCGGCCTCCTCGACCAGGACCCCGGCCTCCACCGCGTTCTCCAGCGCGTCCAGCTCCGGTGTCCGGGCGCCGGTCGCTCCCTCCGTACGCGCTCCGGTCTCCGGGGAGTGGTCGGCTCCAGCCCTCGCCGCTGTGCCGGCCATCGCCCTGGCCACCGTGGCGGCCTCGTACAGGGTGCAGCCGTCCCCCAGCACCGCGCACGCCGCGATGAGCGCCCGCGCCCTCGGCCCGCAGGATCGCAGCCGCCGCGTGAACGTGGCCGCGTACGTGACGGGGGCGGGCAGCCGCACTCCTGGGTCGGCGAGCACCGACGCCGGGAAGGCGGCGAGCATCGCGCGGGCGTGCAGCGGGTTGCCCAGGGTGTGCGCGTGCAGCCGCGCCGCCGCCCGCGGGGGCAGCGTCTCCCTGGCGGACGCCTGGCCCGTGCTCGCCCCTGTGGCGCCGGGTCCCCTGCTCAGCACCATGAGCGCCGGCCCGGCGCGCCCGCTCTCCTCCCCGGGCGGCGGCTCCCCGTTCTTCTCTCCCCCCGGGAGCCGCCGCCTCGTACCGGCCGCCTTTCCAGGACTCCCCATGTCCTTCGGCGGCCGTCCCCCGGTCGCGCCCTCAGGCGCCCGTTCGGGCAGCCTGGCCAGTTCCGCGACCGAGAGTCCCTGGAGGGAGATCCGGCAGGCGCCGTCGCCGGTCAGCAGCCGCCGCAGACCCACCGGCAGCCACGGATCGTCGGCGTCGCGGCAGGCGACCAGCACCAGCACCCGCTCGCCGCCGAGCCTCCGCACGGTGTAGCAGAGCGCGCGCAGCGACGGCCGGTCGGCCCACTGCGCGTCGTCCACCAGCACGACCACGGGCCTGTCGGCCTGCGAGCGGCGGATCGCCTCACACATGGCCTGGCCGACGGTCCACGGATCGTCCCCCGCCACGTCGGGCAGCAGCTGGCGGACGATCCCGTACCGCAGGTGCCGTTCACCGGCGTCGCCGCAGGCGGCGAGCGTCCGGACCTTGGAAGCGTCGCCGAGCGCTTGCCGGATGAGAGCGGTCTTGCCGATGCCTTCCGGCCCTTCGACCACCGCCCTGCGGGCAGGCCCGGCGGCCGACAGGCGCAGCTCGGCTCGTAGCAGGTCGAGCTCGGCTTCTCTCCCCACGAACATCGCTTCCTCCCTCCCTCGCCTTTCCCAGAGGTGGTTGGAGCGGATTTGATACACCTTTGAATCACGTTGTGGCAGCGGTCACACTCGCGCGGGCAGCGGCTGCCGTTTGGGCGACGAGGCCGCCTGCCCGAGCTGCGCCGGCCGCTCGTCCTGGGCGTCATGGCCGTCGCCGCGTTCGTCGTCCACCGGCTGCCGCGCAGGCCGGCTGTGAACCACCGCCCTACCACGGCGGCACCGCGGACAACACCAGCACCGCCCCGGCCGGCGTGATCCCCGCCGCGTGGCTGCGGCTGCCCGCCCTGGCTTCGGCCACACGATCGCCCGGCCGTCAGCCGCTGACGAGTTCCAGGAGGCGGCGGGCTTCCTCGGTCATCCTGCTGCCTCCCCGGCGGGCGGCCACCTCGGCCAGCCGTTCGATCCCGGGCCGTCCCTGCACCGGGGCCAACGGTGGCAGGGGGCCTGCCGTCCGCGCGTACGCCGCGGTCTCGGCGGCGACCACCAGCAGGCCCGCCAGACCGGCGCGGGGCCGCTCGCCCGGCGCGGGCAGCAGCGCGGGCAGGGCCTCGGCGAGAACGCCCCACACCCCCGTGTACGCGCCGGCGGTCGTGGCCTGCTGCAGCGCCTCGGTCAGTGCGCCCAGCTTGACCGCGTCCGCGCCGAGGAGCTGGACGACGGTCCGGCCCACGGCGGCGGAGGGCAGCTCGCCCCGGATGGTCAGCGTGACGAGCGCGTCGACGGCGTGGCCGCGCCGCTCCGGCTGGCGGTGGCCGAGGCCGAAGGTGACGACGGCCGCCACCGCGTCGCCTGCGGGTCCGTCAGCGTGCGCGAGCGCCGCCACGATCGCCTGGACCCCGTCGCGGCGGCTGAAGCCCTGAGGGAGGAAGCGGGCCAGATGGGCGGCGACGACCTCCCGGTGCGACGGCATGATCGCGGGCCACGCCGCCATCGTGTGCGGGTACGACAGGTAGCGCGCCCCCTCGAACGGCGTCCACAGCTCGGCGATCGGCGGCGGGATCTCCCGCGGCGCCGCGATCCGGCCGTCCACCTCTACGGACGCGGAGCCGTACTGATTCGCCCTCGTCCGCACCTGGCACGTCACGTCGGGATCGGGCAGGCCGCCACGGCGCAGCCAGTGGGCCAGCGCCCGTCCGGGCGCGGACCCGAGCCGGTCGGCGCGCTCGGCGAGTGCGGGGTCGAGCCGCCGCGGCAGGCGCAGCAGGGCCTGGTGGAAGTCGGCTTCGAGCGGCTCGGCGCCGCCCGGCGACTCCATGCGCTCCAGCAGCGTCACCGGGTCGACGTGGCCGGTGGGCTCGGTGGGGGTGGCCAGCAGCACGGGCACGCTCCCGCCCGACTCGAACAGCTCGATCACCTCGTTCAGCCGCCGGGCCAGGAACCGCTGGAGCGGGTGCGGGTAGTTCCAGTGCACGTCCTGGGCGACCATGTCGTCGGGCACCTGGCTCTCGCCGGGCGCGACCACCGCCAGCGCGCACCGGGCCAGCAAGCGCTGCAGGTCCTGCTGGGGGCCGGTCAGCAGGTACGGCTGCCGCTCGGCCGCCGTCCGGCGCCACGGCCGCAGGGCCTCGGCCAGGGCGTCGCGGTCGCGGTGGACCAGCGTCACGAGCGCGGCGAGGATCCGTTCGGCCCGCTGCAGCTCCATCTGCCAGCTCATGGCGCCCAGCTCGTACGCGACCTCGCCGGGGGTCGTGATCGGAGGAGGCAGCGGCGCGAGCGCGCCGGGCACCGGCGCGGGCGGAACCGGCCCCATCTCCTCCCGCACCGGGATCGGCCCGATGACGGCGCCCAGCCGCTCCCGCCACCGCATGGGCAGCCCGCCCGCCGCCTCCCGCACCACCTCCACCGCCTCACCCACCTCGAACGCCTCACCCACCTCCAACGCACCGCCCCCGGCGACGTTCTCAATGTCTCCCACCTCCCCCGCGAGGTTTTCGGTGGCCCGTCCATCCCTCATGAGGTTCTCAGCGGCCCCGGCATCCCACATCAGGTTCTCGGTGGCTTGCGCCTTCCTGGCGAGGCCGTCTCCCGCTCGGCGCGTAAGGGTCCTGCCGTCTCCCGCTTCGCGCGCAAGGTTCTCGGTGGCTTGCGCCTTCCTGGCGAGGCCATCTCCCGCTCCGCGTGTAAGGGTCCCGCCGTCTCCTACCTCCCCCACGAGCGTCTCGAAGGGCCCCGCATCCCTCACGAGGTTCTTGGCGGCCCTCGCTTCCCTCGAAAGGATCTCGACGGCGCCCACCTCCCCCGTGAAGTTTTCGCCGTTTGTGACAACCGCCGGTTTCTGCGGCTGCTCGGTGGCCGGTGCGTACGCGCGACCTTTCGCGGCCTTCCGACGAGGAGCGGCGGGGGACCCCGGGGTGGAGGGGGTGAGGGCCTGGTGGGCGAGGGTGGTGGCGAGGCGGGCGGCACGGTCGCGGAGTGCGGGGGACTTCTCGGAGAACACGGTGGCGAGGGCGTGCAGGGCGGCGGGGGCCCGGGAGGGCGTGGTTCGGTCGGCGATCCAGGAGAGGGCCGCGGCGACGTTCTTCTTCTCCGGGCGGAAGGCCAGCGACCGCACGGCCTCGCCGAACAGCTCGTCGTCCAGCAGCCCGGCCGCGTCGGCCCGGCGCAGCTCCCCGGCCAGCAGCCCCGCCAGCGCCGGGGACGCCGACGGCAGCAGGCGGACGAAGTCGAGCACCGGGATCTCGGTGACGTCCACGGCCAGACAGCTCCAGAGCGTCACGAACGGCGCGACCTCCTCGGGCGCTCCCCCGGCCATGAACCGGCCGGCGCAGCCGTCGACCATCGTCTCCCGCTTGACCAGCCCGTCCGCGGCCATGCCCGCCAGGCGTGCCGCCGCGGAGACGCCGTGGTTGCGGGCCTCGCTCCAGTTGAGCGCGGCGGCCACCCCGGCCGCCTCGAACAGGCGGGGCGCCACGACGTCGAGCAGCGGCGGCACGTCCTGTGTCATCCAGACCGCCATGGCCAGCCGCCACGCCCAGCCCTCGGCGAAGGCGTCGTTGCCGGGTGGCTCGACGCCGGTGGCCTCGACCAGCGCGGCGGCCAGCTCCCAGTTGGGCACCCGTTCGTCGAACCCGCGCCGCCGCACCGGCCGCAGCCCTTCCACCAGGCGCACGGCGAGGTCGGCACGCCACTCGTCCGTACGGGGGGAGAGCAGGGACACGATGCGGGCGGCGTCGGTCCGCGGGTCGCGCACCTGGCGCAGGTCCTGACGGTCGAGCCAGTCGGCGACCTGCGCCGCCCCGCTCAGGCACGCGGCCCCGGCGGCGCGCAACCTGGGGGCCCGGTCCTGCAGCCACCAGCGGCCCTCCATGCCCTCGCGCCGCACCTCGGCCACGTACGAGGGCAGGTGCGCGGCGACGGCTCGCCTGCCGAGGTCGTTGAGCGAGTGCAGGAACGTCACCAGCTCGTCGAGCGTCCCGTCCTCGATCCGGTCGACGACCTCCCGCCACGGGTTCACCTGAGCACCTCCGCCTGGTCACGCCCGCGCAGGGGGCGTCCCAGGCGCACGGTGCGCCGGAACGGCGACGGGCATGGCACGGACGCTAGCGATCACCCCCGACATTCCGCCCCACGCCGCCCACCACCCGCCCGTACGCCACGACGGGCCGGTTCGCGCGCCCCGGCATCGCGACGTGGACGACACCGGGGCAGCACACGATCACACGACGACTAGCTCCCGGGTGGTGACGTTGAGACGGTCGGCGCCTGAGTCGGTGCAGACGACGATGTCCTCGATCCGCGCCCCGTGTGACCCCTGCAGGTAGATGCCGGGCTCGATGGAGAAGGCGAAGCCGGGCTCCAGCGGCTCGCCGTTGCCGGCGACGATGTACGGGTCCTCGTGGCCCTCGACGCCGATGCCGTGGCCGGTGCGGTGGATGAAGTGGTCGCCGTAGCCCGCCTCGGCGATGATGTCGCGGGCGGCCGCGTCGATCGACTCGCACGACACCCCGGGACGGACGGCCGCGCAGGCCGCGTCCTGGGCGCGGCGCAGCACCTCGTAGTAGGCGGCGAAGTCGGCCGGCGGCTCGCCGACGCAGTAGGTGCGGGTGGAGTCGGAGCAGTAGCCGCTGGGCATCTGGCCGCCGATGTCGACCACGACCGGCTCGCCGGCCTGGATGACCCGGTCGGACACGTCGTGGTGCGGGCTGGCCCCGTTGGGCCCGGAGGCGACGATGGTGAAGTCGACGGTGGCGTGGCCGGTGGCGAGGATGGCCTCGGCGATGTCGCGCGCCACCTCCCGCTCGGTGCGGCCGGCCCGCAGGAAGCCGGGCACCTGCCGGTGCACGGCGTCGATCGCCTCGCCGGCCTCGCGCAGCGCCGCCACCTCGGCGGGCGACTTGCGCATGCGCAGCTCGCGCAGCACGCTCCCGGCGAGCACCTGCTCGGTGTCGGGCAGCACGTCGCGGAAGCGCAGCGACGCCATCGCCCACATGCGGTCGGCGAGGCCGACCTTGCCGACCGGCCCGAGCCGGTCGGCGGCGATCCGGTAGGGATCGTCCGTCTCGTCCCAGGCCACGAACTCCAGGCCGAGCCGGGAGGCGGGCGACGCCTGCGCGGCCGGCAGCTCCAGCCTGGGCACCATCATGTACGGGTCGGCCGCGGCGGGCACCACCAGGCAGGTCAGCCGCTCCAGCGGCTTGGCGTCGTAGCCACTGACGTAGCGCAGGTCGGGGCCCGGCGTGAGCAGCAGGGCGTCGACACCGGCCTTGGCGGTGGCCTCCCGCACGGCGGCCAGGCGGGACACGGGATACAAGTCTGAGGACGTCACAGGCTTAATGTACTCGCCTAAAATCCGCGAAAAGCTCTCACCACACCCCATTCCCCAGACACACAGCGCACGTGCATCATCACGTACTGTGATGTCAAATGTCCCGTTCCCACACCGGCCGGAGGTCCCGATGAGCATGCTCGACGGCGACATCGAGCTGCTCGCCGCCCGCCTGGCGCACGCCCAGCGGCTGGGCAACATGGGCTGGGCGGAGTGGAATCTGCGCACCGGCGGCATCGTGTGGTCCGAGCAGGTGTACGCGATCTTCGGCAGGGACCCGGTGCAGGGCCCGCTGCCTCTGGCGAACCTGGCCGCCTACGTCGAGCCCGCCGACCTGGCCGCGCTGGACGAACTGCTGTGGACGGTGACGCAGGGCGTGGAGCCGGTCCAGGCCGAGTTCCGCGTCCGCCGTGCCGACGGTGACGTGCGCAATCTGCGCATGGTCCTGGAGCCGCTGATGGCGCCCGGCGGGCCGACCGGCGTGCACGGGGTGATCCAGGACATCACGGGCCGCCGCCGCGCGGAACGCATCATGTCGGAGTCGCGCCGCCAGCTTCTGGAGGCGCGGGTGCAGGCCGCCGAGGAGCGGCACGTGATGCTGGCGCTGCGCGAGGCGATCCTGCCGGAGCCGGTCGGCTGCCTGGACCTGCCGCACACCAGGATCGCGGTACGGTACGTGCCCGCGGAGAAGACGGCGAGCCTGGGCGGCGACTGGTTCGAGGCGGCGGCCCTGCCCGACGGGCGGGCGCTGCTGGCC
This sequence comes from Nonomuraea ferruginea, assembly GCF_039540635.1. NCBI lineage: Bacteria > Bacillati > Actinomycetota > Actinomycetes > Streptosporangiales > Streptosporangiaceae > Nonomuraea > Nonomuraea ferruginea. Next base: position 249,714 of record NZ_BAABFD010000015.1, on the reverse strand, counting down.
ATCGGCGACGTGTCCGGCCACGGCCTGCCGGCGATCGCGCACATGGCCCAGCTCCGCCACGCCCTGGTCGGGCTGACGATGACGGGCGAGCCGCCGAACCAGCTGCTGACCTGGCTGAACGACCTGGTGCTCCACCGCCTGGCCGACACCACCGCGACGGCGATCATCGGCCATCTGGACGCGGCCACCCGGGTGTTCACCTGGGGGCAGGCGGGCAACCTGGCGCCGGTGCTGGTGCGCGACGGCGTGGCCAGCAGGCTCGCCCCGCCGCGCGGCATCCTGCTGGGCGCCACCGGCGAGGTTCCCTACCAGCTCGCCACGACCCGGCTGCGGAGCGGCGACCTGGTCCTGATGTTCACCGACGGGCTGGTGGAGCGGCGCACCCGCGACATCGACGAGGGCCTGGACCTGGTGATGACGGCGGCGTGCAAGCTGCCGGGCCGCGACCTGGACGAAGGCCTGGACCGGCTGCTGGAGGACATCGGCGGCCCGAACCCGGAAGACGACGCGTGTCTGCTGGCGGTGGGCATACTGGGCACGTGCTGATGCTTCTGGACACTCCCTCGCTCTACTTCCGCGCCTTCTACGGCATCCCTGAGACGATCACCGCGCCCGACGGCATGCCGGTGAACGCGGTGCGGGGGCTGATCGACATGATGGCCACGCTGGTGCGCGGCCACTCCCCCACCGGGCTGGCGGCCACCATGGACGCCGACTGGCGGCCCGCCTTCCGGGTGGCGGCGCTGCCCTCGTACAAGGCCCACAGGGTCGCCCACGGCGACGTCGAGGAGGTGCCGGAGGCGCTGGTGCCGCAGATCGCGGTGATCGAGCAGGTGCTGGACGCGCTCGGCATCCCCCGGCCGCAGTCGCCGGGCTACGAGGCCGACGACGTCATCGGCACGCTCACGTACCGGGCGCCCGGCGCGGTGGACATCGTGACCGGCGACCGCGACCTGTTCCAGCTCGTCGACGACGCCCGCCCGGTGCGGGTCCTCTACACCGCGCGCGGGGTGCGCAACCTGCAGCTGGTGGACGAGGCGTGGGTGAGCGCCAAGTACGGCATCCCGGGCCGCGGCTACGCCGACTTCGCGACGCTCCGCGGCGACCCGAGCGACGGCCTGCCGGGGGTCCCGGGCGTGGGCGAGAAGACCGCGGCGGCGCTGGTCACCCGGTTCGGCTCGCTGGCGGCGATGCTGGAGGCGCTCGACGGGGACGGCGCCGAGGGGTTCCCCGCGGGCGCACGCAACAAGCTGGCCGCCGCGCGCGACTATCTGGAGGCCGCGCCGGTCGTGGTCAAGGTCGCGCACGACGCGCCGCTGCCCGACGCCGACCTGACGCTGCCGGCCAAGCCGCGCGACCCGGAGGCGCTGGTGGCGCTGGCCGACCGTTACGGGCTCGACAGGCCGCTCAACAGGTTGCTGGACGTGCTGAACCGTTAGAGTGCGCAGGAATCCGACATATGGGTTTAATGCCGCGAGTCGCCCGGCCCGATAGGTTGACCCCGTGTCGAAGACGACCAGCATCCGGGTCCCGGCCGGGGTCCCCGCCCGCCTCGAAGACGGGTTCGGCCGGATCCGGCGCGAGCTGAAGCTGCCGGACGCCTTCCCGGCCAGAGTGGCCGAGGAGGCCGCCTGGGTGGCCCGGGTGCCCAGACCGGGCGGCGAGGACCTGACCGGGCTGCCGTTCGTCACCGTCGACCCGCCCGGCTCGATGGACCTGGACCAGGCGTTCCACCTGGAGCGGCTGCGCGGCGGCTACCGGGTCTGGTACGCGATCGCCGACGTGGGCGCGTTCGTCCGCCCCGGCGGCGTGATCGACGCCGAGGCCCGGGCCAGGGGCGCGACCGTCTACCTGCCCGGCGGCAATGTGCCGCTGCACCCGCCGGTGCTGTCGGAGGGCGCGGCCAGCCTGCTGCCGGGCGCTGAGCGGCCCGCCGTGGTCTGGCGGATCGACCTCGACGGCGACGGCCGCACGGTCGGCGTGGACGTGCTGCGGGCGCTGGTGCGCAGCCGCGAGCGGCTCGACTACGAGTACGTGCAGGCGGCGGTCGAGACCGGCACCGCCGACGGCACGATCGGCCTGCTGGCCGAGATCGGCGGGCTGCGGCTGGCGCTGGAGCGCGACCGCGGCGGGGTGACGCTGCCGACGCCGGAGCAGCAGCTCGTGCCGTCCGACGGCGGCTACCGGCTGGAGTACCGGCTGCCGCTGCCCGCCGAGGCGTGGAACGCCCAGCTGTCGCTGCTGGCGGGGACGGCGGCGGCGCAGCTGATGCTGGAGGCGGAGATCGGCGTCCTCCGGGTGCTGCCCGCGCCCCGCCCGGCCGACCTGGACCGGGTGCGCCGGGTGGCGCTGGCCCTGGAGGTGCCGTGGCCCGAGGGCGCCGCCTACGGGGCGGTGGTGCACGGCCTGGACGCCAAGCTGCCCCGGCACGCGGCGTTCCTGCACGAGGCGCGGGTGCTGCTGCGCGGCGCCGGGTACGCGGCCTTCGACGGGACGCCGCCGAAACTGGCCGAGCACGCCGCGGTCGCGGCCCCGTACGCGCATGTGACGGCGCCGCTGCGGCGGCTGGTGGACCGCTACGCGAGCGAGGTGTGCCTGGCGATCGCCGCGGGCGAGCCGGTGCCGTCGGACGTGCGCCGGGCGCTGGCCGAGCTGCCGGAGCTGATGGCGGTCTCCGGCCGGCGGGCGGGCGCCGCCGAGCGGGCCTGCGTCGACCTGGTCGAGGCCTACCTGCTGCGCGACCTGATCGGGCAGGAGTTCACCGCGATGGTGGTGGACGTGCACGAGCGCGGCGGCGGGCTGGTGCAGCTGGCCGACCCGGCCGTGATCGCGCGCTGCGACGGCGACCTGCCGCTGGGCGAGCACGTGACCGTACGGCTCATCAGGGCCGAACCGGCCACCCGCGAGGTCCGCTTCGCCCTCCCCTGAGCAGGTCCCCGGGCACGGTCCTGAGCACGGTCGCGGGGACGCTCCGCTGCGCGCGGGCGGTCACACCAGCGACGAGTACGCCACCACGCCGCGCCGCATCCCGTCGACGGCCTTCGTCGCGGTCTGCCTGATCGCGCTGCCGGGCGGGGCCGCGCTGCTGATCTGGCCGAGCAGGTCCATCAGCTGCTTGATCCAGCGGACGAAGTCGCCGGCCGCCAGCTCGCTGCCGTTGACGCCGTCCATCAGCACCGCGTCGAGGCTGTGGCCCTTCGTCCACCGGAACGCCGCCCAGGCGAAGGCCAGGTCGGGCTCGCGGATGGTGGACAGGCCGTGGTCGGCCTCGATGCCCTCCAGCTCGCCCCACAGCCGGATCATGGCCGTCAGCGCGTCCTGCGCCCGCCCGGCGGGGATCTTAGGCCTGCGGGCGTCGTCGGACTGGCGCGACTCGAACACCAGCGCCGACACGCACGCCGCCAGCTCGGCCGGGTCGAGCTCCTCCCACAGGCCGCTGCGCAGGCACTCGGCGGTCAGCAGGTCGAGCTCGGTGTAGAGGCGGCCCAGGCGGCGGCCCTCGTCGGTGACGTGCTCGCCGTGGAGGTAGCCCAGCTGCTCCAGCACCGAGCAGATGCGGTCGAAGGTGCGCGAGATGACGTGGGAGCGGCCCTCCACCCTGCGGCGCAGCCCCTGCGTCTCGCGCAGCAGCTTGTGGTAGCGCTCGGCCCAGCGGGCGTGGTCCTCGCGCTCGTCGCAGCCGTGGCAGGGATGCTGCCTGATCTGCCGGCGCAGGTCGTTGATCTCCTCGTCCTCCACCGCGTGGTCGCGCGCCCTGGGCGGCTTGCCCAGGTCGCGGTCGCCGATCTTGGCCAGCAGGGCGGAGACCAGGTCGGCGCGTTCCTTCGGCGAGCGGCCGTTGAAGTTCTTCGGGATGCGGATCTTCTCCAGCGGCTCGACCGGCACCGGGAAGTCGGCCGGGTCGAGCTTCTTGACCTGCTTGCCGATGGTCAGCACCAGCGGCGTCGGCCCCGTCGCCGCCGACCTGTTGCGCGGGTTGCGGCCGGGGTCGAGCACGATCGCCAGCCCGGCCCGCCGGCCGCCGGGCACCCGGATGACGTCGCCGGGCTCCAGCGCCTCCAGCGAGCGCACCGCCGCCGCGCGCCGGGCCGCGCCGCGCTGGCGGGACATCTCTGCCTCCCGGTCGGACAGCCGCCTGCGCAGCGTCGCGTACGCGCCGAAGTCGCCCAGGTGGCAGGTCATCGCCTCCTGGTAGCCCTCCAGCGCCTCCTCCTGCTTGCGCAGCTGCTTGGCCAGCCCGACGACCGCCCGGTCGGCCTGGAACTGCGCGAACGACTCCTCCAGCAGCGCCCTGGCCCGCTCCCGCCCGAACTGGCCGACGAGGTTGACCGCCATGTTGTAGGAGGGCTGGAAGCTGGAACGCAGCGGGTAGGTGCGGGTGCCGGCCAGGCCGGCCACCGACAGCGGGTCCATGGCGGGCTGCCACAGCACCACCGCGTGGCCCTCGACGTCGATGCCTCGCCGGCCGGCCCGCCCGGTGAGCTGGGTGTATTCGCCGGGGGTGAGGTCGGCGTGGGTCTCGCCGTTCCACTTGTCGAGCTTCTCGATGACCACGCTGCGGGCCGGCATGTTGATGCCCAGGGCCAGCGTCTCGGTCGCGAACACCGCTTTGACCAGGCCGCGGGTGAACAGCTCCTCCACGACCTCCTTGAAGGCCGGCAGCATGCCCGCGTGGTGGGCCGCCAGCCCGCGCTCCAGGCAGTCGCGCCACTCCAGGTAGCCCAGCACGGCGAGGTCCTCGTCGGGCAGGTGGGCGGTGCGCTCGTCGACCAGCTGGCGGATCTCGTGGCGCTCCCGCTCGGTCGTCAGCCGGATCCCGGCGTACAGGCACTGCTGGACGGCCGCCTGGCAGCCCGCGCGGGAGAAGATGAACGTGATCGCGGGCAGCAGCCCCTCGGCGTCGAGCTTCTCGATCACCTGCGCCCGGTCGGGCGGCCTGGACCGCGACGGCCGGTTGTAGCCGCGCCCGCGGCGGCCGGCCATCAGCCGCTCGGCGTCGCGCGTGACCCGCATCAGCGTCGGGTTGATGCGGGGCACGTCGTCATCGGGCAGGAACAGGTCGTAGATGCGGTTGCCGACCATCATGTGCTGCCACAGCGGCACGGGGCGGTGCTCGTCGACGATGACCGTGGTGTCGCCGCGCACCTCGCCGAGCCACTCGCCGAACTCCTCGGCGTTGCTGACCGTGGCCGACAGCGCGACCAGCCGGACCGACTCCGGCAGGTGGATGATGACCTCTTCCCAGACCGCGCCGCGGAACCGGTCGGCGAGGTAGTGGACCTCGTCCATGACGGCGAAGCCGAGCCCGGCCAGCGTGGCCGAGCCGGCGTAGAGCATGTTGCGCAGCACCTCGGTCGTCATGACGACGATGGGCGCCTCGCCGTTGACGCTGTTGTCGCCGGTCAGCAGGCCGACCTTGGCGGTGCCGTACCGCTTGACCAGGTCGTTGTACTTCTGGTTGGACAGCGCTTTGATCGGGGTCGTGTAGAAGCACTTGCGGCCCTGCTCCAGGGCGAGGTGGACGGCGAACTCGCCGACGACCGTCTTGCCCGATCCGGTCGGGGCCGCCACCAGCACGCCGTCGCCCGCCTCCAGCGCCCGGCAGGCGTCGATCTGGAAGTCGTCGAGCTCGAACTCGTACAGGCCCCGGAACGACCGGAGAGCGGCCTCGTCACCGGAGTACTTCTGACGGAAGGCCGCGTAGCGTTCCGCTGGCGTTGTCATACCGGCAAGCCTATCGAAACCGCCATTCCGGTCGGTCCCAAGGTGATCGTCTCCGGGCCGGCCGCCTTTACAAAGTCAGGTCAGTACGGTCAGCGCTCCCGGCCGGATCTCGCAGGTCACCGGGCCCGGCCCGATCCGCTCCCCGTCGGCGTAGGCCACCACGCCGGGCGCCTCCAGCCGCACGCTCCTGGCGCGCCGCACGGTGACGGCCCGGTGGGTCACGTGGGTGCCCCGGTAGACGCTGGGGAACACGCGCAGGAACTCGGCCTTGCCCAGCGCCTCCACCATCATCACGTCCAGCAGCCCGTCGTCGGGCAGCGCGTCGGGGCACACCCGCATCCCGGCGCCGTAGGAGGAGGTGTTTCCCACGGCCACGAGCATGGCCTCCCGCTCGTACGGCTCGCCGTCGTCGAGCGTGACCCGGAACGGGATGGGCTCGAAGGAGCGCAGTTCCTGCGCGGTGGCCAGCAGGTAGCGGGCCATGCCGGGCGGCCAGGTGAGCCGGTTGGCGCGCTCGTTCACCCGCGAGTCGAACCCGCAGCACACCACCCCGGCGAACAGCTCCTCGCCGTCACCGGTGCCGATGCGGGCGGCGTCGACCGCCCGGGGCCGCATCCGCAGGACGGTCCCGGCCGCGGCGATCGGGTCCTTGTGCGCGAGGCCGAGCGCGGCCGCGATGTCGTTGCCGGTGCCGGTGGGGATGATGCCGAGGGGCACGTCGGTGCCGGCCACGGCCTGCACGGCCAGGTGGACCAGGCCGTCGCCGCCGAAGGCGACGAGCGCGTCGGGCCGCTCGGCGACCGCGAGGCAGGCCCGGTCGAGCGCGTCGGCGGCGTCGTCGCCGACGATCACGGACAGCTCGGCGCCGCCCGCGCGCAGTCTGCGGGCGACGGGTTCGAGCAGGCGCAGCGTCCGGCCGCCGCGTGCGGCAGGGTTGACGAGCAGGGCGAGATGGGGGGCCACGCCCCGGAACTTACCCCCTACCGCGCGGAACCGGAATCCTCTTCCAGCTTGCCGTCCGGATCGGAGCCGAGGTCGAGCGGCGAGATCTCGTCGTCGGACAGGTGGTCGAACTCGCCGGCGGGACGCCGCTTCTCCCGCAGGTACATGAACAGCTCGGCGCCCAGGAACAGCACGATCATCGGCGTGGCCAGCGCCATCATGGTGATCGGGTCACCGCCAGGGGTGACGATCGCGCCGAAGACGAACATCAGGAAGACGACCAGCCGCCGGTGCTTGGCCACCGTCGCGTGCTGCAGCACCCCGATGACGTTGAGGAACACCAGCAGCAGCGGCAGCTCGAACGACACCCCGAAGATCAACAGCATGATCAGGACGTAGTCGAGGTACTGGTCGATCGCGATGGTGGCGACCGTGCCGTCGAGGCTGAAGCCGAGCAGGAACCCCAGGGCGACGTCCATGATGAGGTAGGACAGCGCCGCGCCCGCCACGAACAGCGGGATGGCCAGCGCCATGAACCCCATCGTGAAGCGCTTCTCGGTGCGGTAGAGCGCGGGGGTGACGAACGCCCAGATCTGGTAGAGCCAGACCGGCGACGCCAGCACCAGGCCCACCATCAGCGAGATCTTCAGCGTGATGAAGAACGACGAGAAGATGCCGTTGTAGGTGAGGCTGCACTCGCCGGTGAGCTGGTGTGACTGGGTCGTGGAGCAGTAGGGGTCCTTGAGCACCTCCCACACCGGCCCCGACACGATCCAGCCGGCGATCACGCCCACCGTCACGGCGGCGATCGCGATCAGCAGCCGGTTGCGCAGCTCGCGGAGGTGGTCCATGAGCGGCATCCGGCCTTCGGCGTCACGCGGTGCCTTGGGCTCCGACCGTTTCAGCAGCGCCATCGATGAGTCCTCGGGACGAGGTGGACGAGGTCAGGAACGCTTCTCGGTCTGGGCCGCGGCACGCAGCCGCGCGGCCTGCTCCTCCAGCTGGCGCGCCTGCTCCTCGGCCGACAGCTCCACCACTGGCGTGGCCTGGAGCTGCGGCGGGGGCGCCGGCTGGGACTGGGGCTGTGGCTGGGGCTGGGCCTGCACCACGGTGGGCTTCTCGTCATCGGTCAGCCCGCTGGTCTCCGCCTTGAAGATGCGCAGGGACCGGCCGACGCCACGGGCGAGATCCGGCAGCTTCTTGGCTCCGAAGAGCAGGACCAAGGCCACCAGGATCAGAATGATCTCCGGAGCTCCCAGGCTCATGTGACCCCCTTCATGATGAGAGCGAGGTGCGGTTTCCCCCCGATCGTACGCTGCCGGAGCCTCTGCCTCATCCCCTGGCGTCCTCTTTGCGATCGAATTGATGGTGAACATGGACAATTGCCCTGTTCAGCTTGGACGCGGCGGCGCCGACCCGGACGGCCGCGACCGCCAGGACGGCCAGCCCGGCCACACCGAGCCCGATCGACACCAGGATCCACGTCATGGCCGGTGAGCGTACAGCCCCAGCGCCCGCTCGGCCTCCTCCCGCACCCGCTCGGCCGTCCCGGGCGGCGAGACGACCCGGCCGGTGTCACCGAGCCGCAGCGCCAGCTTGAGAATCCAGTCGTCGTCGCGGGCCCGCAGCGCGATCCGCAGCCGCCCCTCGCCCAGCTCGGCGACCTGCTCGCACGGGTAGTACTCGGCGACCCACCGCCCGGCGGCGGTCACCTCCAGCTCCACCAGCTCGTCGGTGGGCGACGGCCGGAACACCCCCTGGGCGACGTCGATCGGCTCGGCCTCGGCCGGCGGGTCGGCGGGCTCGTCGAGCACCTCGACGCCGAGCATCCGGTCGAGCCTGAACAGCCGCATCGCCTCGGCGCGGTAGCACCAGCACTCCAGGTAGGTGCGGCCGTCGGCGACGACGAGCCGCATCGGGTCGACCTCGCGGGGGGTGACCTCGTCGCGGCCCGGCACGTAGTAGCGCAGCGACAGCCGCCGTTTCCTGGTCAGCCCCTCGCGCACCCGGGGCAGCGCGTCGGGGGCGGCGTCCACGTCGACGGCGACCTGGCTGCTGACGGCGGCGGCGCCCTCGCCGGCGGCCCGCTCCAGCTTGGCGACGACCCGGGGCAGCGCGTCTCCCGGCAGCTCGGCCAGCTCAGGGGTGGCGGCGAGCATGCGCAGCGCCACCAGCAGCGCGCTGGCCTCGTCGATGCCGAGCCGCAGCGGCCTGGCGATGGTGTCGGCGTTGTCGATGAGGATCTCGCCGCCGTCCCAGGACACGTCGATGAGGTCGCCGGGGGTGTGGCCGGGCAGCCCGCACATCCACACCAGCTGCAGGTCGTCGATGAGCTGCTTCTCGGTCAGCCCGAACACCTCGGCCACCTCGCCGACCTGCGCGCCCGGATGGGACATCAGGTAGGGCACGAGGGCGAGCAGCCTCGGCAGCCGGTCGGCGGATCCGCTCACGCGAGCGCCCCCTTCAGTCGGCGGATGACGGCCTCGCGGGCGTCGGGCGGCCCGGCCACCTCGACGTCGGAGCCGAGGCTGGCCATCCATCCGGCCAGCCGTTCGGGGTCGGTGAAGGGCAGCTCGGCCTCGTCCCAGCCGTCGCCGCCCGGGGTGACGGCCCTGGCCAGCTGGCGCAGCCCCTCGCAGGCGCCGCGGCGGACGCGCACCACCGCGATCCGCTCCTGGGCGGGCTCGTCGGGGAAGGCCACCATGGCCCGCAGGTCGACGCCCTGCGGCACCTGGACGGCGCCGGCCTTGCCGGTGGTGGTCACCGGGCCGGTGATGCGGCTGAGCCGGAATGCGCGCGGCGCCTCGCGGCCCCGGTCGTAGCCGGCGAGGTACCACCGGCCGCGGCGGCTCACCACGCCCCACGGCTCGACGGTGCGGGTGTGCACGTTCTCGCTGCCGGCGCCGCGGTAGTCGAACCTGACCACCTTGCGGTCGCGCACCGCCTGCCACAGCGCGGGGAAGGCCGGGTCGCGGGTGTCGACGCGCAGCTCCAGCACCCCTCCCCCGATGCCGCCGCCGGGCCCGCCGCCGAGCGCGTCGTCGGTGTGGACGCCGCCCGCGCGCAGCTTCAGCAGCGCCCCCGAGGCCGCCTCGGCCAGGCTGGCCCGCTGCCACACCTGGGCGGCCAGGCCCAGCACGGCGGCCTCGTCGGGTTCGAGCGTGATCTCGGGCAGTTCGTACGACTGCCGCTCGATGCGGTAGCCGGGCTCGTCCTCCCAGGGATCGCGCACCACGTCGATGGGGATGCCGATCTCGCGCAGCTCGTTCTTGTCCCGCTCGAACATCCGCTGGAACGCCTCGTCGCTGTCGCGGTCGTAGCCGGGCACGGCGTGCCTGATCTGCTCGGCCGACAGCGGGCGCCGGGTGGCGAGCAGACAGATCACCAGATTCAGCAACCGCTCTGTCTTACGGCGCGACATCTGCTCACTCCTCCTTCAACGACGCTACCCTGCCCCCGTGATCAGATGGCGCAAGGGCGAGGTCGTACGGATCCGGCGCGAGTGGCCGGGAGCGATGGAACTGGATGTCGCCGTCCCCGGGGAGGACGGCCCGCCCGGCTCAGGGCCTGGCGCGCCGTGCCGGGCGCTGGCCTACCCGTCACTGGTGGGCCGCCCCGAACCCGGCGACGAGGTGCTGCTCAACACGACGGCACTCGCGATGGGTCTCGGTACGGGAGGTTACGCCATGGTGGTGGCCGTGCCGAACCGTTTGCCGGAAGATCCGCAGGGGCCCGGGCACCTGGTGAAGGCCCGCTACACGCCGTTGCAGGCCACGGTGCTGGGCGCGGACGAGCAGGACTCCCCGCACCACGAGGCGCTGCGCGAGGCGGACTCGGTCGACGGGATGCCGGTGGTGGTGGCCGACCTGCACTCGGCGCTGGCGCCGATCCTGTGCGGGCTGTACGCGGACGCGGGGTCGTCGGTACGGGTCGCGTACGTGATGCTCGACGGCGGGGCGCTGCCCGCGTGGTTCTCGATGTCGGCGGCGGCGCTGCGGGAGCGGGGCTGGCTGGCCGGGACGGTCACGGTGGGCCAGGCGTTCGGCGGCGACGTGGAGGCGGTCACCACCCACACGGGTCTGCTGGCGGCCCGCCACGTGCTGGGGGCGGACGTGGCGGTCGTCGCGCAGGGCCCGGGCAACCTGGGCTCGGGCACCCGCTGGGGGTTCTCCGGGGTGTCGGCCGGCGAGGCGGTCAACGCCGCGTCGGTGCTGCTCGGGCGGCCGGTCGCGGCGCTGCGGGTGAGCGACGGCGACCGGCGCGAGCGCCACTACGGGATCTCCCACCACTCGCTGACCGCCTACGGCCGGGTGGCGCTGGCCCGCGCCAGGGTGCCGGTGCCGATCCTGCCGGGCGCGTTCGGCGAGCGGGTGCGCGACCAGGCCGAGCTGCTGGCCGTCCGCCACGAGCTGGTGCCGGTCGAGGTGGACGGCCTGCGCGAGGCGCTGCGCGGCTCGCCGGTGCGGCTGTCGACGATGGGCCGGGGACTGGAGGAGGACCTGCCCTACTTCCTGGCCTCGGCCGCGGCGGGCAGGCTGGCGGCCTCGCTGCTGGTGTAGGAGTCCTTGAACGTGAACGCCTCGGGGCCGGGGCCCTCGGTCCTGAGGCGTTCCAGTCGTGCCATCGCCTCGGCGAGCGTCGGGATGACGCCCTCGGGGACCCACCACATGACCATGTACGGCTCCGCCACCCGGTGGAACCACTCCCGGCGGCGGCGCAGCACCTCCAGGTGGCCGCTGCGGTAGACGTAGTTCCACAGCGAGTCGAGGTCCTCCCACACCGAGAAGTTGACCAGCAGGTGGTCGCCGTAGTCGTGCACCACGGTCGCGGTGGGGTCCGCCTCGCTCTCCTTCAGCCGCCACACGAACCCGGGGGCCTCGTCGGCGAGCGCGTTGATCGGTTCGAGCAGGGCGACGAAGTCGGCGAGTTCGGCCGAGTCGACGGGCCCGCGCAGGTGCGCGATGTTGAGCTCCGCAAGATGCATGACGCTCAGCGAACCACTTTGCGCGCTTCTATGTCAATCTCCATTTGTTTTAGAAAGGGCGACGCAGCACTCCCCGGGCCGCGGATCCAGCCTGGCCCGCCCCGGGTCGTCGCCCAGCCCGTCGAGCAGGCCCTGGCACAGCGCCAGGTTCATGGAGCAGACGAGCAGCGGCTGTTCGTGCGAAAGGACGTGGAACGGGCAGTTGCGCATGCGCAGGCCGCCGGCGTCGGCGTACGGCTCGTAGCCGCGCTCGCGCAGCACCTCCTCGACGGGCCGGCCGCCGCGGCTCCTGCCCAGCCGCTCACCGGCCAGGCGGGCCGCCCGCTCCGCCCGCCCCTCGGCGCCGAGCTCGTCGACCACTCCGGCGAGCACGGAGGCGAGGGTGACGTAGTCGCGCGGCGGCAGGCTCACCGACCGCTCCCCCGCCGCCCTGCGGTAGACCTTCGCGGGCCGTCCGCTGCCCGGCCCCCCGCGCTCCGGCCGGCGAAAGCCGCTCTCCAGCAGCCCCGCCTCGACGAGCTTGTCGAGGTGGTGACCGGCGAGGGTGCGGGAGACGCCGGCGGCCTCCGCCGCCTCCTGCCTGCCCACCTCGCCGCCGCGGCCGGCCACCGCCTCGTACAGACTGCGCCGTACGGGATCGTGCAGCAGGGCCAGGGCATCGAGGTCGTCGTCGCTCACAGCCCGGAGTCTAGGGCCGGTGCGCGGCTTCTCGCGGACCCGCTCCAGCGTGCGGGCCCGGCCGGACTTCAGGCCCCCTACTGCTCGCGCGGCCTCGGCGTCGTGGCGCAGCGCGGGCGAGGAGGATCGACGCTCTGATCATGTACGCGCGAGAACCGGGTTCGCAGGCCGTGCCCCGGTTCGCCGTCAGTAAGCGGCGAGCACGTCGACCACGTACACGAGCGTCTCCTCCGGCCCGATCCCGAGTCCCGGCTGGCCGGTGGCGCCGTAGCCGTCGTCGGGCGGCACCACCATGGCCACCCGGCTCCCGGCGGGGACCCCGGTCAGCGCCCGGTTCCAGCCCCTGATCACGCTCCCGTCGCCGATCGTGAACGCCTCGGGACGGCCGCGTTCCCAGGTGGACGTCACGATCCGGCGGTCGCTCCAGGCCGCGGCCACGTACTGGACGACGAGCAGCCGCCCGGCCTCGACCGCGGGCCCGGTGCCGCGGCCCAGCACGGCGGCGGCGAACCCGCTCGGAGGCGCCACGTCCGGGATCGTCACCCCCGGCGCCGCCCCACCGCCGACGCTCACCCCGGCCACCGCCCCCGCGTCGGCCTCCACGGCGGCGTCCCCGGCATGCGCGCCCAGAATGTCGACCACATAGAACAGATCCACCCGCCCGCCGTCCCCCGGACGCCCCTCCACTGTCGCAGGGTCCACGCCGCCCTGACGGGCGACCACGGCGGGGCCCTCCATGACGCGGGTGGCGGCGTGAGCCGCCGGCGGCGAATCGGCCCACTGACCCGCAGCCATCGGGCCGTTCCCGGGCGCGTGCTCCCCAGCCCGATGAGCCGCCTGTGCCGCCTCAGATGGGAAGGTGACGTCCTGCGCCGCCTCAGACAGGAAGGTGACGTCCTGTGGCCCGCAGGGCCTGACGTCCTGTGGCCCGCAGGGCCTGACGTCCTGTGGCCCGCAGGGCCTGACGTCCTGTGGCCCGCAGGGCCTGACGTCCTGTGGCCCGCAGGGCCTGACGTCCTGTGGCCCGCGAGGCCTGACGTCCTGCGGGCCGCCGGGCCCTGCCGTGAAGGCGGGTCCGCCGGTCTCCGGACGACCCTTCGTCCCGGTGATGGTGGGCCCAGGGGTTCCGTCCCGCAACGGGATGGCGGCGGTCACCCGGCTGCCGGCCCTGCGGCCGCGGAGGGCGGCGTCGAGGCCCGCCGGGAGCGCGCCCAGCGGGAGCGCGGCGGGCGTGCCGCGGTTGAACGTTGATTCGACGAGCCGGTTCTCCCGGCCGTCCCACAGGTGGGCGGTGTACTGGACGACGGCCACACCCCCCGGCTCCAGCGGCGCCCCGTGACCGGTGGCCGGTTCTCCCACATGCGGTTCGGCGGGCGGCGGGCCGGCCGGGAAGGTGATCGTGGGCCGGGCTCCGAAAGACCCCGCGACCCGGGGCTCGGTCACTTCCGGTCCCGCCCCCGTACACGCGGCGAGCGCCACGAGCAGGAACGCGAGCGCGACGGCCCGGCCTCGCCGTCGCCGGTGACCCCGTGGAGGGCCCTCCTGCCGCCGTCGGGACTCCCGGGTCCCGGGCAGATCCCCGACCCTGGAGGATCCTCGCCCCCGCGGGCCCGACCACCCGGAGGTCACCGCCGTGACCTCCTCGCGCACCGGAGACTCACCCGCGAGGCGCGCCCACGCTGGAGGCGGGATGGGCGGTGGACGAACCTCGTCATCGGGGCGCTCCGGTCGCCGGTGCAGGGACCGAGTGAGGGGTGGGCAACGGGATGACCTTCCTGCGCGGGCGTGCGCGCCTCCCGAAAGACACGCGTGAGGGCTCGCACCGGGCACGAGCCCCGCGATGCTACCGCCCCGCCGGGTCACCCGTCAGCGGACGCGACGAAACGGACAAGGCGTCTCCGGAAACCACACGACGGACGCGCCCCCGTACCGAAGGAGGCACGCCCGTCGTCAGGACGGTCAGTAGGCCGACAGGACGTCCACCACGAACACCAGCGTGCTGTTGGCCGGGATGCCCTGCTGCTCCTGGGCGCCGTAGCCGAGGTCCGGCGGGATGCTCATCACCACGCGGCTGCCGACCGGCACGCCCTCCAGGCCCTTCTGCCAGCCCTGGATGACCTGCGCCAGCGGGAACGAGGCCGGCTCGCCCCGGCCCCAGCTGGAGTCGAACTCCTTGTCGGTGCCCCAGATCTTGCCGGTGTAGTGGACGCTCAGCGTGGCCCCGGCCTTGACCGGCTCGCCCTCGCCCTTGATGAGGGTCTTGACGACGAGCTCCTTGGACGGCTTGTCCTTCGTCTTCGTGGTCAGCGTCGGCGCCTTGTCGCCGCCGGGGCTCTCCACCTTGACGCCCTTGAGGGTCTCGCCGGTCTCCTTGCCGGTGGCGGCCGCGAGCGGCTTCGGCGGCGTGCCGACCACGTCCATCACGAACACCTTCGTCGCCTCCGTGGACGGCGACTGCCCCGCCGCCGGGGTGACGAGGTCGTTGGCCATGACCGCCAGCAGCCGCCCGCCGTGCTTCATCTTCGTGAAACCGTCACGCAGCAGCTGCGGGAGCTGCTCGTTCACCGGCAGGGTCTCCGGCGTCTTGGTGTCGTACGTGGAACCCTGCGCGGCGTTGTCCTTGCCGTCCCAGTTCCAGACGGAAAGGTTGACGATGAGCTGGTCGCCCGCCTTGACCGCGGGGCCGTCGCCGGTCTCCAGGACCTTGTACGACGACGTGGTGGCGGGGTCGCCGGAGGGGAAGGTCACCGTGGGCTTGGCGCCCACCTCGCCGGTGACCTTCACCCCCGCGGACCCGTCTCCGGACGCGGTCGAGGCCGTATCGGAGCCGCACGCGGCGGCGATGAAGAGCATAGGCACGGCGGCCAGAGCGGCCAGAGCGCGGCGCATGGATTTCCCTCGGGGAACGACGGTCAGATTCGCGTCACCCTACCCGAAGCCTGGTAGGCCCGAGGTAAACCGGCGCCGCTCACATGCCGGCGATCAGCTTGTCAACTCTCTCGTCCACGCTGCGGAACGGGTCCTTGCACAGCACGGTCCGCTGCGCCTGGTCGTTCAGCTTGAGGTGAACCCAGTCGACGGTGAAGTCGCGCCGCTTCTCCTGCGCCTTGCGGATGAACTCGCCGCGCAGCCGCGCCCTGGTCGTCTGCGGCGGCACCGACTTGGCCTCGAAGATCTTCAGGTCGGACGCCACCCGCTCCACCGAGCCGCGCTTCTGCAGCAGGTAGTAGAGGCCGCGCTTGCGGTGCACGTCGTGGTAGGCCAGGTCGAGCTGCGCCACCCGGGGCGACGACAGCGGCAGGTCGTACTTCTTGCGGTAGCGCTCGATCAGCTGGTATTTCGTCACCCAGTCGATCTCCCGCGACACCAGGTCGAGGTCGCCGGTCTCGACGGCGCGCAGCGTGCGCTCCCACAGCTCCAGCACCCGGTGCGCGATGGCGTCGCCGCCGCGCCGGTCGACGAAGTCCTGCGCCTTCGACAGGTATTCCTGCTGGATCTCCAGGCTGGACGCCTCGCGCCCGTTGGCCAGCCGCAC
Source organism: Nonomuraea ferruginea (assembly GCF_039540635.1). NCBI lineage: Bacteria > Bacillati > Actinomycetota > Actinomycetes > Streptosporangiales > Streptosporangiaceae > Nonomuraea > Nonomuraea ferruginea. The sequence continues at coordinate 233,851 of NZ_BAABFD010000015.1, read as the reverse complement.
CCGCCGCCGGCCGGTCATGTCGTGCGACACCTCCCGGATGGCCCTGATCGGGTTCTCCAGCGTCAGGTCGCGCATCACCGTGCCGGCCTCGATCATGCGCAGCACCAGGTCGGTCGCGCCGACCTTGAGCAGCATGGTGGTCTCGCTCATGTTCGAGTCGCCGACGATGACGTGCAGGCGGCGGAACCGCTCGGCGTCGGCGTGCGGCTCGTCGCGGGTGTTGATGATCGGCCGGGACCGGGTGGTGGCCGACGAGACGCCCTCCCAGATGTGCTCGGCCCGCTGCGAGACGCAGTAGACGGCGCCGCGCGGCGTCTGCAGCACCTTGCCGGCGCCGCAGATGATCTGCCGGGTCACCAGGAACGGGATGAGGACGTCGGCCAGCCGTCCGAACTCGCCGTGTCTGCCCACGAGGTAGTTCTCGTGGCAGCCGTAGGAGTTGCCCGCCGAGTCGGTGTTGTTCTTGAACAGATAGATGTCCCCGGCGATGCCTTCTTCGCGCAGCCGCTTCTCGGCGTCGACCAGAAGGCCCTCCAGGATCCGCTCACCCGCCTTGTCGTGGGTGACCAGCTCGATGACGTTGTCACACTCGGGGGTTGCGTATTCAGGATGGCTGCCCACGTCGAGGTAGAGGCGTGCGCCGTTGCGGAGGAAGACGTTGCTCGATCGGCCCCAGGACACGACCCGCCGGAACAGGTAGCGCGCGACCTCGTCGGGGGACAGCCTGCGCTGCCCCCTGAACGTGCAGGTCACGCCGTACTCGTTCTCCAGCCCGAAGATGCGACGATCCATCACCTCACACTATGCCCACGGATGGGGAAGCGGGAGAGATCTCCGCCTGGTGTTTTCCGGCGTCAGGGCGTGAAGATCTCCTGGACCTTCACGATCTGGCCCTTGTGGACGGTGATGAGGGCCGGTCGCTCGCCCCGCTGGGCCCGCTTGATGAGGTCGGCGCGCGAGCAGCGTTTGCTGCCCAGACCGGTCCGGCGGTCGACGGTCAGGCCGGTCATCTTGTGGCCGCAGCCCAGCGCGGACAGGAAGACCACCTTCCGGGCGATGGGCGAGGCGTAGACGCGCACGTCGCCTTCCGGCGGGCCCACGAACCGGCCCTCGGTGACCTTGCCCTTCTTCCACCTGATGGGTTCGTACTCGGCCACGCCGCCGCTCACGTGGGTGATCCAGCCGCGCAGGATGCCGTTGTGGCGCGGCCGCGGCGACCTGGTGAAGTCGTGCTTCGGGTCGGCCTGGAAGGAAGTGCCGAAGATCTTGGGCGCTCTGTAGCGCGGGGCGGCGGCTGCCTCGGCCGCCGCGGAGGACGTCAGGAGGATGGCCGCGGCGGCGCCGCCGGCGAGAAGGCTGCGGATCGTCGTGTTCACGGACCATAGGATGGCCGATCGCGCGCCGCGGTTCGACGCCCCCGGCGTGATCCACCTCACACCGGGGGTTGTCGTACGAAACCGGCCGCTACAGGGGGGACGAGCCGTCGTCGACCGGGCCGTCGGGGCCCGTCGGCGGCGGCTTCTCGTCCGACTCCGTCGCCGGAGGCTCTTCGGCGGGCGGCGGCGGGGCCGACGCCAGCAGCCGGTCGAGCTGGGCGCCCGCCAGCCGCTTGAACTTGCGGTGCTCGCGGTTGCGGTCGAGCACCGCGACCTCCAGCTGCTCCACCGGCGGCCGCTCGCCGCCCGGCTCGGTCAGCGCCTTCAGCGCCACCTCCAGCGCGTCGGACAGCGACATCGACTCGCGGTAGTGCTCCTTGAGCCGGCCGAGCACCGCGTCGGCCTGGCCGCCCATCGCGGCGAAGCCGTGCTCGTCGAAGACCGAACCGTCGAACGTCAGCCGGTAGATCGCGTCGCCCTCGGGCCCGTCGCCCACCTCGGCGACCACGACCTCCACCTCCAGCGACTTGATCGACTCGGTGAAGATGCGGCCGAGGTTGGAGGCGTACAGGTTGGCCAGGCCGCGGCCGGTCACGTCGGAGCGGTCGTAGGAGTAGCCGTTGATGTCGGCGTAGCGGATGCCGCCCAGCCGCAGCTCCTCGAACTCGTTGTAGCGGCCGACGGCGGCGAACCCGATGCGGTCGTAGATCTCGCTGATCTTGTGGAGGGCGCGTGACGGGTTGGGCGCCACGAACAGGATGCCGTCGACGTACTGCAGCACGACCACGGAACGGCCCCGCGCGATGCCCTTGCGCGCGTAGTCCGCCTTGTCCCGCATGATCTGCTCAGGGGACGCATATCCGAAAGGCATGGACACGACTGAGGGTCCTTTCTAGCGCAGCGGGGCGATGGGGCCGTCGGGGGAGATCAGGCGCTCGTCGAGCATCTGCCGCACGTAGCCGGACACCTGCTCATCGGTCAGCCGGCGGAAACCGTCGGCGTCGATCAGCGACACGATGGGGAAGATCTTCCGCGTCATGTCGGGCCCGCCGGTCGCCGAGTCGTCGTCGGCGGCGTCGTACAGAGCCTGGATGAGCACCATCGTGATGTCGTCGGCCGGCGCCCCCTCGCGGTAGAGCTTCTTGAGCGCGCCGCGCGCGAAGATCGAACCGGAGCCGATCGCGTCGAACCGCTCCCGCTCGTAAGGACCGCCCGCCACGTCGTAACTGAAGATCCGCCCCTCGTCGCGGTCGGGGTCGTAGGCGGCGAACAGCGGCACCACCACCAGCCCCTGCATCGCCATCGCCAGGTTGCCGCGGATCATCGTGGCCAGCCGGTTGGCCTTGCCCTTCACCGACATCGTGCGGCCTTCGAGCTTCTCGTAGTGCTCCAGCTCCACGCGGTAGAGCCGGGCCATCTCGATGCCGGTCGAGGCCGTGCCGGCGATGCCCATGCACGAGTAGTCGTCGGTCCGGAAGACCTTCTCCACGTCGCGCTGGGAAATGATGTTGCCGGACGTGGCGCGCCGGTCGCCGGCCATTATCACCCCGCCGGCGAACGTCGCCGCCACGATCGTGGTCGCGTGCGGAACCTGGTCGCCGATCGGCGTAGCCAGCACCTCGTCTCTGCGGGGCAGCAACTCCGGCGCGTACGCGCTCACGAAATCGGTGAACGAGGAACTTCCGGTGTTCTGGAAAAGCTGGCTCACCAAGCCGGTGGGCAGATCCCTCTTCGCCACGCGACTCCCTCCCAACATTCAGTGTTCCTGTGCCGACCCTACTGTTGTTGCGTCGCTGTCTGCACTTCCCACGATCAGCTCAGGGCGAACCGTTCATCAGATCGTTTCTTTACGCCCCGCATCGCCCGTGCGATTGTCGGTATGTCCGCACGTCCTGAACAGGAGGACGCCATGCGCATGCCCCGCCTGCCCGTGCTCATCGCCGTCGCCGGCCTGGCGCTCGCCTCCTGCGGCACCGGCGCCCCCGCCGAGGGCGGCACCGTCACCCTCACCATCGCCGCCAACTCGATCTCCGGCGGCAAGAACTCGGAATCCGCCGACTGGATCAAGAACTGGGTCATCCCCGAGTTCGAGAAGACCCACCAGAACGTCAAGGTGCTCTTCCAGCCCAGCGGCGTCGACGACGAGCAGTACAAGACGAAGCTCGCCCTGGACCTCAAGTCCGGCGCCGGGGCGGACGTCATCGACGTCGACGGCATCTGGGTCGGCGAGTTCGCCCAGGCCGGCTACATCAAGCCGCTCGCCGAGGTCGGCGGGGCCGCGGTCGACTCCTGGGAGGGCTGGTCCCAGATCCCGCAGGCGGTGCAGGGGCTGGGCATCTTCGACGGCAAGAAGTACGGGCTGCCGCAGGGCACCGACGGCCGCGTCCTGTTCTACAACAAGACCCTGTTCGGCAAGGCCGGCCTGCCCGCCGACTGGCAGCCCGCGAGCTGGCAGGACATCATCGACGCCGGCGAGAAGCTGAAGGCGGCGGGCGTGCCCACGCCCATCCAGATCAACGCCGGCACCGCCATGGGCGAGGCCACCACCATGCAGGGCGTCCTCCCCCTGCTCGCCGGCGCGGGCGCCGAGATCTACAGCCAGGGCAAGTGGACCGGCGCCTCCCAGGCGATGAAGGACGTGCTCGGCTTCTACGAGCGGATCTACGGCGGCAGCGGCCTCGGCGACCCCAAGCTGCAGCAGGAGGCCAAGGGCCGCGACAAGTCCTTCACCCAGTTCGCCGACGGCAAGATCGCCATCCTGCTCGAAGGCGACTACTTCTGGCGTTCCGTCATCGAGCCCAACGCCGGCGTCGCCCCCATGAAGGACCGCGACCAGGTCGTCGGCTACGCGAGGATCCCCGCCAAGGAGCCCGGCGCCGGCATCCGCGGCCAGGACCACGCCAGCATGTCGGGCGGCGCCGTCCGCGTGCTCAACCCCCGCTCCGCCGACCCGCGGCTCGCCTGGGAACTGCTCGCGTTCATGCACTCCGCGGCCGCCACCGAGTCGCAGCTCGCCGGCCAGGTGCGCATCAGCTCCCGCACCGACGTCAACGACGAGGTGCTCGCCGGGGACCCGATGCTCGGGTACATCGCCGACGAGGTGCTGCCCATCACCGCCTACCGGCCCGGCCTCGCCGTCTACCCGCAGGTGTCGGTCGCGCTGCAGGAGGCCACCGCCGACATCGTCTCCGGCCGGAGCGCCGACGAGGCCGCCGCCGCCTACCAGGCGAAACTGGAAGAACTCGCCGGGGGCGCCGCCAACGTCAGCGGCTGACCCGCCGATACTGGACCCATGAGGACCTGGGTCCTGCACGTCGACCTCGACCAGTTCATCGCCGCCGTCGAGTTGCTGCGCCACCCCGAGCTGCGCGGCCGGCCCGTGGTCGTGGGCGGCGACGGCGACCCCACCCGGCCCCGGACGGTCGCCGCGACCGCCACCTACGAGGCCCGCGCCCGCGGAGTCCACTCCGGCACGCCCCTGCGCACCGCGCTGCGCCGCTGCCCCGACGCCGTCTTCCTGCCCAGCGACCCGCCCGCCTACGAGGCCGCCTCCGCCCGCGTCATGGCCGTCCTGCGCGACTTCCCCGCCGACGTCGAGGTCTGGGGCTGGGACGAGGCCTTCCTAGGCGTCCGCACCGACGACCCGGAAGCCCTCGCCCGCGACATCCAGCGAGCCGTACGCGAACGCACCGAGCTTTCGTGCTCCGTCGGCATCGGCGACAACAAGCACCAGGCCAAACTCGCCTCCGGCTTCGCCAAACCCGCCGGAGTGCACCGCCTCACCGGCGACACCTGGGCCGAGCAGATGAACCACCGGCCCACGGACGCCCTGTGGGGCATCGGCGCCAAGACCGCCGGGAAACTCGCCGAGCTCGGCCTGCGCACCGTCGCCGAGCTGGCCGCCGCCGATCCCGCGGGCCTCGCCGGCCGCTTCGGCCCCACGAACGGCCCCTGGCTGCGCTATCTCGCCCTCGGCAAGGGCGAGGCCGAGGTCGTCACCACCCCGTGGATCCCGCGTGGCCACAGCCGCGAGACCACCTACCGGGAGGACCTCACCGACCCCGCCGAGATCGCCGCCCAAATCTCCGGACTCGCCCGCCAGGTCACCGCCGACGCCGCCGGAGCGGGCCGCGCCATCATCCGCGTCACCGTCAAGGTCCGTTTCGCCCCGTTCCTCACCCGGACCCGCCAGACGACGCTCCCCTCCCCCACCACGGACCCCGGGACCGTCACCGGCGCCGCCCTCGACGCCCTCGCCCGCTTCGACCTGAGCCGCCCCGTACGCCTCCTCGGCGTCGGCGCCGCCTACCAGATGCCCGCCCGGACCCGCACCGCGTCCCCGTAGAACGCCGGCCTCGCCGTCTCCTCAGCCGGGGCCGGACCCGGCACCCCGACTGCCCCGGACCCGGCCCGTCCGGTGGCAGTGGTCGACGGCGGAGCGTGCGCTCGGGTTGCCGTAGCGGTGTTTCAGCAGGTGGTCGTGCCGGCTGTCATGATCCTTGATCTCGCGCATCGCTTCGGTAGGGCGAGGCGGGCAGCAGGCCCGCTGCGCTCGCGACAGCTCTGGGTGGACCGTTTCCGGAAGCAGACTTTGGGGTGGCGCGCCCGCCCGTCGGGCACGCGTTCGTTCAGCCCGACTGCGGAGAGGCCCGGGGCCTCTCCGCAGTCGGAGCAGCGCTTACATCCTTCCGGTGGTTCCACCCGTTCGCACTCCTTGTCGATGTCCGCCTGGGCCTACTCTCCGCCCTTCTGGACGTAGCTCCGCACGAATTCCTCCGCGTTCTCTTCGAGGACCTCGTCGATCTCGTCCAGAATCGCGTCGACGTCGTCCGTGAGCTTCTCCTGGCGCTCCTGGACGTCCGGCGCCGCGGAGGCCTCGGTCTCCTCGATCTCGGACTCGCGCCGGCCGGTCTGCTTCTGCCCGCCGGTGTCCTTCGTAGCCATGCCCTACCTCCATGTGCGGGGGACTGCCTCTCAGTCCATATCTTCCCCGAACGGCCCGACATTTCGCGCCGATCGTCCCCTGACCTTACCCGCTTGACTGGATAGCGCTGCTATCTAATACTGGGACCCTCGATGACACAGGAGGTTCTGAGATGTCCCCCGCTTCACTCAGCACGGCAGGCGTGCTGCTCATCACGGTGCCGACCATCGCCTTCGGCGGTGTGACGCTGCTGCGGTTCCTGATGCGGAACGTTCCCGGCTATCTCGACAACCCGGTGCGGCGCGGTCTGTGGCGGGCCGGGCACGCGCATGCGGGCGTGCTGGTGCTCTTCAGCCTGGTGGCGATGCTGTACGTGGACCAGGCGGCGCTGTCGGACCCGGTGAAGGGGCTGGTGCGCCTGTCGATCGTGGCGGCGCCGATCCTGATGCCGCTGGGGTTCTTCCTGTCGGTGGTGCGGCCCGGCGACACCAAGCCGAACAAGCTGATCTACCTGACGTTCCTGGGCGGCGCGTCGCTCGCGGCGGGGACGCTGACGCTGGGCGTCGGGCTGGTGTAGCCCGACGCCCCGCTACTCACCGCCGGTGAGGGCGGCGACGAGGTCGGCCGCGGTGCGGCAGCGGTCGAAGAGCTCTCCGACGTGGGCCTTGGTGCCGCGCAGGGGCTCCAGGGTGGGGACGCGCTGGAGGGACTCCCTGCCCGGGATGTCGAAGATGACGGAGTCCCAGGAGGCGGCGGCGACGGCCTCGCTGTACTGCCGCAGGCAGCGGCCGCGGAAGTAGGCGCGGGTGTCGCTGGGCGGATGCTCGACGGCCCGCTGGACCTCGTCCTCGGTGATCAGCCGTTGGATGCGGCCGCGGGCGACGAGCCGGTTGTAGAGGCCCCGGTCGGGCCGGATGTCGGAGTATTGCAGGTCGACGAGCTGGAGCCGGGGGTGCGACCAGGCCAGGCCGTCGCGGCTGCGGTAGCCCTCGAGGAGCTCGAGTTTGGCGACCCAGTCGAGCTCCCTGGACAGCTGCATGGGGTCTTCGGCGAGGCGGGTGAGCACGGACTCCCAGCGGTCGAGGATGTCCTTGTTCATCTCGTCCTGCGCGGTCTCGCGTTCCTCGACGTACTTGCGCGCCTGTTCGAGGTACTCCATCTGCAGCTGGACGGCGGTGAGCTTGCGGCCGTCGCGCATGGCGATCTCGTAGCGGCAGGACGGGTCGTGGGAGACGGCGCGCAGGGCCTGGACGGGGTTCTCGACGGTGAGGTCGCGGGTGAGGAAGCCGTCTTCGATCATGGCGAGGACGAGCGCGGTCGAGCCCAGCTTCAGGTAAGTGGAAATCTCCGACATGTTGGCGTCGCCGATGATGACGTGCAGCCGCCGGTACTTCTCCGGGTCGGCGTGCGGCTCGTCGCGCGTGTTGATGATCGGCCGCTTGAGCGTGGTCTCCAGGCCCACCTCGACCTCGAAGAAGTCGGCCCGCTGGCTGATCTGGAAGCCTTCGCCGCGTGAGTCCTGGCCGATGCCGACCTTGCCGGCGCCGACCACGACCTGCCGGGAGACGAAGAACGGGGTCAGGTGGCGGACGATGTCGGCGAACGGCGTCGCCCGCCGCATGAGGTAGTTCTCATGGCAGCCGTAGCTGGCGCCCTTGGCGTCGGTGTTGTTCTTGTAGAGCTGGATGGGGGCGTTGGAGGGGATGGCGCCGGCCCGCTGCGCGGCGTCGTACATGACGCGTTCGCCGGCCTTGTCCCAGATGACGGCGGCGCGTGGGTTGGTGCACTCCGGCGTCGAGTATTCAGGGTGCGCGTGGTCGACGTAGAGCCTGGCCCCGTTGGTGAGGATGACGTTGGCGAGGCCGAGGTCCTCGTCGGTCAGCTGGCTGGGGTCGGCGACCTCTCTGGCGAGGTCGAACCCTCTGGCGTCGCGCAGCGGGTTCTCCTCCTCGAAGTCCCACCGCGCCCTGCGCGCCTTGGCCGCGGAGGCGGCCAGGTACGCGTTGACCACCTGCGAGGAGGTCACCATCGCGTTGGCGCCTGGCTGACCGGGTACGGAGATGCCGTACTCGGTCTCGATGCCCATCACCCGACGCACCGTCATGCGCACCCTCTGTTCGTCCGGATCTGTCTATCCGCCGTTTATATGCCCGAGCCTATGCCCTTCACAGTGCCCCAGGGTCACAGAGTTATGGCACCGACGTCTTTTCCACCTCTACCACGGGCGCGGCCGTGCTCACGGATGCCCGGCGGGGCTTGAGTATGCGCTGGATGGGACGTTCGGCGAACGCGTAGACCGCGTACGACACGACGATGGCCACGACGGTGGTGATGACCGCGGTGGCCCACGGCGGCAGGTCGCCGACGAGGAGCGGCACGAGCGCGGCGGCGATCACGGAGTGGAACAGATAGAGCGGGTACGTGGTCGCGCCGAGCGCGGTGAGCGCGGGACGGGCGCGCAGGCGCAGCAGGCCGAGGGCGACGAGCGCCATGACCAGGTAGATCAGCGTCATGGTGATGACGACGCTGACGTCGGTGACGGGCATGTTCTTGAAACCCGCGAGCTCGATCCGGCCGTGCACGCGTTCCAGCGCCGCGTGCAGGGACATGCCGTACGAGGCCGCGACGTAGATCCAGGGCAGCCAGGCGCTGCCCTGCTTGTGGATGAGGTAGAGGGCCATGCCCGCCACGAAGTAGGGCGCGTACCGGGGCATGAGGATCTCGTTGAGCACCGGGTTGCCGAGGAGTTCGGCGCCGAGCGCGGCGACGAGCCAGACGCCGCAGAAGACGAGCACCCGGCCGTAGGTGACACCGGCCACGACCAGGATGGTGATGAGCAGGTAGAAGCGGAGCTCGGCCCAGAGCGACCAGTAGACGCCGGAGGCGTCGCCGATCTTGAACAGCCGCTGGAACATGGTGGCGTTGACCAGATACTCGCCGGTGGAGAGCTTGGGGTCGAGCGCCTTGGTGCTGGTGAGGCCGTAGACGCCGGCGACGGCGAGGAGGCTGAGCCAGTAGGCGGGGTAGAGCCTGACGAGGCGGGAGCGGGCGAACGAGCCGAGGCCGCGCCCCCAGATGGTCATGAGGATGACGAAACCGCTGATGATGAAGAACAGCTCGACGCCGAGGATGCCTAACCCGGCGATGGGGGCGAGGGCGGGGAACAACTCGGCGGGCCGGTCGCCCCAGACGGACGCGTAGGCCACGAGGTAGTGGAAGGCCAGCACGGCCAGGGCGGCGATGAAGCGCAGGAGGTCGAGCTCGGCCAACCGGCCGTCCCCACGAGCATGCTTCGGCCGGTTCTGTTGGTGCATGGGGACTTGGACGCCCCAGTGATCATTCCGGTTCCCTCCTTTCACATCCGTCACAGAGATGTTTTCTTAGCCCAAGTCGCGGTAAGCGGTCGCGATCGCCGGGGTCAGGCGCGTACCTGGTCACCCTGCGCTCTGAGCCCGCCAGGTCCGCTGAGACGTGATCGTGCGGCCTTCGCGCCGGGGTCCGGCGGCGTGCACGCGGCTCGGCCGCCGTGGCCCGCCGTGTTCTCCCAGCCGGGCACCCCGTCACTGATCGCCCGTACGGACTCCATGCCTTCGGCGCGCAGTTCCGGAGATCCGCTGTCGCCGCCATCGCGGTGGACCAGGTGGTTTCGCATGGCCGTCACCGGGGTGGCGGACGGCGCCACCTGCTGCGGGCCCGCGCCTGGTGGTGACGGCCGGTGAGGTGGCCGTCCGGGACAATGTGGTCACCCCGCCCGACCCGGAAGGCTCAGCACCATGACTCCACCCGACCACCCCGTCCGCACGCCCGTCCCATCGTGGGAGGAGGCCGCCGAGGTTCTCCGGACGGCCGCCTCCGCCGTGGAGGCAGCGGACGGCGCCGATCTCACCGTGGCGGCCGCGGCGCGCGGCGACACCACCGCGCTCGCCACGGCCCTGGAGCGCATAGCGGCCGCCTGCCCCGGCACGCTCGCCGTCTCCGTCCGCGCCATCACCACGCTCCCGCCCCCCGGATCGCCCCCCAGCCCAGGACGAACCGCCCCCACCTTCACAACCCCAGCACACACCGACCTCTCCGCCGCGGCCTCAGCCCACGCCGACCCCTTCGTCACGGGCTCAGCACACCCCGGCCTCTCCCCCGCAGGCTCAGCACACACCGGTTCCACCGCCGTAGGTGCGGCCCGCACCGGCCCCTCTCTCGCGTCGTCGGCTCAGGCCGAACTCTCCGTTTCAGGCAGGGTGCACGCCGGGGTCTCCGGCATGGGGCCGGGGAGCCGGGTGGACGCGGGGCTCTCGGCGCTGGCCTGGCGTGAGGACGTGGAGCTGCCGCTGGCCAGTGTGGGCAAGGTGCTGCTGCTGGCCGAGGTGGCGATGGGCATCGACGGTGGCGTCCTGGACCCGGACGAGCCAGTGTCCCTGCATGACGACGACTACTGCGGCGGGTCGGGGCTGCTGCCCGGACTGTCCGCGCGGACGTGGACGGTCGGCGACCTGGCCCTGCTCACGGCGTCGGTGAGCGACAACACCGCGACGAACGCGCTGCTGCGCCGCATCGGCCTGGACCGGGTGAACGCCGCCGCCGCGGCGCTCGGGCTGACCCACACTCGCCTGCTGGACCGGATCCGTGAGCCTCGCGGCCCCGAGCATCCGCCGGCCTTCGCCCTGGGCACCGCCGGTGAGCTGGCGGGCCTGGCGGCGCTGCTGTCCGGCCCGGAGGGGTGGCAGGTGCTGATGCGCGGGTGGATGCTGGCCAACACCGACCACGGCCTGGTGCCCGCCTTCATGGGGCATGACCCGGAGGGCGGCCGGCTGGCCAACAAGACGGGCACCGACGACGGCGTCCGCGCCGATGTGGGCATCCTGGGCCCTGTCGCCTATGCGGTCCTGGCATCCGGCCCGCCGGGCTCCGACCACGGCCTCGTGCGGGCCGTCCGCCAGGCGGGCGCCCTCATCACCGCGGCGTCCCGTACGCTCCCCTGGCCCGCCGGTCCGGAGAGGGGCTAGCCCACGACAGGAGCCGCCGACCGGCGTTTCGACGCGGCGGCGGCTCCTGGTCGTGATCTAGAGGTACTGACCGGTGTTGGCGACCGTGTCGATCGAACGGCCGGCCTCGGCGCCCTGCTTGCCGGAGACGAGCGTGCGGATGTAGACGATCCGCTCGCCCTTCTTGCCGGAGATGCGGGCCCAGTCGTCGGGGTTGGTGGTGTTGGGCAGGTCCTCGTTCTCGGAGAACTCGTCCACGCAGGCCGTGAGGAGGTGTTGCACCCGCAGGCCCTTCTGCTTGGTCTCCAGGAACTGCTTGATGGCCATCTTCTTGCCCCGGTCGACGATGTTCTGGATCATCGCGCCGGAGTTGAAGTCCTTGAAGTAGAGCACTTCCTTGTCGCCGTTGGCGTAGGTGACCTCGAGGAAGCGGTTCTCTTCGCTCTCGGTGTACATGCGCTCGACGACGCTCTGGATCATGCCCTGGATGGTGGCTTCTCGGGAGCCGCCGTGCTCGGTCAGGTCGTCGGGGTGGAGCGGGAGGTCGGTGACCAGGTACTTGGAGAAGATGTCCTTGGCCGCCTCGGCGTCCGGCCGCTCGATCTTGATCTTGACGTCCAGGCGGCCGGGCCGCAGGATCGCCGGGTCGATCATGTCCTCGCGGTTGGAGGCGCCGATGACGATGACGTTCTCCAGGCCCTCGACTCCGTCGATCTCCGAAAGCAGCTGGGGCACGATGGTGTTCTCGACGTCGGACGACACGCCGGACCCGCGGGTGCGGAAGATCGAGTCCATCTCGTCGAAGAACACGATCACCGGGGTGCCCTCGGAGGCCTTCTCACGGGCGCGCTGGAAGACCAGGCGGATGTGCCGCTCGGTCTCGCCGACGTACTTGTTGAGCAGCTCCGGACCCTTGATGTTGAGGAAGAAGCTCTTGCCTTCCTGGCCGGTGCGCTCGGCCACCTGCTTGGCCAGGGAGTTGGCGACGGCCTTGGCGATGAGCGTCTTGCCGCAACCGGGCGGGCCGTAGAGCAGCACGCCTTTGGGCGGACGGAGCTGGTGCTCGCGGAACAGGTCGGAGTGCAGGTAGGGCAGCTCGATGGCGTCCCTGATCTGCTCGATCTGCCGGGAGAGGCCGCCGATCTCGTGGTAGGAGATGTCGGGCACTTCTTCCAGGACGAGCTCTTCGACTTCGGACTTCGGGATGCGCTCGTACACGTAGCCGGAGCGGGCTTCGAGCAGGAGCGAGTCGCCGGCCCTGATGGGCTGGCCGAGCAGCGAGTCGGCCAGGCGGACGACGCGCTCCTCGTCGGCGTGTGAGATGACCAGGGCGCGCTTGCCCTCGTCGAGGAGCTCCTTGAGCATCACGATCTCGCCGACCTCTTCGTAGCCGAGCGCCTCGACCACGTTGAGCGCCTCGTTGAGCATGACCTCCTGGCCACGCTTGAGCGAGTCGACGTCGACGGACGGGCTGACGTTCACCCGCAGCTTGCGGCCGCCGGTGAACACCTCGATCGTCCCGTCGTCTCTGGCCTCCAGGAAGGTGCCGAAGCCGGATGGCGGCTGCGCCAGCCGGTCGACCTCCTCCTTGAGTGCGACGATCTGGTCCCGGGCCTCCTTGAGGGTTGCCACCAGGCGTTCGTTCTGGCCGGTAACGGCCGCGAGGTTCGCCTGTGCCTCATGGAGACGCTCTTCGAGGACCCTGGCCTGACGGGGTGACTCGGCCAGCTTCCGCCTCAGCGCGGTGATCTCCTCTTGGAGGAAGGAGACCTGTGTTGAAAGATCAGCGACCTCCCGTTCGCGCTGCGCGGCTCGAGCCTCAGCATCATCGCGAGCTGCCACGCCCCGTCACCTCCTTCCCAGTCGAGGGCGACTACTAAGGACCTTACCTATCTCGGGCCCCTCCGTAACCTGGCCGGGCAGTGTTCGTACAGTGACTATCTGTATTCGGTGAATAATCCCCAATGGGGTGTTTAATACTCCCAGCATATGAACACGGTGATCTGTTCCCGTGTCACGCATCGGCGCAGCCTCGTGGCCAAATTGTCATAGTTCTTCGGTGGTTCCCTTCGGTCTCCGGCGGCGCGGCGGCGGGGTCACGCCGTCGGCCATGCGCCTGGCGGAGACGAGGAACCCGGTGTGGCCGATCATCCGGTGATCGGGCCGCACGGCGAGTCCTTCGACATGCCAGTCGCGAACCAGGGTCTCCCACGCGTGGGGCTCGGTGAAACTCCCGTGATCGCGAATGGCCTCGACCGTCTTGGACATCTGGGTGGTGGTGGCCACGTAACAGCAGATGACGCCTCCGGGGGTGAGCGCCTTGGCGGCGGCGTCGACGCACTCCCAGGGGGCGAGCATGTCCAGGATCACCCGGTCGACGTCGGACTCGTCGATGGACGAGACGAGGTCGCCGACGACGAGCCGCCAGTTGTCGTCCATCGGGCCGCCGTAGAACTTCTCCACGTTCTTGGCGGCCACGTCGGCGAACTCCTGGCGGCGCTCGTACGAGGTCACGTGCCCTTCCGGGCCGACCGCGCGCAGCAGGAAGCAGGTCAGGGCGCCGGAGCCGACGCCCGCCTCGACCACCCGCGCGCCCGGGAAGACGTCGGCCATGCCGACGATCATGGAGGCGTCCTTGGGGTAGATGACGGCGGCGCCGCGCGGCATGGCGAGCGTGTAGTCCTGCAGCAGGTGGCGGAAGGCGAGATACTGGGTGCCGCCGGAGGAGCGCACCACGGAGCCCTCGGGCTGCCCGATCAGCTCACTGTGCGGGATGGCGCCCTTGTGGGTGTGGAAGACGCCGTCCTCCTTGAGCGTGATGGTGTGGCGCTTGTTCTTGGGGTCGGTGAGCTGCACCTGATCCCCGGGCCGGAACGGCCCATGCCTGCGGAAACCCATGGCGGCAAGGTTATAGGGCTTTCGGCGGGCTCCTGACGCGCGATATCTATGAGGGATGCTCCCGCGTGAAGTGATCGCCGTCGGCCCCCTGGTGCTGCGCGCCCCGGTGGACGAGGACGTGGCGGCGATACGTGCCACCTGCGACGATCCGCTGACGGCCCGCTATCTGCCGCTGATCTCGTCCCCGTACACGATGGAGGACGCGCACGAGCACGTGCGCCGGGCCAAGACCGTGTGGGAGTCGGGCGGAGCGGAGTTCTCGATCACCGAGGAGGGGCGTTACGTCGGCTCGGCGGGGGTGACGCCGCTCACCCCGTACGGGTCGGCGACGGTGGAGCTCGTGGTGGCGCCGTGGGCGCGGGGGCGGGGCGTGGCCGGGGCGGTGGCGCGCGGGCTGACGGAGTGGCTGCTCGACCACGGGGTGGAGCGGGTCGAGCTGGAGACCGAGGTGGAGAACCTCCCGTCCCTGCGGGCCGCCTACCGCGCCGGGTTCACCGAGGAGGGACGGCGGCGCGACGCGAAGGCGCTGCGCGACGGCCGGCGGGTGGACCTGGTGTCGTTCGCCCGGATCGCCCGCGACGGCGGCGAGCCGGTTGAGCAGGCGCTGCCGTTCTTCGAGGGCGGCGAGCTGGGCGACGGGGTGGTGCGGCTGACGCGGATGGTGGTGGAGGACGCCGCCGACTTCCACCGGATGCTGGGCGACCCGAGCGTGTCCAAATACAACATGGGGCCGGGCGGTTCGCTGGAGGAGGACGAGCGGCGCTGCCGGGCCACGGGCTACCTGTGGCTGTCGGGGCAGCGGATCGAGCTGGCGGTCAGGGACGCCGTCAGCGGGGCGTTCGCCGGTCACATCCAGCTCCTGCACAGCATGCCGGCGTTCGGCCAGGGCATGATCGGCTACTCGCTGCTGCCGGAGTTCCGCGGCAGAGGGCTGATGACGCGGGCGGTGCGGCTGCTGTCCGACTGGGCGTTCGCGCACACGTCGCTGCACCGGCTGGTGGCCGGGACCGACGCGGCCAACCTGGAGTCGCAGGCGGTGCTCGAACGTGCCGGGTTCGTGCGTGAGGGGGTGCGGCCGGAGTTCTTCCCGCAGCCTGACGGGAGCCGTACGGACGAGGTCTCGTGGCTGCGGCTGCGCCCGGGAAGACAGATTTCCTCTTGAGGTATGGCCAAGGGGGCCGTGCGGGGTGATACTCCGGGTCACCGCCCCTGAGTGTCGCGTGATCGGGCTGCGCGACCCTGTCGAGGGAGTGCCGCGATGCCGCTCGACCGTGCCGAAGTCGCCATGCGTGAGCTGGTCTCCTCCTTCACCTGCCTGGAGTCGTCCCGGCTGATGGACAGCCTGGCCCGGGCCGCCGCCGCCGTCGTCCGGGTGGGTTATGCCGGTTTCGTGCGGGTGGACCCGCTCCGGGAGGAGGCGTGTGCCGTGGTCACCCACGTGCCGCCGGGAGACCCGCTGCGGGTCCGGCTCTGGCTCGCGGAGTGCGGGGTGCTGAAGGAGCTGGCGGTGTCGCGCGGGCCGGTGCTGCTGGCCTGCGACAGGTCGGTGGGGACACCGGGGTTCCTGGCGACGCCGCTGGCCACGGTCACCTGCGACCACGCGTTCCTGTGGGCGGCGGGGCGCGCCTTCGACGACCGCGACGAGCACCTCCTCGGCCGCTTCGCGATCGCGGCCGGGCGGGCGCTGGAGGCGTCCAACGGGCTGGAGGCCGCGGCGCGCCTGCTCCGTGGCGTCCAGTCCCTCCCTCTCTCCCCCAAACCCTGCCTCCCGGCCCCCCGCCGCCTCTCCTCCCGGCCTGACCCCCGCTGACCGTACGGGGTCTGGCGTCACCCAGCGGAATCCCCCGTACGCATCCAGCTTCGGACGGAACACCGGCCCTAGTCGCAGCCGCCCGAGCGCCCCCGCCCGTCCTGCCAACGTGGGGGAACGGCTCCCCGTACGGACTCGCGCCCTTTGCAGACAGGCAATTGAATACGCGGGAAGACCGGCACCCCGGAAGTCCCCAGCGTCGGCGGGAACATCCGCCTCCCCCGTGCGATGACAGGTGGATAGAGAAAAGGCTCAGCACGGAGCCTATGGCACGGCATGGCACGGCACGCATATGCACGGCACGGAGCGCATCGCACCGTACGAGAGGAAGCGGAAAGGGCTGGATTCGGACCCAGGGCCGGCTGCGGCATGAGGGCCGTTTGGGTCGGAGGGCCGATTGCGGCGAGAGAGGCCCCTTGGGGCAGGACGAGTGCGGCGGCAAGGGCCCCTAGGCCGAGGGGTGGCAAACGCACCGTACGGACCCGGGCCCTCCCCGGACAGGCAGTTGGTGGGAACCACCGCGGGAGACCGGCACCCCCGCGTCGGCGGGAACATCCGACTCCCCCGTGCGCTGTCAGGCGGATAAAGAGGGCGCGGCACGGAGCCTGCGGCACGGCACGCACCGAGCGCAGCGGCACCACACGAGAGGAAGCGGAAGGGCCAGATTCGGATCCAGGGCCGGCTGCGGCGTAAGGACCGTTTTGGGCCGAAGGGCCGCTTACGGCATGAGGACCCGCCTGGGGCCGGAGGGCCGATTGCGGCGCCAAGGGCCCTCAGGGCAGGACTAGTGCGGCGCCTGGTGGATCGGAGGGTCGATTGCGCGCCAGGACTCCTTGCGGCAGGACGACTACGGCGGCAAAGCCCTTTGGGGCAGGGGCCGGTTCGGGGTGGTGAGCCCACTAAGGCGATAGGGCCGCTTGGGACTCAAGGGGCAGTCGGGGCGAAGGCTGTCGGCCCGATCCCGGCGACCAGCTGCCCGTCAGCACGGCGTGTACGGGCCGCAAGAGTGGGACACAAGGGCGGACTAGGACGGAGAGGTTCGTTCGAGAGGCTGAGACCGCAGGGCGATAGGGCTGGTTGGGGCTTGAAGGGCAAGTCGCGGCGGGAGCGGTCGGCCCGATCCCGGCGATCTGCGGCTCGTCAGCCAACGGTGTGTACGGGGCGTGAGGGCCGTACACACCGTCGTACGGGGCGCCAAGTCCGGTGGGACCCCAGGGCCGATGGGGACGGCGAGGGTCGGGCGGGAGGCTGAGGCTATTCGCGGTCTGCGTCCGTACGGTGACTAGGTCCGTACGGTGAAGGGGTTGTGTACGGGGAGGACGTCGACGTGGTCCAGCCTGAGAGGGGCTGGGCGTCGATGATGCCCGCGCCTTCGGGGAAGGCGCGGGGCGTGGGGTGTCAGCCGCGGTGGGGTTCGAAGCGGAGGGTGCGGGAGACGCCGACGCGGACGGTGGTGCCGGGGGCGATGGTGACGGGCTCGTTGGGCGGGATGTCGTAGAAGTTGGGGTCGCCGGGCGGCTGGATCTGGGTGCCGTTGACCGAGCCGAGGTCGACCAGGTTGACGTCCCAGCCGTCGAGCGCCACGCGCAGGTGGCGGCGGGAGACCGATCCGTCGGGGCTGGTCACCTTGGCCGGGCGGGCGCTGCCGCCGGCGACCTCGGGCGCCCGCTCGGGATCGCGGCCCAGCAGGTAGTCGGTCTCCAGCGGCAGGGCGGTGCCGTCGTCGAGGACGAGTACGCCCAGCGCGGGGCGCGGGCCCTTGTAGGGGACGAGCGCGCGCTGCACGAGCGCGATGCCGCACACCGCGCAGTAGGGCGCGCGCGGGTCGTTGAAGTGGTCGTTCTTGCAGTCGACGCCGTAGACGAGCGGCCGGTCGCCGTGGTCCTGCTCCTGGACGGGCGCGGCCTGCTGCTCCTGCGACGGCGGGCCCATGGGCGGGTGAAGGTCGTGGGGCGGGCCCATCGGCGGCTGCAGGTCCTGGGGCGGGCCCATGAGGGGCGGGCCGGGGTCGTAGTGGTCCTGCGGGGGCGGGCCCATGGGGGCGGGCTGCTGCTCGTACTCCGGCATGGTGCCGTTGCCGGAGGACGGCGCGGCGGGCGCGGGCTCGTCGTAGGAGGGGAACGGCGCCGGCTCGGGCCTGGCGGGCGGCTGGTCGATGACCGGCGGCCCCATCTGCGGCTGGGAGTGGGGCTGCGGCTGCGGGCCGGAGGGCGGCTGGGGAGGGAGCGGCGGCGGCTGGTCGGTGCCCGACATGGGGTAGGGCGGCGCCTGGGCGGGCGCGGGCGGCTCCTGGCGCGGCATCAGGTCGGGCTCGAAGTGGAGCGCCGTGTTGGGCATCTCGCTGGTGAGCGGCCTGGAGGGAGCCGGGCTCTGGGCGGTGAGCTCGCCGACGATGCCGCCGCCGTGGACGACGCCGCTCTCGAAGCGGACGGCGGGGTGGGGGCGGCCGGCGCCGGGCAGGACCAGCTCGACGCGTTCGACGGGGCCGCCGATGAGCCGGTCGGCCCAGGTGAGCGAGTCGCTGCCGGACAGGCGCGTCTCGCCGGCCGGGCCGGTGACGTGGGCGGAGGCGGCGCCGCTGACCAGGACGGCCACGCCGTCGCCGACGCGGCCGGCGACCGCGCAGGTGCCGGGGTCGCTGGTCATGGTGGCGGCGAGCACCTGGGCGGCGCGCCGCGCGAGCGCCCTGCCGTCGCCCCCGGATGCGGCCGTCTGGCGCAGCGCGTCGATCAGGCGGGTGCCGGAGTCCTCGTCGACGTCGCACACCAGGAGCAGGCCGCTCTCGTACGCGACGAGCCCGTTGCCGGGAAGCGGCCGCACCGTCCCGAAGCCCTGGTCCGTCATGAGTCCTCCCACATGACCGTGCTGCGCTCGGTCACTCAACTGTCCTTCCCGGAAGCAGGCGATGCCGTGGTGCGCGCATCACCGTGCTGGCCACCAGCCATACGCATACCCAGGCAACGGGGCCGCGTCGCGTCTCGATTCGGTGAACCGTGGGACGCGGTGGACCCGTCAACTGTGCAAGTTTGGCCAAACAGCACACTATCGGGCCAGACGTCGTGCCTTCGAATCGCAGGGCCGGCTAGATCACCGGGAAAGACACTAGTCGTGGCCGGCCGCTTATTCGAGTGGGACAAATCAGACGCCGGTGAAGACCCGGTTGACGTCGGCGGTGGACAGCACGCCGTAGATCTCGCCGCCCCGCTCGACGAGGAGGTACTCGCCCGCGGGGGTTTCGCGCATGGCTTCGATGAGCGGCTCACCCACCAGGTCGGCGGCGAGGACCAGGGACGGCTCCAGGGACTTGGCCATGGAGCCGACGTTCACCCAGGGGCGCCGGTGCTCGGGCGTCGCCTGCACGGCCGACTCGTTGACGATGGCGAGCGGGCGGCCGTCGTGGTCGACCACGACGAGCGCGCCGGCGTGCTCCTCCGAGGCCCGGCGCAGCGCCTCGGCGAGCGGCGTCTCGGCCGTGACGGGGATCGCCCTGCGGGCCAGGGTGCGGGCGTTGACCTGGGGGATGCGGGCGCGGATGCGGGCCGCGCGCAGCGACTGGGAGGCGCCCATCCAGATGAAGGAGGCCAGCACGAGCGGCCAGATGAGGTCGCGGAAGTCGATCTCCTGCCCGGTGGCCGTCGCCAGCGCGAAGGGGGCGGCGACGAGCAGCGCGGCGAGGATCCGGCCGCCCCAGGCCGCGGCGACGGTGCCGGTGCCGGGATCGCGGGCGATCTTCCAGATCCCCGCGCGGAGCATCCGGCCGCCGTCGAGCGGCAGGCCGGGCAGCAGGTTGAAGACGCCGACGATGAGGTTGGCCACCCACAGCTGCCAGATGAGCACCTGCGGGATCCCGTCGCCTTCGACCAGGAAGACGTCGGCCAGCCAGCCGACGCCGGCCAGGCCGAGGGAGAGCGCGGGCCCGGCGGCGGCGACCATGAACTCCTTGCCGGGGGTCGGCGGCTCCTTCTCGATCTCGGAGACGCCGCCGAGCAGGTAGAGGGTGATGCGGCGGACGGGCAGGCCGTACCACTTGGCCAGGACGCTGTGGGCCAGCTCGTGCAGCAGCACCGACACGTACAGCAGCACCGCGAAGGCGAACGCGACGCCGTAGGCCCCGGCGGCGCTGACGCCGGGGATCATGTAGCGGAAGGTGTCACCGAAGAGCCAGGTGATGAAGGCCGCGACGATGAACCACGTCCACGACACGTAGACCGGGATGCCGAACGGCTTTCCCATCAGAATTCCGGAGGATTCCTGTCGCGGGCTCTGCTCGCTCACCGCACTCCTTGCCGTCCAAGCGCCGTCCACATGCCGTCAGAGCCGTCGAACGCGCCGTCGAAAGCGCCCTCGGCCACGGGCTGTGCCTGCCTTGATGCTACGCGCCGCGCAGGGTGATCCAGGACGCGCGTGTCCCTTTTGTGCCGGGGCATTGTGTCGGAGGGGTGGCCTAGAGTGCGGGTCATGACGTTGACCGAGCCGGAGATCATCGGAGCCCTCTCCCCGTCCCGGGCGGGCGACTTCATGACCTGCCCGCTGCTCTATCGCTTCCGGGTGGTCGACCAGTTGCCGGAGAAGCCGTCGCAGGCGGCGGTGCGCGGCACGGTCGTGCACGCGGTGCTGGAGAGGCTCTACGACCTGCCGGCGCCGGAGCGTTCGGTGCGCGCCGCCCTGGAGCTGCTGGAGCCGCAGTGGCTGCGGCTGCTGGAGGAGGACCCGCAGCTGGCGGAGATGTTCACCGGAGACGGCGAGCAGGCGGCGTGGCTGGCCCAGGCGCGCGAGATGCTGGAGCGCTACTTCACGCTGGAGGATCCCACCCGGCTGGAGCCGGCCGAGCGCGAGCTCTACGTGGAGGCGGTGCTCGACGGCGGGCTGATGCTGCGGGGCTACGTCGACCGGCTGGACGTCGCGCCGACCGGCGAGGTCCGGGTGGTCGACTACAAGACGGGCAGCGCCCCGGGGCCGGAGTTCGAGGCCAAGGCGCTGTTCCAGATGAAGTTCTACGCGCTGGTGCTGTGGCGGCTGCGCCGCGAGGTGCCGCGGCTGCTGCAGCTGGTCTATCTGGGCGGGCGGGGCGAGGTGCTGCGGTACGCGCCCGACGAGGCCGATCTGCTGGCCACCGAGCGCAAGGTCAAGGCGCTGTGGAAGGCGATCGCGCGGGCGCTCGACACCGGCGAGTGGCGGGCGCGGCGCAGCCGGCTGTGCGACTGGTGCGATCACCAGGCGTTGTGCCCCGAGTTCGGCGGCACACCCCCGCCGGTGCCCGACCGGCAGCCGGGCGACACGGTGCGCGGCAGCCGCCGCGCCGCCACCGACGAGCTGTAGCCGCCTTCTCCTCCTGCAGGAGGAGGAGCCCCGGCTCACCTGGGCTTACAGTGAAGCGGTGCGCGCAGACCGAACGACGTTCCATGACTCGGTCCTGGCGGTGCTGGCGGCCGTGGTGTCGCTGTCGCTGTTCCTGACCGAGAACGTCGGCCGGCTGGAGGCGCAGGGGCTGGTGGTCGACGGGCTGCGCGGCCCCGACTCCCTGGGCGCCTTCCTGGTGCTGTCGAGCTGCGCTCCGGTGGCGGCGCGCAGGCGCTGGCCGCTGGCAGGGCTGTGCGCGAGCCTGGTGCCCGAGACCCTGCTGGCGGCCTTCGGCTACGGCTACGGCCTCGCCGGGGTGGGGGCGCTGGTGATGCTCTATTCGGTGGCCGCCAACCGGGGGCTGGCCGCGGCGCTGGGCGGGCTGCTGGTGTCGCTGGCGGTCTACTCGGTGGGGGCGGCGGCCGGGCCGGTCCGCACGGCCCACTGGAGCGACCATCTGATGATGGCCGTGGTGCTGGTGGCGGTCTGGGGCACGGGCCGGAGCATGCGGCTGCGCAGGGCGTACCTGGAGGAGCTGAAGGACCGGGCGGCGCGGCTGGAGCGGGCGCACGCGGCCGACACGCGGGCGGCGCGGGCGGAGGAGCGCTCCAGGATCGCCAGGGAGCTGCACGACGTGGTGGCGCATCACGTGTCGGTGATGACGGTGCAGGCGGCCGCGGCGCGCAAGGTGCTGGCGTCGGATCCCGACGTGGCGCGGGAGGCGCTGACCGCGATCGAGCACACCGGCCGGCTGGCGATGTCCGAGATGCGCGACATCGTGGGCGTGCTGCGCACCGACGCGGGCGTGGAGCTCGGGCCGCAGCCGGGGGTGCGCGATCTGCCCGCGCTGGTGGAGCAGATGACGGAGGCGGGCCTGCCGGCGCGGCTGTCGGTCGAGGGCGAGGCGGTCCCGCTGCCGGCGGGCGTCGACCTGGCCGCCTACCGCACGGTCCAGGAGGCGCTGACCAACAGCCTGCGCCACGCGGGGCCGGGCGCGAAGGCGGTGGTGACCGTGCGTCACGGACGGTGCGAGCTGGACGTGCGGGTGGTGGACGACGGGCGCGGCGAGGCGGCGCGGCCGGAGGAGGCGGGTCACGGTCTGGTCGGAATTCGCGAGCGGGTGGCCCTCTGTGGTGGAATTCTGAACATCGGCCCGAAATCGGGGGGCGGTTTCGAGGTGCGGGCGAGGTTCCCGTTGAAGGACGGATCATGACGATCAGGGTGCTGCTGGTGGACGACCAGCCGCTGCTGCGCACCGGTTTCCGCCTGATCCTCGAGGCAGAGCCCGACATCACGGTGGTCGGTCAGGCGGGCGACGGCAAGGCCGCGCAGGAGCAGACGAGGGCGCTGCTGCCGGACGTGGTGCTGATGGACATCCGCATGCCGGGGGTCGACGGGATCGAGGCGACCCGCCGGATCGTGCGCGACGCGCCCCGGGCGGTGCCGTCGGCGCACGTGCCGAAGGTGCTGGTGCTGACGACCTTCGACCTGGACGAGTACATCGTGGAGGCGCTGCGGTCGGGGGCGTCGGGGTTCCTGCTGAAGGACGTGCCGCCGGACGAGCTGGTGCAGGCGATCCGGGTGGTGGCGGCGGGCGACGCGATCGTGGCGCCGAGCGTCACCCGCAGGCTGCTCGACCGGTTCGCGGCCCGGCTGCCGGCGGCTCACGAGCAGCCCGCGCCCGCGCGGCTCGACCGGCTGACCGAGCGGGAGCTGGAGGTGCTGCGGCTGATCGCCAAAGGCATGTCCAACGCGGAGATCGCGGCCAAGCTGGTGGTCAGCGAGACGACGGTCAAGACCCACGTCGGCAACGTGCTGACGAAGCTGGGGCTGCGCGACCGCGTCCAGGCGGTGGTGCTGGCCTACGAGACCGGCCTGATCACCCCGGGCGCCCTGTCGTAGCGGACGCCCGGGGCGGCGATCAGGCCTGGGCGGTGTCGTCCGCGGCGGCTCCCGCGGTGGCGACCGGGGCGTTCTCCGGGAAGTGGCAGGCCACCTGGTGGCCGTCGGCCAGCTTCTCCAGCGGTGGCTCGACCTTCTTGCAGATCTCCTGCGCCTTCCAGCAGCGGGTGTGGAAGCGGCAGGCGGGCGGCGGGTTGAGCGGGCTGGGCACGTCGCCGGTGAGGCGGATGCGCTCGCGGTCCCTGCGCGCCTTCGGGTCGGGCACCGGCACCGCCGACAGCAGCGCGTTGGTGTAGGGGTGCATGGGCGCGGCGTACAGGCTCTTGCGGTCGGCGATCTCGACGATCTTGCCGAGGTACATGACCGCGACCCGGTCGCTGATGTGCCGCACCACCGACAGGTCGTGGGCGATGACCACGTAGGTGAGGTCGAGCTCGCTCTGCAGGTCCTCCAGCAGGTTGACCACCTGGGCCTGGATGGACACGTCGAGGGCGGAGACGGGCTCGTCGGCGATGATCAGCTTGGGCTTGAGCGCGAGCGTGCGGGCGATGCCGATGCGCTGGCGCTGGCCGCCGGAGAACTCGTGCGGGTAGCGGTTGTAGTGCTCGGGGTTGAGCCCGACCAGCTCCAGGATGTCCTGGACGGCCTTCTTGGTGCCCTGCTCGGTCTTGATGCCCTGGATGCGGAAGGGCGCGCCGACGATGGCGCCGACCGTGTGCCGGGGGTTGAGCGACGAGTACGGATCCTGGAAGATCATCTGCATGTCGCGGCGGAGCGGCCGGAGCTTGCCCTGGCTCAGGTGGGTGATGTCCTGGCCCTCGAAGACCACCTTGCCGCCGGTGGGCTCCAGGAGGCGGGTGACCAGCCGCCCGGTGGTGGACTTGCCGCAGCCGGACTCGCCCACCAGGCCGAGGGTCTCGCCCTTGAACACCTCGAAACTGATCCCGTCGACCGCCTTGACGGCGCCGACCTGCCTTCTGAACAGGCCCGCGGTCACAGGGAAGTGCTTCTCCATGTTGTGCACGGAAAGAAGCGGCTCGTTCTCGCTCACTGGGTCTCCAGGACTGGCTTGATCTCGTTCTCCCACAGCGCCCGCCGTTCCGTCCTGGGCATGTGACAGCGCACCAGGTGGCCGCGCTCGGTCGGGGCCAGGTCGGGGACCTCGGTGGACGCGCGCCCCTCGGTGCGCTCGGCGTACGGGCAGCGGGGGTGGAAGGCGCAGCCCGGCGGCACGTTGATGAGGGACGGCGGGGAGCCCTTGATCGGCAGCAGCCGTTCGGTCGGCTCGCGGTCGAGCCGGGGCATCGAGCCGAGCAGCCCCCAGGTGTAGGGGTGCTCGGGCTGGTAGAAGATGTCGTCGGCCTTGCCGTACTCGACGCATTTGCCCGCGTACATGACGAGGATGTCGTCGGACAGCTCGGCCACCACGCCGAGGTCGTGCGTGATGATGATGAGCGCGGAGTTGAACTCGCGCTGCAGGTCGCGCATCAGGTCGAGGATCTGCGCCTGCACGGTCACGTCGAGCGCGGTGGTCGGCTCGTCGGCGATGAGCAGCTCTGGGTCGCAGGAGAGCGCCATGGCGATCATCGCGCGCTGGCGCATGCCGCCGGAGAACTCGTGCGGGTAGCTGTCGACGCGCCTGGCCGGCTCGGGGATGCCGACGCGGCCGAGCAGGTCGATGGCGTGCTTGCGGGCGACCTGCTTGCTGACGTCGTGGTGGATCCGGTAGGCCTCGATGATCTGGTGGCCGACGCTGTAGTACGGGTGCATCGACGAGAGCGGATCCTGGAAGATCATCGCCATCTTCTTGCCCCGCAGGCGGCGTACCTGCTCGGCGGACATGGCGACGAGCTCCTCGTCGTCGAGCCAGATCTCGCCGGAGATCTGGGCCCGGCCGCCCTTGTGCAGGCCGAGGATGCCGAGGCTGGTCACGCTCTTGCCGGAGCCGGACTCGCCCACGATGCCGAGGGTACGGCCGCGTTCGAGGGAGAAGGTGAGACCGTCGACCGACCTGACGAGGCCGTCGTCGGTGGGGAAATGGATCTTCAGGTCCTTGACGTCAAGAAAGCTCACGACAACCTCACCCTCGGGTCGACCCAGGCGTAGAGCAGGTCGACGATCAGGCTCGCGACGACCACGAAGCTCGCGGCGAACAGGACCACTCCCATGACCTGCGGCAGATCCTGGTTTCTGATGGCCAGGATGGCGAACTGACCGAGGCCGGGCAGAGTATAGGTGGTCTCGGTGAGGATGGCGCCACCGATCAGCAGGCCGAAGTCGATGCCGAAGAGGGTCAGGATGGGGGTGAGCGCGGCCCGCAGGCCGTGTTTGACCACCACATCCCGTTCTCGCAGGCCCTTGGCTCTGGCGGTGCGGATGTAGTCCTCCCCCATGGTGTCCAGCATGCCCGCGCGGGTGAGCCGCGCATAGGTGGCGGCGAACAGGAACGCGAGCGTGATCCATGGCAGCAGCAGGTTGTAGGCCCACTGCGCCGGATTCTCTGTGAAGTCCGTCCACGAGCCGCCCGGCGGTGTCCAGCCGAGTCCGTAGGAGAAGACGACGAGCGAGACCATGCCGGTGAAGAAGATGGGCAGCGACACGCCGGCCAGGGCGGTGCCCATCGACAGGCGGTCGAAGAAGCTGCCGCGCCGCAGCGCGGAGATGACTCCTACGGAGACGCCGGCGACCACCCAGAGGATCGCGGCGCCGATGGCGAGGGAGAACGTCACCGGCATGCGGTCGATCAGGTCAGGCCAGACGGGCTGGCCGCTGATGAAGGAGTAGCCGAGGCAGGGCGCCGGGCAGTGCTCCACACCCGCGCCGTAGTCGTACTCGGCACCGAGGAAGATGCCTTTGAGGAACCGGCCGTACTGCACGATCACGGGATCGTTGAATCCCAGCCGCTCGGCGACCAGGGCCACCGTCTCCTCCGTGGCCGCGCGGCCGACGTACCGCGAGGCGAGGGACTCGGGGGTGGACCCGGCCCACTGCGGCACGACGAAGAAGATGCCGAAGGTGACCATGCTGATCACGATCAACATGGCGATCGCGCCGATGAATCGTCTGATGATGTATGTGAGCACCGCTACCGGCCGGATGGCCTGCCCGTCGCCGGGCAGGCCATCCCTGCCTTCACCTGCCTTCGCTAGATCCCCGTACCTCGCCTGCTATTCGACGCCGAGCAAGATGTAGTCGTACATGCTCTGGCCTTCGTTGTAGGCGATGTTGGTGACGCCCTGGCCGCGCATGAGCAGGGCCTTGGCCCAGACCACGGGCAGCAGGGAGGCGTCCTCCATGACCGCCTTGTCGACGTCCACCCACAGCTTGGCGCGGGCCGTCGCGTCGAGCTCGGCCGAAGCCTGGTCGATCAGACCGTCGACCTTGTCGCTCTTGACGCTCAGGTTGTAGTTGCCGGCGTCGCGGATGGTGCGGCTGTCGACGATGGCCTGCATGAAGCCGTAGCCGTCGGGCCAGTCGGAGCCCCAGCCGTGACCGGCCAGGCCGATGTTGTTCTTCTTGACGTACTCGACGTTGCCGGCGTAGTCGGAGAAGTAGCTGGAGGCCGGGAAGCCCTTGAGGTTGAGCTTGATGTTGGCCTTGGCCAGCGCCTGCTGCATGGCCTCGGCCAGCGCCTTCTCGCGCGGGCGGTCGGCCCGGTAGACCATCGTGGTCTCGAAGCCGTCAGCCTGGCCGCAGGCGGTGAGGGCCTGCTTGGCCTTCTCGACGTCGCCCTTGTTCTCCGGCGTCTGGTAGAGGTCGAACTTCTCCTGGCCGACGATGGGCGGCGGCATGACGTTGGTCGCGATGTCGCCACCGGCGACCGGGCCTCCGTAGGCGGTCTGGTTGGCCACGCGGTCGGCGGCGAACATGACGGCCTTGCGGCACTCGACGTTGTCCAGCGGCGGGTTGTCCGGGATCACCGAGATGTACCAGAGCCTCGGGATCACCGGGTTGTCCGTGCGGGCCTTCATCGCCGGGTCAGGGAGCACCTTGCCGAGCGCGGCCGGCTGGAGACCGGTGCCGGGGATGTCCAGGTGGATGTCACCGGCGATGAGCTGGTTGTCGAGGTCGTCGGCGTTGACGTTGAGCTGGACCTCGATGCGGTCGGGCAGCGCGGGACGGTTCGGGTCCGTCGCCGGGTCCCACTGGTCGTTGCGGACCAGGGTGAAGCGCTTGCCGATCTCGTTGGTCTCGAACTTGTACGGACCGGACGAGACGACCTTCTCCCGGTACTTCGCACCGGTGTCCTTGTCCTTCGGCACCGGAGCCGTCATCGGCATCTGGACCACGTAGTCCATCGACGCGAACGGGTTCTTCAGGTGGAAGACGATGGTCTGGTCGTCAGGGGTCTCGATGGCGGAGCTGTAGTCGGCGTCCGGGGTCTTGTAGACGCCCTTGAAGTCCTTCGGCCAGTCGAGCAGCTCGTTGAGGTACGACGGGCCGTGCGGGAAGGTCTCCTTGTCGAAGGAGCGGGCCACCGCGTAGGCGACGTCCTTCGACGTGATCGGGGTGCCGTCCTCGAACTTGAGACCCGACTTGATCTTGTACGTCCAGGTCTTGCCGTCGGCGCTCGGCTCACCGAGGGACTCGGCGAGGTCCGGGATGACGGTGTTGCCCTCGGCGCCCGGTCCGGGCTTGTACATCGTCAGCGTCCGCCAGTAGAACCGGCCGAAGTTGAACGAGTAGCCGTAGTAGGTGTCGCCGGGGTCGAGGCTGTCCCAGTCGGAGGAGTGCGCGGCCTTGAGGGTCCCGCCCTTCTTGGTGGAAGGGTTGTAGACCTGGGTGAGGGCGGCATCGGCCGCGGGTTGCGCGGCCGCGCCCGAAGCCGACTGCGCCGGCTGCTGCGTACCGCCCCCTCCGCCGCCGCAGGCGGAGAGCACCAGGGCGAGCGCCGCTGTCGCGGCCCCTGCCAGTGCGGATTTCCTTCTCATTGATACCCCTTGTTAGTGGAGATGGGGATGGAGCGTTGGCGAATGTCAGTGAGCCCGGGGGTCGAAGGCGTCCCTCAACCCGTCGCCGAACAGGTTGAAGGCCAGCACGGTGATGAAGATCGCCAGACCGGGGAAGATCACGAAGTGCGGCAGCGTGTAGAACCGCACCGCTTCCGAGAGCATGCCGCCCCACGTGGGGGTGGGCGGGTTGATGCCGACGCCGAGGAAGGACAGCGCGGCCTCGAACAGGATGTTGGCCGGGATGAGCAGGGTCGCGTAGACCAGGATCGGCGCCATCAGGTTGGGCAGGATCTCCCGGAACAGGATGTAGCCGTTGCGTGCGCCCAGGCTCCTGGCGGCGTCGACGAACTCGCGCTCGCGCAGCGACAGCGTCTGGCCGCGGACGATGCGCCCGATGCTGGGCCAGCTGAAGAAGCCGATGATGAAGATCAGCATGGCGATCCGCAGCCCGTTGCCCTCCAGCCCGAACCCCTCGTTCGGCATCACGCCGACCAGCGCGATCGCGAAGACGAGCAGCGGGAAGGCCAGGAACACGTCCATGATGCGGCCGATGATCTGGTCGACCCAGCCGCCGAAGTAGCCGGCGACGACGCCCATGACGGTGCCGATCAGCACCGACACGATCGTGGCCAGGAAGCCGATCAGCAGCGAGATGCCGGCCCCGGCGACGATCCGGCTGAAGATGTCGCGGCCGTTGACCGGCTCGACGCCGAGCAGGTGCTCGGCGCCCATGCCGCCGTAGGCGCCCAGGGGCAGCAGGGTGTTCGGGTCGATCGCGTCCTGGTTGAACTCCAGGGGGTCCTGACCGAACAGGTTGATGATGGGCGTGGCGAAGATCGCCATGAGGATCAGCAGGAGCACGGTGATGCCGCCGGCGAGCGCGATCTTGTCGCGCCGCAGCCGCATCCAGGCGATCCGGGTGAGGGACCGGCCCTGGACGGCTCTGTCCGCTCCGGAAAGCGTGGGCTCCGGCGGCACCTGCGCCGAAGCACCGGAAACGTCGAGCGGTGCGGTCATGCCGGATAGCCCCCTGAATTCTCAGACGACGTTGTCTGGAGTTTCGTCTTTCAGACCGCTTCGTCGCGACCTTCAGGAGGCAGAATGTATGGCCTGAGCTGCGCTGACTAGCCCCTCAGACCGCTATGTGGCTCAACTGTGATTGACGCGAAACGCATTCGTATCGATCTTGGTGGGATTGTCCACGGCCAGTCCTGGTTGCGTCTCAGATCCGTGACATACGCGGATCTAGCTGATGCCACGTCGCCGGAGAAGATCCTCGATGTCCGAGAAATCGTCATCGCCCTTCGAGGCCTTCTTGTTCTCGACGGCGGGCTTGGCGGCCGCCTGCGGCCGGCCTGCGGCGGGCGCCTGCGGCCGGCCTGCGGCGGGCGCCTGAGCGGAGGGCTTCGCGGAGGGCTTCGCCGGGGCCTCGGCGGCGGCGGGCGCCCCGGACTCGGCCTTGCGGAGCTTACGGCCGCGCAGCACGCCGGAGACGACGAACAGCACCACCGAGAGCCCGGCCACGGCCACGCCCGACCACACCACCGGGTTGAACACCAGGTTGGCCACGAACCCCACGGCGGTGGAGCCGATGGTCCAGATCGCGCGCAGGGCGTCGGTCAGGTAGGCGGCCAGCGGCAGCAGCGCCCAGGCGAGCATCCGCAGCCCCGAGGCCGCTCCCCTGCGCCGGAACGCCAGGAAGCTCAGCACCAGCCCCGCGGCGGTCAGGCCGATGCAGAGCGGGAACCATGCGATCTGTTCGAAACCCATTCGGGACACCCCTCGGTATGCGCGTTTCTCTCCATCCTGGCACGCGATCCGGCGTCTGCCCCTCCTCCGGGAGAACCACCGATCCCTTAGGGGGACCCGGCTCCCGGCCTACGGGATCTCCGGGTTCGTCCCCGAGGGCTCACCCGTGCGCCTTCTCGCGCCCGTACGGGAGCGTGAGGGCGTCAGGCGGCCAGGAGGGCGCGCAGGTCGGAGGGGCCGACCTCCGCGAGAGACGAGACCACCAAGCGGCCCGGCGCCGGCTCCACCGGCAGCAGGCTGGGCACCGCGACCACCGCGCAGCCCGCGGCCGTCGCCGCGGCCACCCCGTTGGGCGAGTCCTCCAGCACCACGCAGCGCACCGGCTCGACGCCCAGCAGCTGGGCCGCCGTCAGATAGGGCTCCGGGTCGGGTTTGGTGCGGAGGACGTCGTCGGCGGTGACGACGGCGTCGAACCGGTCGCGCCCCACCTCCTTCAGCACCGCGTCCGCGATCTCCTTGAGCGAGGCGGTCACCAGCGCCACCGGCACCCCTTCGTCACGCAGCGCGTCGAGCAGCTCGGAGGCGCCCGGCATGACCCGCACGCCGCCCGCCAGGCGGGCCACCATGCCGGTCGCCATCCACTCCCGGACCGTCCACGCGGGCACCGTCGACTCCGACACGGCCAGCATGTAGTCGACGGTGCGCTCCATGGAGCCGCCGACGAGGTGGGCCTGGTGCCCGGGGGTCCACTGGGCGCCGAGCTGCTCCATCACCTCGGTCTCGACCTCCAGCCACACCGTCTCGGTGTCGACCAGGAGGCCGTCCATGTCGAAGAAAACCGCTTCCACCCGTGCTCCCTGGGACCGACGGACCGTCAGACGTTGAAGTATTTGGCCTCGGGATGGTGCGCGACGAGGGCGGAGGTGGCCTGCTCCGGGTGGAGCTGGAACTCCTCCGACAGCGTGACCCCGATACGCTCCGGGTCGAGCAGCTGGAACAGCTGCACCTGGTCCTCGAGGTTGGGGCAGGCGGGGTAGCCGAACGAGTAGCGGCAGCCCTGGATGTTGACCTTGAGCATGTCGTCGAGCGACTCGTCGCCGCCGATGCCCCACTCCGACCGGGTGCGGGCGTGCCAGTATTCGGCCAGCGCCTCGGTGAGCTGCACCGACAGGCCGTGGAGCTCCAGGTAGTCGCGGTAGGCGTCCTTGGCGAACAGCTCGGCCGTGGCCTGGGAGATCTTGCTGCCCATGGTGACGACCTGCAGGCCGACCACGTCGGTCTCCCCCGAGTCCTTGCCCCGGAAGAAGTCGGACAGGCACAGGTGGCGGTCGCGGCGCTGGCGCGGGAACGTGAAGCGGGTGCGCTCGCCGCCCGACTCGTCGAGGATGATCAGCGAGTCGCCGTCGCTGACGCACGGGAAGTAGCCGTAGACGACGGCCGCCTCCAGCAGGCCCTCGGTCTGCAGCCGCTCCAGCCACATGCGCAGCCTCGGCCGGCCCTCGGCCTCGACCAGCTCTTCGTAGCCGGGGCCGTCGCCGCCCCTGGTCGGCTTGAGCCCCCACTGGCCGAGGAACAGCGCCCGCTCGTCGAGGAAGGCCGCGTAGTCGGCCAGCGGGATGCCCTTGACGATGCGGTCGCCGTGGAACGGCGGCTTCGGCACCGGGTTGTCGGCGGCCACGTCGGAGCGGGACGGCAGCTCCTCGACGGGGGTGCGGTCGAGCTTGGCGCCGGTCTTGACCCGCCGCTGGCGCAGCGGCGGCAGCTGGGCGCCGGCCACGCCGCGCTTGACCGCCATGATGGCGTCCATCAGGCGCAGGCCCTCGAAGGCGTCGCGGGCGTAGCGGACCTCGCCCGCGAACAGCTCGGCGAGGTCCTGCTCGACGTAGGCGCGGGTGAGCGCGGCGCCGCCGAGCAGCACGGGGTACTTCTCGGCCAGGCCCCTGGAGTTGAGCTCCTCGAGGTTCTCCTTCATGACCACGGTCGACTTGACCAGCAGGCCGGACATGCCGATGACGTCGGCCTTCTGCTCGTCGGCGGCCTCCAGGATGGCCGAGACGGGCTGCTTGATGCCGAGGTTGACGACCTCGTAGCCGTTGTTGGACAGGATGATGTCGACGAGGTTCTTGCCGATGTCGTGCACGTCGCCCTTGACGGTGGCCAGCACGATGCGGCCCTTCGTCTCGCCCTCGACCCGCTCCATGTGCGGCTCCAGCTGGGCGACGGCGGCCTTCATCACCTCGGCCGACTGCAGCACGAACGGCAGCTGCATCTGGCCGGAGCCGAACAGCTCGCCGACCGTCTTCATGCCGTCGAGCAGCACGTCGTTGATGATCTCCAGGGCGGGCCGCTGGGTCAGCGCGTCGTCGAGGTCGGTCTCCAGGCCCTTGCGCTCGCCGTCGATGATGCGCCGCTTGAGCCGCTCCCACAGCGGCAGCGCGGCCAGCTCCTCGGCCTTGCCGGCGCGCAGGGCCGCCGCGTCGACGCCCTCGAACAGGTCCATGAACCGCTGCAGCGGGTCGTAGCCCTCGCGCCGCCGGTCGTAGACCATGTCGAGGGCGACCTGGCGCTGCTCGTCGGGGATGCGCGCCATCGGCACGATCTTGGACGCGTGGACGATGGCGGAGTCGAGGCCCGCGTTGACGCACTCGTTGAGGAAGACCGAGTTGAGCACCATGCGGGCGGCCGGGTTGAGGCCGAAGCTGATGTTGGAGACGCCGAGCGTGGTCTGCACGCCGGGGTAGCGGCGCTTGAGCTCGCGGATGGCCTCGATGGTCTCCAGGCCGTCGCGCCTGGTCTCCTCCTGGCCGGTGGCGATGGGGAAGGTGAGGCAGTCGACGATGATGTCGTCGACCCGCATGCCCCAGTTGCCCGTCAGGTCGTCGACGAGGCGGCTGGCCACGCGCACCTTGTGGTCGGCGGTGCGGGCCTGGCCCTCCTCGTCGATGGTGAGCGCCACCACGGCGGCGCCGTGCTCGCGCACCAGCCGCATGATCCGCTGGAAGCGGGAGTCGGGGCCGGTGCCGTCCTCGTAGTTGACGGAGTTGACCGCGGCGCGTCCGCCGAGCATCTCCAGCCCGGCGCGCAGCACCTCCGGCTCGGTGGAGTCGAGCATGATCGGCAGGGTGGAGGCGGTGGCCAGCCGGAACGCCAGCTCCTTCATGTCGGCCACGCCGTCGCGGCCCACGTAGTCGACGCACAGGTCGAGCATGTGGGCGCCGCCGCGCGCCTGGTCGCGGGCGGTCTCCACGCAGTCGTCCCAGCGGCCTTCCAGCATGGCCTCGCGGAAGGCCCTGGAGCCGTTGGTGTTGCACCGCTCGCCGATGGCCAGGAAGGAGGTGTCCTGGCGGAACGGGATCGTCTGGTAGAGGGAGGAGACGCCGGGCTCGGGGTGCGGGCGGCGGCGGACGACCTCCCGGCCGTGCACCCGCTCGACCACCTGGCGCAGGTGCTCGGGGGTGGTGCCGCAGCAGCCGCCGACGATGGACAGGCCGTAGTCGCGGACGAAGGTCTCGTGGGCGGTCGTCAGCTCCTCGGCGCTCAGCGGGTAGTAGGCGCCGTCGGAGGTGAGCACGGGCAGGCCGGCGTTGGGCATGCACGACAGCCGCAGCCGCGAGTGGCGGGCGAGGTAGCGCAGGTGCTCGCTCATCTCGGCGGGGCCGGTGGCGCAGTTGAGGCCGATCACGTCGACGCCGAGCGGCTCGATCGCGGTGAGGGCGGCGCCGATCTCGGAGCCGAGCAGCATGGCGCCGTTGGTCTCGATCGTCACCTGGGCGATGATCGGCACGTCGCGCCCGGCCGCGTCGATCGCCCGCTTCGCGCCGAGCACGGCGGCCTTGACCTGCAGCAGGTCCTGGGAGGTCTCGACGATGAGCGCGTCGGCGCCGCCGGCGATCAGGCCGGCCGCGTTGTCGCGGTAGGCGTCGCGCAGGACGGCGAACGGCAGGTGGCCGAGCGTGGGCAGCTTCGTGCCGGGACCCATCGAGCCGAGCACGAAACGCGGCCGGTCGGGCGTGGACCAGTGGTCGGCGCGCTCCCTGGCGATCCTGGCGCCGGCCTCGGAGTATTCGTAGACGCGGTCGCCGATGTCGTACTCGCCGAGCGCGGCGAGGTTGGCGCCGAAGGTGTTGGTCTCCACGCAGTCGACGCCGACGGCGAAGTAGGCGTCGTGGACGCCCGCGACGATGTCGGGGCGGGTGACGTTGAGCACCTCATTGCAGCCCTCGTGGCCCTGGAAGTCGTCGAGGGTCGGGTCGTGGGCCTGGAGCATCGTTCCCATGGCGCCGTCGGCGACGACGACTCGCTGGGACAGCACTTCTCGAAATGACCGGGCGATGCTCATGCGCTCCAGCTTATCGGCTGCGCCACACCGGGATCCCCCGCCCGCCGGGCCCCGCCTCGCACGTCCAGCGCCTGGTGCGACGCCCTCCCCTCCGGAAGGGGACACACGGGGACAAGGCGGCGAAGAACCGTCCTCCGGCAGGGCCCGCGGGCTCAGCTCGCAGCGTACGCCGCTCCGCCCCGTCCCTCGCCTGACCTGGCGTTCCATCACAGGCTGTACGGCGGGAGCCACTGATCGCGCTTACCACGTGACAGGAGTACCTCCTCACCGCATAGGCTTAGCGCGATGGTGCAGACAGGAGGCGACACGTGATCGAGCTCGAAGGGCTCCCCGAGCTCGTCGACCCGGTGCTCATTGCCGCGTTCGAAGGGTGGAACGACGCGGGCGAGGCCTCGAGCGGTGTGATCGCCCATCTCGAGTCCGCCTGGAAGGCCGAGCCGCTGGCCGAGCTGGACCCTGACGACTACTACGACTTCCAGGTCACCCGCCCCGTCGTGGAGATGGGCGACGGGCTGACCCGGTCGATCATCTGGCCGACGACGAGGCTGCTGCGGGCCCGGCCGCCGGGCAGCGAGCGCGACGTGGTGCTGCTGCGCGGCATCGAGCCCAACATGCGCTGGCGGTCGTTCTGCGCCGACATCATCGACGTCTGCCGGGAGCTGGGCGTCGACATGGCCGTCATGCTGGGCGCGCTGCTCAACGACTCGCCGCACACCCGTCCGGTGCCGGTCCTCGGCTCGGCCACCGACGACGGCCTGGCGCGCTCGATCAACCTGGAGCTGAGCCGCTACGAGGGCCCGACGGGCATCGTCGGCGTCCTGCAGCACGCGTTCGGCCGCGCCGGCCTGAGCGCCGTCACGCTGTGGGCGTCGGTGCCTCACTACGTGGCCCAGCCGCCCAACCCGAAGGCCACGCTGGCGCTGCTGCGCCGGTTGGAGGACGTGCTGGAGATCCCGATGCCGCTGGGCGACCTCGACGAGGAGGCCCGGGCGTGGGAGCACGGCGTCGACGAGCTGGCCTCGCAGGACAGCGAGGTGGCCGAGTACGTCAAGGAGCTGGAGGAGCGCAAGGACGCGGCGGAGCTGCCCGAGGCGAGCGGCGACGCGATCGCGGCCGAGTTCGAGCGCTACCTGAGGCGCCGCGACCGCGACACCGACGGCTGACGTCCGGCGTTCACTCTCCCGCCGAGCGGCCGCGGCCGCGGCCTTGGACGCCGGCGGACATTTGCGACTAAAAACCTAAACGCCGGACTTTTTCCGTACGCCGGTTCATAATCGGGTTTCCGCTGACCGTCCACGTGAGGCCGATCATGGCGATTCCGTCCGGAAGCCCGCACCTGACCAGCCAGGACACCAGGCGTCTGGTCCTGCAGATGGCCGCGCCCCTGCGTGAGGACGGGCCCGGCGGTCAGGTGACCCACTTCCTGGCCCTGCTCCAGGACCGCCTCCCCCTCTGGCTGGGCGTCCTGCGCGACCTGGAGCACCGCGCGGGCCGGGGTCAGGTGCGCGACAACCTCGTCGTGGTGGCGCGGGCCGGCATCGGCTACTACGCGGACGTGCAGTCGGCCGCGCTGCCGGTGTTCTCCTCCCCCGCGGTCACCGTGCGTTTCCGGCACGCGCTCAAGGCGAACGGGCTGGGACCGCCCGCCGAGGTGACCCCGCTCGCCTCGTACCTGCGGGAGGAACGGCTGCTCGGCCGGGTGGCCGGGGAGGTCGACCCGGAGGCCAGCGCCCGGCTCCTGCTCGCCGGCTGCCTCCGCCACGCCTTCGTCGAGCTCTTCGTCGGCGCCGACGCCGGACCGTCACGCGAAACCGCCGCCGAGGAGATCGTCCGCGAACTACGGCTGGAACCCCGGTAAGACTACAGAACGGGCTGAGCTGACCCCGGCGCCGTCCTCCGGACGCGGCCAGAGCCACAGGCCGCTGCGCGGAGGCCGCCCGGCGGTGCGCGGAGGCCGCCCGGGGATGCACGAAGGCCGCCCGGGGATGCACGAAGGCCGCCCGGGGATGCACGAAGGCCGCCCGGGGATGCGGGGAGGCCGCACGGCGGTGGGGTGTCAGCCGGCTGCCGAGGTGGCCGTGTGGTGGCGCAGGGCCTGGTCGTGGCGGTGCCAGACCAGGGCGGCCAGGTCGGGGTCGGCGCCCAGCGGCGGGGTGACGAGGTCGGCGCCGGCGGCCGCCAGGCGGGCGTGGAAGAAGCCGGGCGCCAGCAGGTAGGAGGCGAGCGCCACCCGGGCCGCCGGGCCGGAGCGGAGCCGTTCCATCGTCTCCGCCAGCCCCGGCGAGCCGGAGGAGACGAAGGCGGCGGTGACCGGGCGGGACAGGCGGACGGCGAGCTGGTGGGCGGCGGCGCGCACGCCGGCCAGCGCGGACGGGTCGGAGGACCCGGCCGCGCCCAGCACGACCGCGTCCGTGGCGCGCAGCCCGGCCCTGTTGAGCCGGCGGGCGAGCGTGGCGGTCAGCAACCGGTGCGGGCCGAGCGGCGGGGCGACGAGGGCGCCTGGCCGGTGCTCGGCGAGCACCGCGGGCAGGTCGACGTGCACGTGGTAACCGCCGGCGAGCAGCAGCGGGACCACGACCACCGGCCCGGGGACGGCCGGCAGCACGTCACACAGCAGCGGCGCGCTGATCTCCAGGTACGCGAGCTCGACGCGGCGGCGGGGCCGGGCCGCGCGGACGGCTCCGGCCAGCGCGGACAGGGTGCGCTCCCCCTCCTCGCTGCGGGTGCCGTGAGCGGCCAGGACGAGCGTCGGGGTCACCGCGCGCCCTCGTACCGGCAGGCGAGCCGGTAGCCGCGCTTGACCACGGTCTCGACGATCCCGGCCGGCCCGAGCGCGCGGCGCAGGCGGGTGACCGCCATCTCGACCGCGTGCTCGGCCGAGTCCCTGACGGCGCTGCCGGGGAGGACGGTGCGCAGGTCGGCGCGGGAGACGACGTGGCCGGGCTTGTCGGCCAGGCGCTTGAGCACGGCCATCGGGGCGGGCGGCAGCGGCCGCAGCTCGCCGTCGACGACCACGGCGTGACCGCGGATCTCCAGGCGGTGCCCGCCTGCTTCGAGCCGGGTGACGGACTGGGCGGGCAGGTGGCGGGCCAGGACGCGGGCCAGCGCGCCGAGCCGGGCCCGGTCGGGCTGCAGGGTGGGCACGCCGCGGTCGGCGAGCGGGCCCGCGGTGACCGGGCCGACGCAGGCGGCCACGACGGGGCCGGCGAACGCGGCCAGCAGGGCGTCCTCGGCCCCCTCCGCGCGGGCGGCGTTGAGCATGGCGTGCACGGCGGGCGCGCTGGTGAAGGCGACGGCGTCGACGGAGCCCGAGACCGTCTGGGTGATCAGGCGCCGCAGCGGCGACGGGTCGCGGTACGGCAGCCACCGGTAGACGGGGATCACGATCACCTCGGCGCCGGCCCCGCGCAGGTCGGCGACGAAGTCGGTGAGCGGCTCGCCGTGCTGCTGGACGGCGATGCGGCGGCCGCGCAGGTCCTGGGCGAGCAGGTAGTCCTTGACCTCGGCGCAGGATTCGGTGGCGGGGGTCCAGTGGTCGTTGAGCCCGGCGGCGCGGACCGCGCCTCTGGCCTTGGGCCCGCGGGTGAGCAGGCGTGCCCCGGCGAGGTGGTCGCCCAGGTCGGAGGAGAGGCCCCAGCCCTCCGCCGCGGCCATCCAGCCGCGGAAGCCGACGCCGGTGGTGACGACCACGTCGTCGACGGGCCTCTCCAGGCTCCGCCGGGTGGCGGCGAGCAGGTCGGCGTCCTCGGCGAGCGGGACGAGCCTGATGGCGGGGGCGCTCAGCACGCGGGCGCCGCGCCGTTCGAGCAGCGCCCCGAACTCCTCGCGCCGGCGGGTGGCCGTGACGCCGACGGTGAAGCCCGCCAGCGCGTCTGGCGCCGTCTCGGGCGAAAGGACGGCGTCCCCGATGGATGACCCGCTCATGCGAGAACCTCGTCGTGGATCGGGACACCCGGCCGGGCCCCGAGCACCCGGCCGGGCATCACACGTACGTGAACCGGAAGTGAGATCACGCCTTCATCGTGGATTCGGAGGGTTTCCGCGCTGGGTCTCTTCTGTTACCGCTGTGCTACAAGCGACAGCCCGCGCGGTTGGCGGCGGACCCGGGAGGGAAACCCGTCGGTGTGCGACGCGGCTATTCGGGGAGGCGCGGGTGACGGTGCGGCCGATCCTGGCTTTCGACGATCCGGCGCTCCGCTCGGTCGCGGAGCCGGTCAAGGACTACGACAAGGAGCTGCGCGGGCTGGTCAAGTCCATGACGGCGACGTTGCGGGCGGGCGCCGGCCGGGCCGGGCTGGCCGCTCCTCAGGTGGGGGTGCCGCTGCGGGTGCTCGTCTACGCCTACGAGGGCGCGTCAGGCCATCTCGTCAATCCGCGGCTGGAGCTGTCGGAGCGGCGGATCACGGCGGACGAGGCCTGTCTGTCGGCCCCGGGCGTGTGGTGGCCGCTGCGGCGCGCTTTCATGGTCGTCGCGCGTGGCCGCGACATGTTCGGCAAGCCCGTCACGGTGCGGGCGCTGGGCGTGCTGGCGAGGGTGCTGCAGCACGAGTCCGATCATCTGGACGGGGTGCTGTTCAGCGACCACCTGTCAGCGGACGAGCGCGAACGCTTTCTGGCCGCGGCGCTGCCCTCGGGATGAGCGCGCGGCGCTGTTCCGGATCCAGGCCGCCCCAGACGCCGTGCGTCTGGCCGCTGCTGATCGCGTAGTCGAGGCACGGCTCCCGTACGGGGCACGTGTGGCAGATCGTCTTGGCGCGTTCCACCTGCGACTGGCCCGGACCCTGGAGCGAGATCGGGAAGAACAGCTCAGGGTCCAGGTCAGAGCAGGCGGCCCTGCGTGACCAGTCGAGCATCATCATGCTCATCGCGCCTACCCAGCGCCTTCCGGGTCATACCTCTTCGAGCAGGCGGTCCCAGTCGAGCAGGAACCTGTCGAGCCCGTAGCGCGCCAGCGCGGCCGTCCGCGCGGCCTTGCCGGCCTGGGCGGCCCGCTCCGGGTCCGCCGCGAACTCCCTGAGCGCCTGGGCCAGCACGTCCACCCGGGTGGAGACGACGCCCGCCTCGGGCGGCACCGCCTCGACGGCCTCGGTGGCGGCCAGCGCGACCACGGGCATGCCCAGGGTCATCGCCTCGATGAGGGCGAGCCCGAGCGAGGTCCACCGGTAGGGGTGCAGGTAGACCCGCCGTCTGGCGAGCTCGGCGTGCATGCGGGCCTGCGGCAGGTCCTCGTACGTCCCGTACGGGAGACCTTCGACCTTCATGCCGAACAGGTCGAGCGGCACCTCGGCGGCGAAGCGCGGCAGCAGGTCGGTGCCGGCCACCCGGGTGCGCCGGACGGGCTCGTTGACCACGACGCCCGCCCTGGGCAGTTCGCCGGTGTAGAGGTGGCCGGGGTCCACGACGCCGTGCTCGACGACCCTGGTGGGAGCGCGGCCGTTGTCCCAGAACAGCTCGTTGAAGTGGGTGACGTGCACGAGCGTGATGTCGGAGCGGTCCGCCAGCGGGTGGCGGGTGCGTGGCACGTCGCCGACCGGCGTGTTGTGCTCGACGTAGACGCCGGGCAGGTCGCGGCCGAGCCACTCGCGGGCCAGGTCGAGCTCGTGCGGGCGCTGGTAGACGACCACGTCGACCGGCTCGTCGCGGAGCCGGTCCCACGGCACTTCCCTGGCGCTACTAGGCCACGGATAGGTGTCGGCCCGTCCCCTGCCGTCGGGACCGCGGCCGGGGACGAGCGGCAGGACGTACTCGTGGCGGCCGTGCACGAACGAGGTGGTCCACGAGCCGTGGACGTGCCAGAGGAGGATCCTCACCAGCGGCTCCAGCCGAGCGCCCGCGACCAGGCGGAGCCGCCGGCGGCGACGGGGGCCGGCGCGGCGTCCGCCTCGCGCAGCAGCCGTTCGGCCACGTCGGTGAGGTCGTCGGCGACCTCGGGAGCGTGCTCGATCTCCTCGCGCCGCGTCTCCACGGTCGGCACCAGGATGCCGCGCGCCCCGGCGGCCCTGGCCGCCTCCATGTCGCGGCCGATGTCGCCGACCATGACACACTCGCGCGGGCTCACGTCCAGCACCGCGGCGGCCCTGATGAGCAGGCCGGGCGCGGGTTTGCGGCAGGTGCAGCCGTCGCCGTCGTCGTGCACGCAGATCGCCCACGCGTCGAACGGCCCGAGCAGTTCCTCGACCCGGGCGTTCACCTGTTCCATCTCGTCCGCGGTGATCAGGCCCTTGGCCACGCCCGACTGGTTGGTCACCACCGCCACCGGCAGGTCTGCGCGGCGCAGCCTGCTCAGCGCCTCCAGCGCGCCCGGCATGGGCCGGACCCGGGCCGGGTCGCCGTTGTACGGGACATCCCTGATCAGGGTTCCATCCCTGTCGAAGAGCACCGCCCCGGGACGTCGTTGTTCGAACACCATCCACCTCCGTCGCGTGGCCCACAGCTACCCGGCGCCATATCGGGCAAACAACTACTCAGTGTGACCAGACGCCAGAGTTCGAGGGTGTTTGCCCATTTCAGCGAGGGGGGTGTGTTTGAGGAGCGCTCCTCTCGGTAGCCGTTCTCCTAATCTTCGCAGGAAGGGAACCGATGAGATTTCTCGGCATCAACGCGATCTTCCATGACCCCGCGGCGGCCCTGGTC
Source organism: Nonomuraea ferruginea (assembly GCF_039540635.1). NCBI lineage: Bacteria > Bacillati > Actinomycetota > Actinomycetes > Streptosporangiales > Streptosporangiaceae > Nonomuraea > Nonomuraea ferruginea. Next base: position 192,949 of record NZ_BAABFD010000015.1, on the reverse strand, counting down.
GTGGACGGGAGGGTGGTCGCCGCCGCGGAGGAGGAGCGGTTCAGCCGGCGCAAGCACGGCAAGCGCCCGCTCCCGTTCTCCGCGTGGGAGCTGCCGGAGCAGGCGGCCGCCTGGTGCCTGCGGGAGGCGGGCATCGGCCCCGAGGACGTCGACGCGGTGGCCTACTCCTACGATCCCGCCCTGGTCGAGCAGCGCCCGGACGGCGACTGGGAGGACCTGCGCACCCGTTACGCGGTACGCGCCCCGCTGTTCCTGTCCACGGCGCTGCCAGGGCTGGACGCGGCGCGGGTGCGGTTCGTGCCGCACCACATCGCGCACGCCGCCTCGGCGGGGCTGGCCTCGCCCTGGCGCGACTGCGCGGTGCTGGTGTGCGACGGCCGCGGCGAGAACGTCTCCCACCTGGCCGGCCGCTACACCGGCGGCGAGCTGGAGGTGCTGGCCGCCCAGCCGCTGCCGCACTCGCTCGGGCTGATGTACGAGGACGTGACCGAGCACCTGGGATTCCTGCGCTCCTGCGACGAGTACAAGGTGATGGCGCTCGCCTCGTACGGGCGGCCGCGGTTCCTGGAGGAGCTGCGCGAGCTCGTCTACGCGACGGGCGACGGGGGCTTCCACGTGACGCCGATCGAGTGGGGCGGGTACGCCAAGGCGCTGCGCAAGGGCGAGCAGTGGACGGACGACCACGCCGACCTGGCGGCCAGCGTGCAGGCCCGGCTCGAAGAGGTGCTGCTGGACCTGGCCCGCTGGCTGCACGAGCGGACCGGCGAGCGGCGGCTGGCCCTGGCCGGCGGGGTCGCGCTGAACTGCGTGGCCAACACCCGGCTGCTGGCCGAGGGGCCGTTCGACGAGGTGTGGGTGCAGCCGGCCGCCGGCGACTCCGGCACCGCGCTGGGCGGGGCGCTGCACCTGGCCCAGGTGCACGGGGAGCCGGCCGCCCCGATGAGCACCGCGGCGCTCGGCCGCGGCTTCACCGACGAGGAGCTCGGGGCGTGGCTGGACGTGGCCCGCGTCCCGTACACGCGCCCCGCCGACCTGGCGGCGGCGGTGGCGGACGAGCTGGCCGCCGACCGGCTCGTCGCCTGGTTCCAGGGGCGGTCGGAGTACGGGCCGCGGGCGCTCGGGCACCGCTCGCTGCTGGCCCACCCGGGGCACGCGGCCAACACCGAGCGGCTCAACGACGTCAAGGGGCGCGAGCAGTTCCGGCCGATCGCGCCCATGGTGCTGGAGGACCGGGCCCCCGCCGTCTTCGGCCGGGGGCCGGTGCCGTCGCCGTACATGCTGTTCGTGCACGACGTGCTCCCCGGCTGGCGCGAGCGCGTCCCCGCCGTGGTGCACGTGGACGGGACCGCCCGGGTCCAGACCGTCTCCCCCGCCGCCGATCCGCTGATGGCGCGGGTGCTGGCCGAGTTCGAGGCGCGGACCGGGCTGCCCGTCGTGGTCAACACGAGCCTCAACACCGCCGGGCGGCCCATGGTGGACGACCCGCGTGACGCGCTGGAGTGCTTCGGGTCCTCGCCGGTGGAGGTGCTGGCCCTGGGGCCCTACCTGATACGGCGGGGGGAGGTGTTCGCGTCGTGATCACGGTGGTGATCCCCACGATCGGGCGGCCGAGCCTGCGCGCCACGCTGGCCGCGCTGGCGGACGTCCCGGTCGTGGTGGCCGACGACCGGCCGGGCGCCGCCGAGCCGCTGGAGGTTTCCGGCGGCGTACGGGTCGTGCGCTCGGGCGGGCGCGGGCCCGCGGCGGCGCGCAACGCCGGCTGGCGGGCGGCGGACACGCCGTGGGTGGCGTTCCTGGACGACGACGTGGTGCCGTCGCCCGGCTGGGCGCGCGCGGCCTGGAAGGACCTGGTGGACCTGCCGGAGGACGTGGGGGGCAGCCAGGGGCGGATCACGGTGCCGCTGCCGTCCGGACGACGGCCCACCGACGGCGAGCGGCACACCGCCGGGCTGGTGGACGCCGACTGGCCGACGGCCGACATGGCCTACCGGCGCTCGGCGCTGGAGCGGGTGGGCGGTTTCGACGAGCGGTTCCCGCGCGCCTACCGGGAGGACGCCGATTTGGCTCTGCGCGTGCGGCGGGCCGGTTACCGGCTGGTCAAGGGGGCGCGGGTGACGGTTCACCCGGTGCGCGACGACGGCTTCTGGGCCAGCGTCAGGTTCCAGCGCGGCAACGCCGACGACGCCCTGATGCGCCGCCTGCACGGGCCGGCCTGGCGCGCGGCGATCGGCGTCCGGGGCCGCCTGCGCCGCCACGCCCTCACGACGGCCTTCGCCGCCGCCGCTCTCGCCCTGGGCACCGCCTACAGCCTGACCGCTCACCAGGCCGCCTTCTCTCGTTGGAGGCGCGTCAGAGGGCCGGTCGAGGCCGGGGCCTGGCTGGCGGGGGCGGGGTGGGTGCTCATGACCGGGGAGTTCGTGTGGGCCCGGGTGCGGCCGGGGCCGCGCAGCCCCGGCGAGGTGGCGCGGATGGCCGTCACCGGCGTGCTGATCCCACCGGTGGCCTGCTGGCACCGGCTCAGGGGGGAATGGGAGGTGCGGCGATGAGCGCTCCGCGGGTGCTCGTGGCGCGGCTCGACGACGCCGGGGACGTGCTGCTGGCCGGCCCCGCCGTGCGGGCCGTGCGCGGGCGGGCGGGCGAGGTCGTCTTCCTGGCCGGCCCCCATGGCAGCGCGGCCGCCGGGCTGCTGCCCGGGGTGGACCGGGTGGTGGAGTGGCGGGCGCCGTGGATCATGAGCGAGCCGCCGCCCGTGACGCGGCCCGAGGTGGACGCGCTCGTCCGGGAGGTACGGGGCTGCGAAGAGGCGCTGATCCTGACCTCGTTCCATCAGTCGGCGCTGCCGCTGGCCCTGCTGCTGAGGCTGGCAGGGGTACGGCGGATCGCCGCCATCAGCGACGACTACCCGGGCTCGCTGCTCGACGTGCGCCACCGGGTCGACGAGAGCGTCGACGTGCCGGAGGCGGAGCGGATGCTGGCGCTGGCCCGCGCCGCCGGGTTCGAGCTGCCGCCCGGCGACGACGGCAGACTCGCAGTTCGACAGCCACTTCCGGATATCAGCCGAGAAACAGGGCAATTGCTCAATGTCGGCGGCGTTGCCGACAAAGGCGCGTATGTCGTGGTGCACCCGGGGACCTCCGCTCCCGCCCGGACCTGGCCCGCAGAGAGGCATCGCCAGACCGTACGAGAGCTGGTCCACGACGGGCACCAGGTCGTGGTCACCGGCAAGGAACGCGATCTCACCGCCTTCGTCGCCGGCGAGGACGCCGTGGACCTCGGCGGGCGGACTTCGTTCGCCGAACTCGCGGCCGTCCTCCAGCGTGCCGGGGTGCTCGTGGCGGGCAACACCGGCCCGGCACACCTGGCGGCGGCGGTCGGCACGCCGGTGGTCAGCCTGTTCGCCCCTGTCGTTCCCGCCGAGCGGTGGGCCCCGTACGGCGTGCCCACGGTGCTGCTCGGTGACCAGCACGCGCCCTGCCGGGCGAGCAGGGCGCGCGTCTGCCCGGTCCCCGGGCACCCGTGCCTGTCGCAGGTGACGAGTGAGCAGGTGGTCAAGGCAGTGAGGGAGCTGACGCAGTGAAGATCGATCTCATCTCGGAGCACGCCGACCCGCTCGCCGCGATCGGCGGCGTGGACTCCGGCGGTCAGAACGTGTACGTGGCCGCGCTGGCCACCGCGCTGGCCGCGCGCGGCCACTCGATCGTCGTGCACACCCGTCGCTCCCACGCCGCCCAGCCCTCGTCGGTGCGGCTCTCCCCCCGCATCACCGTCGAGTACGTGCCGGCGGGCCCGGCGGCCCCGGTGCCGAAGGACGAGCTTCCCCCGTACATGCCGGAGTTCACCGACCGGCTGGCCGACCGCTGGGCGCTGCGCGCCCCCGACGTGGCGCACGCGCACTTCTGGATGAGCGGGCAGGCGGCGCTGCAGGCGGCGGACGGGTTCCCGGTGGTGCAGACGTTCCACGCGCTCGGCACGGTGAAGCGGCGCTGGCAGGGGGGCGCCGACACCAGCCCCGCGCACCGCGTGGCCACCGAGCGGGCCATCGGCCGGCGCGCCGACGCGGTGCTGGCGACCTGCGGCGACGAGGTCACGGAACTCGTCGCGATGGGCGTGCCCGAGCGGCGGATCACGGTCGTGCCGTGCGGCGTCGACCTGGAGACGTTCTGCCCGGACGGGCCGGTGGCGCCGCGCACGGAGGGACCCATGGTGCTCAGCATCGGCCGGCTGGTGCCGCGCAAGGGCGTCGACACGGTGATCGCCGCGTTGCGCCGGCTGCCCGGCGCCGAACTGGTCATCGCGGGCGGGCGGACCGACGACGAGGAGGCGGTGCGGCTGCGCGAGCTGGCCGAGGGCTACGGGCTGGCGGACCGGGTGCACGTGATCGGCAGCGTGCCGCGCGAGCACGTCCCGGCGCTCATGCGCGCGGCCGACGTGCTGGTCACCGTGCCGTGGTACGAGCCGTTCGGCCTGGTGCCCGTGGAGGCGATGGCGTGCGGGGTGCCGGTCGTGGCGTCGGCGGTCGGCGGCCACCTGGACACCGTGGCCGGCTGCGGGCTGCTGGTGCCGCCGCGAAGGCCGAGGGCGCTCGCCAGGGCGCTGAAGGAGGTGCTCGGCAGACCGGACATGCGCCGGGAGATCGGCGGGGCCGGCGCACGCCGGGCCCGGGAACGGTACGGCTGGCCGCGCATCGCCGAGCAGACCGAGGCCGTGTACACGCAGGTGATCGACGGACAGCCGAGCCGTCTCGCCGCGCTGGGGGGGTAATCATGGACACGCATCTGGAGAAGCTCCGCACGGCCCTGACCAGGGTCGACGACCACGCCACCACGATCCGCGCCTGGGGCGGCAAGCTCGGGGGCGTGCTCGCGGCCGGGGGCAGGCTGCTGGCCTGCGGCAACGGCGGGTCGGCGGCCGAGGCCCAGCACCTGACGGCCGAGCTGGTCGGCCGGTTCCGCGCCGACCGGTCGCCGTACGCGGCGATCCCGCTGCACGCCGACACCTCGTCGCTCACCGCGATCGCCAACGACTTCGGCGCGGACGAGATCTACGCCCGCCAGGTGCACGCGCACGGCCGTCCGGGCGACGTGCTGATCTGCCTGTCGACCAGTGGCCGCAGCGCCAACGTGCTGGCCGCGGCGCGGGCCGCCCAGGAGCGCGGAATCCTGTCGTGGGCGCTGACCGGGCCCGCGCCGAACCCGCTCGCCGACCTGTGCGACGACGCGGTCGCCGTGCCCGCCGACGAGACGGCCACGGTGCAGGAGGTGCACCTCGCCATGATCCACATGCTCTGCGACGCGGCCGAGGAGGCCCTGTGACGGATCCACGGCGGGACCGGGACGTCCATCGCGGTCCCCCGCCGCCGGGTCCGCTGGTCGTGATCGGCGACACGCTGCTGGACGTGGACGTCGACGGCGAAGCCGTGCGGCTCTGCCCGGACGCGCCGGTGCCGGTGGTCGACGTGACGGCCGAGCACGCCCGTCCCGGCGGGGCGGGGCTGGCGGCGCTGCTCGCCGCCCGTGACGGCGCCGACGTGGTGCTGATCACCGCGATCGGCGACGACCCGGCTGGGCGCCGCCTGTGCGGGCTGCTGTCGGCCGAACTGGAGCTGGTACGACTCCCGCTGCGTGGCGAGACCGTACGCAAGACCCGCGTACGAGCCGGAGGCCAGACACTCCTGCGCCTGGACACCGGCGACGGAACCGCCCCACCCTTCCCAGCCGCGCCCACGACCGGACCCGCCCACCAGGACGAAGTCCCACCGCGAGAAGCCCCCGAGACCAGAGACGCGCACCCTGACCCCTTCGACCACCACGCCCTGCCCACCGAAGACCACACACAAGACACGGACAGCCACACAATCGCCGCAGGCGAATATCCGCAGCACGCGAACGTGACCACCTCCGACCCGCACAAGCCGGAACCGAACCCAACCGCCGCCAACGGAAACGCCCGCGACGCGGACGTGACCGCCGCAGGCGGAAACACGACCACCGACCCACACACCCCGGAGCCGGACCAAATTCTCGCGAAGGGAAACGCCCGCGACGCAGACGTGATCGTCACAGGCGGAAACACGACCGCCGACCGACACACCCGGGAAGGGGGCCCAACCGCCACCAACAGAAGCGTGCGCGACACCGAACTGACCGCCGCAAGCGGAAGCGCGAGTGCCGCCAACCCACACACGCCGGAATCGGACCCAACCGCCGCTAAGGCAAACACGCGCGACAAGGACGTGACCGCCGCAGGCGGAAGCGTCAGTGGTGCCGAACGACACATGGGGGAGTTCGGGCCGGATGCCGGTGTCCAGGGCGTGACGGCCGAGGGCGTGGATACGGCCGTCGTAGGGGGACATTTGGCCGCTGGGGATGGGTATGCGCGGGCGGTTGAGGTGGTTGCCGCAGCGGGGGCGGTGCTGGTGGCGGATTACGGACGGGGGGTGGCGGCGGTGGCGCGCGAGTTGTTGCGCGGCTGTGCGGCGCCTGTGGTGTGGGATCCGCACCCGAGAGGCGTCCGGCCGCCCCGGGGATGCGCGCTGATCACGCCGAGCGAGGCCGAGGCCAGGTTGCTGTGCCCGGGCGAGTTCCCGGGCGCCGACCGGGCGGCACGCGCCATCCGGGAGGAGCTGGACGCCGGCGCGGTCGTGGTCACCCGGGGCGCCGGGGGCGCGTCCCTGGCGCTGGCCGACGGCACGATGCTCAAGATCCCTGCGCCGGTCCGGGCGAGCGGCCAGGACCCGTGCGGCGCGGGCGACCGGCTGGCCGGGGCCGCGGCGCTCGCGATGCGGGCCGGGGCCGGCGTGGCGGAGGCGGTGATCACGGGCGTCGGCGAGGCCTCGCGGTTCGTCGCCGGCGGCGGCGCGGCCGCCGTCCGCGTCCAGGAGCAGGAGCTGGGCGACCGGCCGCGCACCGCCGTCGAGGTGGCCGAGCTGGTCCGGGCGTCCGGCGGCCGGCTGATCGCCACCGGCGGCTGCTTCGACCTGCTGCACGCCGGGCACGTCAGCCTGCTGCGGCGGGCCCGCGCGCTCGGTGACGCGCTGGTCGTGTGCGTCAACTCCGACGAGTCCGTGCGCAGGCTCAAGGGCCCGTCGCGCCCGATCGTGGACGTGACCGACCGGGTCGAGGTCCTGCGCGCGCTGAGCTGCGTGGACGCGGTGCTGGTGTTCGACGAGGGCACTCCGGTCCGCGCGATCGAGCTGCTCCGCCCCGACGTGTGGGTGAAGGGCGGCGACTACGAGGGCGGCACGCTGCCCGAATCCGAGGTCCTGGCCGGCATCGGCGCCGAGACGGTGGTGCTGGACCTGCTGCCGGGACGTTCGACAACCAATCTGATCAAGGAGATCCGATGAACGTACTGATCACGGGGGGCGCCTCGGGCCTCGGCCTGGCCACCGCGGAAGCGGTCGAGAAGGAGGGCTGGCGATCGTTCGTCGTCGACGTGCGCGAGCCGAGCCAGCGCTTCGAGCACGCCACCGCGGACCTGGCCGATCGGGAGCAGGCCGAGCGCGCGGTCCGCGAGCTGGCCGAGCGGGCCGGCGGGCTGGACGCGGTCGTCACCGCGGCGGGCATCGACCGGTGCGGGCGGCTGGAGGACGTGCCCGCCGACGACTGGGAGCAGGTGGTCAAGGTCAACCTGCTCGGCACGGCCTCCGTCGTGCGGGCCGCGCTCCCGTACCTGAAGAGGTCGCGCGGCCGGATCGTCACCTGCGCGTCCACGCTCGGGCTGCGCCCGCTGAGCGACGCCTCGGCCTACAGCGCGTCGAAGTTCGGCGTGGTCGGGCTGACCCGGGCGCTGGCGGTCGAGCTGCGCGGCGAGGTGGGGGTCACCCTGCTGGTGCCGGGCGGCATGCGGACGGGCTTCTTCGACGGCCGGCCCGAGCAGTACAAGCCCGGCCCGGAGGCGGGGCTGAACGACCCCGCGGACGTCGCCCAGGCGATCGTGTTCGCGCTGGGCAGGCCGGTCGGCTGCGAGATCAGGGAACTCGTCGTCTGCCCGGACACGGAGACATCATGGCCCTAGAACTCCTGGTGCTGCGCGGGCTGGGGCTGGGCGACCTGCTCACGGCCGTGCCCGCGCTGCGCGCGCTGCGCCAGGCGCATCCGGAGCACCGGATCACGCTCGCCACCCCGGCCTATCTCGGCCCGCTGCTGCCGTTCACCGGCGCGGTGGACGAGCAGATCGACGTGTCCGGGCCCGGCCCGGTGCCGTTCGAGCGGCCGGACCTGGCGGTCAACCTGCACGGCCGGGGCCCGCAGAGCATCGAGGCGCTGCGCCGTACCGAGCCGGGACGGCTGATCAGCTACGAGACCGGCCCGCCGTGGCAGGACGGCGTGCACGAGGTGCGGCGCTGGTGCGACCTGCTGAGGTGGTACGGCATCCCGGCCGACCCGCAGGACCTGACGCTCGGCGTCTCCGACCGTACGGGGCCGGCGATCGTGCATCCCGGCGCCGCCTATCCGGCCAGGCGCTGGCCGCCGGAGCGGTTCGCGAAGGTGGCGGCGCTGCTGGACGACGACGTGGTCGTCACCGGCAGCGCCGAGGAGGCCGGGCTGGCCAGGAGGGTGGCCGAGCTGGCCGGGCTGCCGGCGGATCGGGTGCTCGCCGGGCGCACCGACCTGGCCGAGCTTATCGAGCTGGTGAGCAGGGCGCGCCTGGTGGTGTGCGGCGACACCGGCGTGGGCCATCTGGCGACCGCGTTCTGCGTGCCGTCGGTGGTGCTGTTCGGGCCGGTCTCCCCGGCGCAGTGGGGGCCGCCGCCCGGGTGGCGGCACGTGGCGCTGTGGGCGGGCAGCCGGGGGGACCCGCACGGCGACCAGCCGGACCCGGGCCTGCTGAAGATCGAGGTATCCGAGGTCGTCGACGCCGCGATGGAGGTCACGTCATGAGGGCGCTGGTCACCGGAGGAGCCGGGTTCCTCGGCTCCCACCTGTGTGAGCGGCTGCTGGACCGGGGGGCTGACGTGGTGTGCATGGACAGCTTCCTCACCGGCGGGCCGCGCAACGTGGAACACCTGGTCGACCGTCCGTCGTTCCGCATCATCGAGTGCGACCTGACCGGCTACGTGCACGTCGCCGGTCACGTGGATCTGGTGCTGCACTTCGCCTCGGCCGCCTCGCCGGCCGACTACCTGCGATACCCGATCGAGACGCTGCGCGTCGGCAGCGTCGGCACGCTGCACGCGCTCGGGCTGGCCAGGGAGAAGGGGGCCAGGTTCGTGCTGGCGTCCACCAGCGAGGTGTACGGCGACCCGCTGGAGCACCCGCAGCGCGAGACGTACTGGGGGAACGTCAACCCGGTGGGGCCGCGCAGCGTCTACGACGAGGCCAAGCGCTTCGCCGAGTCGCTGACCACGGCCTACCGCGACTCGCGCGGCACCGACACCGGCATCGTGCGGATCTTCAACACGTACGGTCCGCGTATGCGGCCGTTCGACGGCCGTGCCATCCCGACGTTCATCCGGCAGGCGCTGACCGGCGAGCCGATCACCGTCACCGGCGACGGCTCGCAGACCCGGTCGATCTGCTACGTGGACGACACGGTGTCGGGCGTGCTGGCCATGGCCGAGAGCGACTTCGACGGCCCGGTGAACCTCGGCAACCCGGACGAGCTGACCATGCTCGACCTGGCCACCATGATCAAGGAGCTGACCGGGTCGGCGTCGCCGATCGAGTTCGTCGAGCGGCCGGAGGACGACCCGAAGGTGCGCCGGCCGGACACCACGCTGGCCGCCGAGCGGCTCGGATGGACGGCGAAGGTGCCGGCCGGTGAAGGGCTGCGGCGCACCATCGAGTGGTTCGCCCGCGAGCTGGACGGTCACCGGCCGGCCCGGATGACGGTCTAGAGCGCCACGCCGAGCAGGGCGTCGGCCAGGTCGCGGACCAGGGCCGGCGCCGCCCGGTCGCTCCCGCCGCCGTCGAGTGCCTCGCCGGCCCACCGGTCGACGGCGGCCACGGCGCCGGGGGCGTCGAGGTCGTCGGCGAGCCGGTCGCGCACCTCGGCCAGCAACGCCTCCGCGGGCGGTCCGGCGGTCACGGCCACGGCGGAGCGCCAGCGCTCCAGCCTGGCCTCGGCGTCGGCGAGCAGGTCAGGGGTGTAGTCCCAGTCGGCGCGGTAGTGCCTGCACAGCAGGACGAGCCGGACCGCCATCGGGTCGTGCTCGGCCCGCAGCTTGGAGACGAACACCAGGTTGCCCCGCGACTTGGACATCTTCTCGCCGTCGAGGCCGACCATGCCGGCGTGCGTGTAGAAGCGGGCGAACGGCCACTCGCCGGCGGCCGCGTACCCCTCGGATGCGCCGCACTCGTGGTGCGGGAAGATCAGGTCGGAGCCGCCGCCGGCCACGTCGAAGCCGGGGCCGAGGTTGTCGAGGGCGATCGCGGTGCACTCGACGTGCCAGCCGGGCCTGCCGCGGCCGAGCCGCGAGTCCCAGGCGGGCTCGCCGGGCCGCTCGGCCCGCCACAGCAGCCAGTCGAGCGGGTCCCGCTTGCCGGGCCGCTGCGGGTCGCCGCCCCGCTCGGCGGACAGCTCCAGCATCCGCTCCCGGGAGTAGCCGGAGACCTCGCCGTAGCGGGGGGCGGCGGCCGCGTCGAAGTAGACGTCGCCGTCGAGGGTGTAGGTGACGCCGCGCTCGGCCAGCTCGCCGATCAGCTCCGCCACCCGGTCGACGACCTCGGTGACGGCGACGTACTCGCGGGGCGGCAGGATGCGCAGCGCCTCCATGTCGGCGCGGAACAGGTCGATCTCGCGCTCGGCCAGGCTCTGCCAGTCGACGCCGGTCTGCTCGGCCCGCTCCAGCAGCGGGTCGTCGACGTCGGTGGCGTTCTGCGTGTAGTGCACGGTGTGGCCGGCGTCGCGCCACATCCGGCCGACCAGGTCGAAGGCGAGGTAGGTGTTGGCGTGGCCGAGGTGGGTGGCGTCGTAGGGGGTGATGCCGCAGACGTACATCCTCGCGGTCGGCCCGGGATCGGTCTGCCGGACCTGCCGGGACGCGGTGTCGTAGAGCCGCAGGGGGACGCTCGCGCCGGGGAGCCTGGGAACGTTGGGGGCGGACCACGATTTCATGTCTTCGAGCCTATCCGTGCTGATCAGCGGTCATGTCGGTGAACTCGTACGTCACGCCGTCCGGCGCCAGCGTCAGGAGGGTGACGCTGAGGGAGGCGAAGACGCGGCCGTCGGGCAGCTCGTGCCGGACGATCAGCGCGTCGGGCGCGTCGGAGGGCGGGTCGCGGAGCGGCTCGTGCCAGTCGGCGTCGCCGGCGAACCTCGGCAGGTTGGTGGTGACGCGCTCGTGGCCGGGGTCGAGCCCGGTGTTGACGATCACGCTGGTGCCGTCGGGCAGCTCGGCGGCTTCGAGCCGGTGCCCGTCCCAGCTGAACACGCGGGCCCCGGACAGGCCGGCGAGCACCAGGTGGAACGGGTCGTAGCGGGTCAGGTCGACGTCCGGCATCTCGCCGGAGGAGACGGCGAGCAGCGGCAGGTCGCCGCGAGAGAGCTTGCGGATCTCGGGGGCGGGCAGCCCGCGGCCGTTCAGCAGGGCGGCGGCGCGGCGGGCCTGCCGGTCGACCGCGAGCCAGGTGCCGCCCGCCTTGAGGTCGCGCCCGCCGACGACACCGGGATGGTCGGGCCAGTGTTCGGCCGGGCCTTCCCACGGGCGGTCGGCGAACTCGTCCCTGATGCCCATCAGGGTCAGGGGCCGACCCGTTCTCACGATCACCGTGCACATGCGGCAAAGCGTACAAAACTGCTCTAGATGGGTGGCCAGGGGATGGCAGGCCAGCCCTCGAAGGGGTACGGGTGCACGCCGGTGTCGAGCAGCCGCCGCACCCGCTTCCAGGTCGCCTCGACCTCGGCCGTCGTCAGCAGGTCGCGCAGCTTGCGGCCCAGCGAACCGGAGTCGAGCTCGCGCTCCAGCTTGGCCAGCACGCCCACCGCCTCGCGCGACAGCGGCTTGCCCCGCCACTGCCACAGGACCGTGCGGAGCTTGTCCTCCACCGCGAAGCAGACGCCGTGGTCGACCCCGTAGACGTGGCCGGTCGGCAGGGGCAGCAGGTGGCCGCCCTTGCGGTCGGCGTTGTTGACCACCGCGTCGAAGATGGCCATCCGGCGCACCACCGGGTTGCGGCTGCGCACCAGCCGCATCAGGTCGATCTCGCGCTCGGTGTCGATCCACAGCTGGCACATGCCGGGCCCGAACGGCCCCTCGCGGTAGACCGTGGGCGGCACGATGTGCCAGCCGGTCGCCTGGGAGACCTCGTAGGCGGCCACCTCACGGGCGGCGAGGGTGCCGTCGGGGAAGTCCCACAGCGGGCGCTCGCCGCGTACAGGCTTGTAGACGCACGCGACCGCGCGCTCGCCCAGCCTGACCGTGCAGTAGAGGGTCATGTTGGTGGCTTCGACGAGGCGCCCGGCCATCTCCAGGCGGCCGTCACGGAGCAGCTTGAGCGTCTCCTCCTCGTCCATGGCCGAGGGGAGGGCAGGCCTGACGGCGGGCTCGCTCTCCGGAGCGGTCATGAAGCCGCCTCACCTCCGCGGTAGCCGTTGAGACGTACGCACACGTGCCCCTCGGCGTCGAGCGGCTGCCCGCAGAGCGGGCAAGGCGGGCGGCCCGCCGCGACGATGTCCAGCGCCCGCCGGGTGAAGGCCCTGGCGGCGCCGGCGCTGATGCGGACCCGCAGCACCGCGGGCTCGGGCGCCCCGAGGTCTTCCTCGTCGACCATCTCCTGGGCCTCGATGACCACCTGCGACCTCTCGGGGTCCCACGCCAGCGCCATCGTGCCGACCCGGAAGTCCTCGGCGACCGGGACGTCGAGCGGGCCCTCGTCGGCCAGCTCGGCGGGGGCGATGGCGGGCACCTGGGCGGTGCCTCCGCTGCGCCGCAGCACCTCGTCGAGCAGCTCTTCGAGCCTGCCCGCGAGCGCGGCCACCTGCAGTTTCTCCAGCGCGACCGTGGTCAGTCTGCCCTCGGCCCTGGCCTGGAGGAAGAAGGCGCGCGCGCCCGGCTGGCCGAGGGCGCCCGCCACGAACCTCTCCGGCGGGTCGTAGTCGAAGACCGGCATAGCCTGACCTTACGTGGTCCCGGGCCCGCCGCCGACGGCGGCATCGCTCCCGGTGGAGTTTTCTCCCCCGTCTTTCTCCTCCGAATCCTCAGAAAGCTTCAATTCCCCCATATCGTTAAGTTTGAGAACAAAGGGACGCAAGGGGGCATAGCGAATAACGGTGAGAGCGGCCGGATCAGCGGTTATCCGCTGAAACTGATCGAGGTGGAGCCCCAGAGCGTCCGCGACGATCGCCTTGATCACGTCTCCGTGACTGCACGCGAGGTAGACAGCCTTCTCCCCCAGACGTCGATTCCAGCCCCGGATGGCGGCGACGGCCCGGTACTGCATCGCGGTCATCGCCTCCCCGCCGGGGAAGACCGCCGCGCTCGGGTGGGCCTGCACCACCGGCCAGAGCGGATCCTTGGCCAGCTCCTTGAGCTCGCGCCCGGTCCAGTCGCCGTAGTCGCACTCCAGCAGCCGCTCGTCGGTCTCGACGGGCAGGCCGCGGCCCGCGGCGACGGCCTCGGCGGTCTCGCGGCAGCGCTCCAGCGGGCTGGAGACGATGGCGTCGAGGCGGACGCCGGCGATCCGCTCGGCCAGCGCGGCGGCCTGCGCCCGGCCGGCGTCGCTGAGGTGAACTCCAGGTGTGCGGCCGGCCAGGACCGGCCCCGTCAGATCGGTCAGCCCGTGACGGGCCAATAGCAGCGTCGTCATCCACCCAAGTGTCGCAGGCGTCTGTCGCGGTGTTTCACGGCCCCGAGCGGTAATCTGGCGGGATCATGGAGCAGCGTTATGTCGGCCGCAGCGGCCTGTCGGTGTCCCGGCTGGGCCTCGGCACGATGACGTGGGGGCGTGACACCGACGCCGACGACGCGGCGGCCCAGCTCGGGATGTTCCTCGACGCGGGCGGCACCCTCGTCGACACGGCCGACGTCTACACCGGCGGCGACGCCGAGCGGGTGCTCGGCCGCCTGCTGCGCGACCAGGTGCCGCGCGGGGAGCTGGTGATCTCCACCAAGGCCGTGGTGACGCCGATGGGCCACCGGCAGCGCGACGCCTCCCGGCGCCACCTGATCGCCGCGGTCGACGCCTCGCTGAGCCGGCTCGGGGTCGACTACGTCGACCTGTGGCAGCTGCACACCTACGACGCGGAGGTCCCGCTCGACGAGACGCTGGCCGCGGTCGACACCATCGTCTCCTCCGGCCGGGCGCTCTACGCGGGCGTGTGCGACTACACCGGCTGGCAGCTCGCCGCGGCTTCGGTGACGCAGCGGGTGATCCCGGGCCGGGCGCCGATCACCTCGGTGCAGACCGAATACTCCCTGCTGGCCCGCGACGCCGAGCGCGAGCTGCTGCCTGCCGCCCACCACATGGGCGTGGGCGTGCTGGCCTGGTCGCCGCTGGGCCGCGGGGTGCTGACCGGCAAGTACCGCACCGGCATCCCCGCCGACTCGCGGGCCGCCACGCCTCACTTCGCCGACTTCGTCCGCCCGTACCTCGACGACAGGAGCCGCAGCGTGGTCGAGTCCGTCGTGACGGCGGCCGAGGGGCTGGGCGTCTCGGCGACGGCGGTGGCGCTGTCGTGGGTCCGCGACCAGCCGGGGGTCGCCTCGGCGATCGTCGGCGCCCGCACGCTCTCGCAGCTCAAAGGCACGCTGCTCGCAGAAGACCTGGAGCTCCCGATCGAGATCCGAGAGGCCCTTGATGACGTCTCGTCCCCCGAATGACGAACGAGAGCCTCGCTCGCGTGTTACTAGTCGATACCGAATCGCAACTTTACCCCGAAAAACCCTGCGTCGTCTGGCCTGTGTCCATAAGGATTTTCCTCGGAAGCGACGCGGGAGGGGACGGATGGGGAGCAGAACCGCGATCTCGGCTGGGATCCTCGCGGTGTCGATGGTGACGCTTCCCGTCGTCGCCGCCGCCCCGGCGGGGGCCCAGGTCCTCGACTGCGAGCACGGCGGGGGCGGCCTGCTCTCGGGCCTGACCGACGGCCTGTGCGACACCGTGGGCGCCGTGACCGGCACGGTCGACAAGCTGACCGGCGGGCTCACCGAGCCTCTCACCGAAGGACTCGGCAAGACCACCGACAAGGTGCTCGGCACCGTCGGCGAGGCCGTGCCGACCGCCGCGCCGCGTTCGTCGGCCGAGCCTTCCGCCGACGCCAAGCCCTCCGCCAAGCCCAAGAAGACCCTGCTGCCCGAGCCTCTCAGCGACGTCTGCCTGCCGGGGCTCGCCTGCGAGGGCGAGGGCCTGCTGGAGGAGACGCTCCGCCCCACGCCCGAGACCACCGGCCGTACGACGGCCGAGCCCGAGCCCGAGCGGGAGCGCGAGGAGCGCCGCCGCGACCCGGACGACCGGGACCGCGAGGACGACCGGGAGGAGGCGGACGCGGCGCCCACCACCTGGCCGACGCAGCCGCCCGCGCGCGAGACGCACTCCGTCGACGGCAGCGAGGAGCCGGTCACCGACGACCCGGCGGCCGACCCCGAAGACCTGCGCATCGACCTGCTGTGGCCGGACCCGTTCACCGACAAGCTGCCCCTTCAGGTGGGCAGGGAGCCGGTGGTGCGGCCGGTGGCGAAGGCCTCCGACGTGGTGGGCACCACGCTGACCGTGGTGCTGCTCGCCACGGCGGTCCTGGCCAGCCGCGTGGTGCAGCAGCGCAGGCGCCGGAGCGAGCAGCACGAGTCGATCCCCTTCGAGCCGGCGGGGCGGCACCGGCTCGCCTGAGGGTCAGCCGCCGATCGCGTGGACGCCGCCGTCGACGTGCACGATCTCGCCGGTGGTGGCCGGGAACCAGTCGGACATCAGCGCCACGCAGGCACGGGCGGCCGGCACCGTGTCGGCGAGGTCCCAGCCGAGCGGGGCCCTGTCGGGCCAGCTGTCCTCGAACTCCTTGAAGCCCGGGATCGACTTGGCGGCCATGGTGCGCAGCGGCCCGGCGGCCACGAGGTTGACGCGGATGCCGTGCTTGCCGAGGTCGCGGGCGAGGTAGCGGTTGCACGACTCGAGGCCGGCCTTGGCCACGCCCATCCAGTCGTAGACCGGCCAGGCCTTGGTGGCGTCGAAGTCGAGGCCGACGACCGCGCCGCCGTCCTTCATGAGCGGCAGGCAGGCCACCGCGAGCGCCTTGTAGGAGTAGGTCGACACGTGCAGGGCGGTGGCGACGTCCTCCCACGAGGTGTTGAGGAAGTTGCCGCCGAGCGCCGTCTGCGGGGCGAAGCCGATGGAGTGGACCACCCCGTCGAGGCCCTCGACGTGCTCGCCCACCCGGGCGGCGAGCGTGTCGAGGTGGTCGGTGTCCTGCACGTCGAGCTCCAGGACCGGAGCGGGATCGGGCAGCCGCTTGGCGATCCGCTCGACCAGGCTCAGCCGGCCGAACCCGGTGAGGACGACGGTCGCGCCCTCCTCCTGCGCCAGCTTGGCGACCGAGAACGCGATGGACGCGTCGGTCAGCACGCCCGTCACGAGGATCCGCTTGCCTTCGAGTATGCCCACGTCAGTGCCCCATTCCCAGACCGCCGTCGACGGGGATCACGGCCCCGGTGATGTAGGAGGCGTCGTCGCTCGCCACGAAGCGGACGACGCGCGCGACCTCCTCGGGAGACGCCTGGCGCCCGAGGGGGATGTTCTTGACGATCGCCTCGGTGTCGAGCTCGGCCGTCATGTCGGTGGCCACGAACCCGGGCGAGACCACGTTGACCGTGATGCCGCGCGAGCCGTACTCGCGGGCCATGGAGCGGGCGAAGCCGATCAGACCGGCCTTGGAGGCGGCGTAGTTGGTCTGGCCGGCCTGGCCGAGCAGGCCGATCACGGAGGAGACGAGGATGACGCGGCCGCGCTTGAGCCGCATCATGGGCCGGATGGCCCGCTTGGCGACGCGGTAGGCGCCGGTGAGGTTGGCGTCGATGACGTCGGTGAAGGTCTCCTCCTTCATCATCGCCAGCAGGGTGTCCTTGGTGATGCCGGCGTTGGAGACGAGGACCTCGACCGGGCCCTGCTCCGCCTCGACCTTGTCGAAGGCGGCCTCGACCTCGGCCATGCTGGTCACGTCGCACCGGACCCCGAACAGCCCTTCCGGCGGCTCCCCCGAGCGGTAGGTGACGGCGACGGCGTCGCCGGCGGCGGCGAGTTCACGGGCGATCGCGAGGCCTATGCCGCGATTGCCTCCGGTGACGAGTACAGAGCGTGCCATGACACCAGACGCTATCGGCTACCCGCCGGTACCCGCTTATCCGGGGGACACAAGATCACGGGGTTAGGATCGTGGACATGCGCCAGATCGACTCCGATTTCCTCGCGCTGCCGCTGCGGCGGCTCGCGGACGCCGCCCTGCAGCGCGCCCGCGACCTGGGCGCCGAACACGCCGACTTCCGGCTGGAACGCGTCCGCGCCGAGACGCTCAGCCTCTACGACGCCCGCCTCGAAGGCGCCTCCGACGCGGACGACCTGGGCTACGCCGTCCGCGTGGTGAAGGGCGGCACCTGGGGCTTCGCCGCCGGGATCGAGCTGACGCCGGAGGCCGCGGCGCTGGTGGCCGAGCAGGCGGTCCGGGTGGCGCAGGTGAGCGCGCCGATCAACCGCGAGCCGATCGAGCTCGCGCCCGAGCCGGTGCACGCCGACGCCACATGGGTGTCGTCCTACGAGATCGACCCGTTCGAGGTGCCGCAGGCCGACAAGGTGGCGCTGCTGGCCGACTGGTCGGCGGGGCTGCTCAAGGGCGCCGACCACGTCTCGGCCCGGCTGCTGCAGGTCAAGGAGCAGAAGTTCTACGCCGACACGGCCGGCACCACGACCACGCAGCAGCGGGTGCGGATCCATCCGAGCCTGAACGCGATGAAGGCGTCGGAGTCCGGCTTCGACGACATGTCCACGATCGCGCCCCCGGTGGGTCGCGGCTACGAGTACCTCACCGGCACGGGGTGGGACTGGCAGACGGAGCTGGAGGCGCTGCCGCTGCACCTGGCGGAGAAGCTGGCGGCGCCGTCGGTCGAGGCCGGCGACTACGACCTGGTGGTCGACCCGTCCAACCTGTGGCTGACCATCCACGAGTCGATCGGCCACGCCACCGAGCTCGACCGGGCGCTCGGCTACGAGGCCGCCTACGCCGGCACCAGCTTCGCCACCTTCGACCAGCTCGGCGAGCTGGTGTACGGGTCGCCGTCGATGAACGTCACCGGCGACCGCACGGTCGAGCACGGGCTGGCCACCGTCGGCTACGACGACGAGGGGGTGCTGGGGCAGAGCTTCGACATCGTCCGCGACGGCGTCCTGGTCGGTTACCAGCTCGACCGGCGGATGGCGCTGATGAAGGGGCTCGGCCGGTCCAACGGGTGCGCGTTCGCCGACTCGCCCGGCCACACCCCGATCCAGCGGATGGCCAACGTGTCGCTCCAGCCCGCGCCCGGCGGCCCCGACACCGAGGAGCTGATCGCCGGCGTCGAGCGCGGGCTGTTCATCGTCGGCGACAAGAGCTGGTCGATCGACATGCAGCGCTACAACTTCCAGTTCACCGGGCAGCGCGCGTACCGGATCTCCCACGGGAAGCTGGCCGGGCAGGTCCGCGACTTCGCCTACCAGGCCACCACGACCGACTTCTGGCAGTCGATGGAAGCCGTCGGCGGGCCCCGGACCTACGTGCTGGGCGGCGCGTTCAACTGCGGCAAGGGCCAGCCGGGGCAGGTCGCGCCGGTGAGCCACGGCTGCCCGTCGGCGCTGTTCAGGAACGTCCGGATACTCAACACCGTTCAGGAGGGCGGAAAGTGACTCCCCAGCAGATGGTGGAGAAGGCGCTGGAGCTCTCCACGGCCGACGGGTGCGTGGTGCTGGCCGACGAGCAGTCCACGGCCAACCTGCGTTTCGCCGGCAACACGCTGACCACCAACGGGGTGGCGCGCTCCAGCCGGCTCACGGTGATCTCGGTGGCCGGTCAGGGCGTCGGCGTGGTGTCGCGCGCCGCCGTCCGCCCTGACCAGCTCGCCGACGTGGTGGCCGCCGCCGACGCGGCGGCGCGCGACGCGCGGCCCGCCGAGGACGCCCGCGAGCTGGTGTCCGGGGTGCCCGCCAGCCCGTCCTGGGACGAGCCGGTGCCGCCGACCGGCATCGACGTGTTCGCGGACTTCGCGCCCGCGCTCGGCGAGGCGTTCTCGGCCGCCGCGTCGGGCGGCAGGAAGCTGTACGGGTTCGCCGAGCACACGCTCACCTCGACCTTCCTCGGCAGCTCCGCTGGGCTGCGGCTGCGCCACGACCAGCCGACCGGCAGGCTGGAGCTCAACGCCAAGTCCGAGGACCTCAAGCGCTCGGCGTGGACCGGCGTGGCCACCCGCGACTTCACCGACGTGGACGTCGCCGGACTCGACTCCGGGCTGGCGCGGCGGCTCGACTGGGCCAAGACGCGGGTCGACCTGCCCGCGGGCCGCTACGAGACGCTGCTGCCGCCGACGGCGGTGGCCGACCTGATGGTCTACCTCTTCTGGTCCGCGGGCGCGAGGGACGCCGTGGACGGCCGCTCGGTGTTCGCCAGGCCAGGCGGCGGCACCAGGGTGGGCGAGCAGCTCGCCACGGTGCCCGTGACGCTCTCCAGCGACCCCGCGGCCGCCGGTATCGCCTGCTCGCCGTTCGTGACGGCGCACTCCTCCGGCCGGCAGAGCTCGGTGTTCGACAACGGGCTGCCGTTGTCGTCCACCGACTGGATCCGTGAGGGGCGGCTGGAGGCGCTGCTGCAGACCCGCTACTCGGCCGAGTTGAGCGGGCTGCCGGTGACGCCCGCCATCGACAACCTGATCATGAAGGGCCCCGGAGAGGGCCGCTCGCTGGACGACATGATCGCCTCCACCAAGCACGGGCTGCTGCTGACCTGTCTGTGGTACATCCGCGAGGTCGACCCGCAGACGCTGCTGCTGACCGGGCTCACCCGCGACGGCGTCTACCTGGTCGAGCACGGCGAGGTGGTGGGCGAGGTCAACAACTTCCGGTTCAACGAGAGCCCGGTCGACCTGCTGGGCCGGCTGAGCGAGGTGGGCGGCGCCCGGCAGACGCTGGCGCGTGAGTGGGGCGACTACTTCACCCGCACCGTCATGCCCGCCGTGCGGGTGCCGGACTTCAACATGTCGACGGTCAGCCAGGCGAGCTGATCGCCAGCTCGTGCACCCTGCTCCACCGCTGCCCGGTGACCAGCCGGGCGGTGAGGTCGTCCAGGTCGTAGACGATCGACCAGCGGGTGTGCGGCTGCGCCACCCGGCGCAGCAGGTCGAGGGCGTCGGCGCCGGTCCCTGCGCCCTTGGCCAGGGCGCCGTAGCGGGCGTCCGACAGCCGGTCGGCCGGGCTGGTGCCGGCCATGGTGATGTTGGTGAGGATCCGGTCGTCGACGACGTGCAGTTCGCCGCCGCCGTACTCGGCGACGACGGCGCGGCCGGTCCGGTCGGCGATCAGGTAGTGCACCTGCGGCCCGCCGGTGAACTCGACGTCGTAGCGGCGCATCAGCGCGATCGCCTCGTCCACGGTGGCGGCCCGGTCGAGCATCAGCCGGATGATGCGCGTGGTGCCCACCAGCGCGCGGCCCGGCGTCCGTTCGGGCAGCTCGGCGTCGGGCGTCTGGGCCAGTCCGACGGCCAGGCCCTTCTCGTTCATGCCGTCGAACGGCAGCAGCACCGCGTGGCCGAGCCGCCGCCGGTGCCCAGGGTCCGCCAGGTCCGGCCCGCCGCCGTCGAGCACGTACGAGACGTCGGAGACGGAGATCGAGGCGTACGCGCCGGGAGCCTTGGCGTGCACCACCATGGCGGCGTTCGGGTCCCAGTCGAAGTTGCGGGCGAACTCCGGGCCGCCTGCCGACTCGGGGCCGCGGGCGAACAGCGAGCACGCCCAGGCGCTGTCGGGGCGGGCCAGTTCCTCGTCGGTGAGCGGCGCCTCGGCGTCGTAGCCGCCGTGGTAGGTCATCTCGTACATCGGCAGGTCGTCCAGCCGCCGCAGGCTGCCCGCGGTCCGCTCGACCTGGTCCTGGTTCTGCCGTAACACCGGGCTCTCCCCCGCGGGCCGCCGCGCCGCCGGCTCCCCCGCGCACGCCACTGTGGAAGCGACGAGGAGCAGTGCCGTCAACACCCCCGCGGTACGGCTGCGCATGACCGAAGTGTGCCGTCCACTCCCCCCATCTGTCACCCCCTACAAGCCTCTGGTGATCGTTCGCCGCCGAGGAGAGGCATGGCTGGAGCGACCGGATCCGCCCCCTGACGCCCCCGGTCGTCGAGTCGCGTGAATCCCACCCCGACGCCCGCCGTGGATGAGAGGCCGCTTCCGCTCTCCTGACGCCCACCTCGGACGAGGAGAGGCCGCTTCCGCCCCCTGACCGCCCACCGTGAATGAGGAGAGGCCGCTTCCGCCCCCCTGACGCCCACCGCGGACGAGGGGCCGCCCCCGGCCCGACGAGGTCCCTCGATCGCGTAGCGGGTCGGCACGTGATGCGGCCGGTGCCGCGGCGGCCGGACGGCCGACGGAGGTGCGGCCGACGGAGGTGGCTATCGGCCGACCCGCCAGCGCGTCGAGCGCCCACGCGGGCAGGCCGGTGGTGCGGGACCGGCGTTGTCCGCCGGCACCGCGGTTGCGCGGGCGCCGCCGCGCGGTGGTGGCCGCCGAGGCAGCGCCATCGGTACGACGGCCGGCTACGCCCGATGGTCACCGACCTTATGCCCGCCCTTTCCGCCGGAGGGGCGACCGCCGCCGTCCCGCCTCGATGCGTCCCTACGGGGATCCGAAACCGATCGCCGCCATTGCCGGTGGCGGCAGAGCGGTAGTCGACGGGGTTGGGACGGTGGGGGCGCCATTGCGGCCTGCGGGTGGCGGGCGCCGGAGGCTGGTTGAGGGGCGGGTGGGGTGGTGTCAGGGCGGACGTAGGATGGGCACTATTTGATCTTGGATGACCATGCCGGATGGGGAGGGTGGGCGGTGCGGACCGTTGTGGCGGAGATGGCGGGGCGGCTGGTCGAGGTGCCGGGGGTGGTGGGGGTGCTGCTGGGCGGCAGCCGGGCGCGTGGGGAGCACCGGCCGGAGTCCGACTGGGATCTGGGCGTCTACTATCGGGCGCCGCTCGACGTGGAAGGGCTGCGGAAGCTCGCGGGGCCCGGGGTCGAGGTGGCCGGGCCGGGCGGGTGGGGGCCGTGGGTGGACGGCGGGGCGTGGCTGGAGGTCGGCGGCGTGGCGGTGGACTGGATCCTGCGCGACGTCGACCGGGTGCGGCGCGTGTGGGAGGACTGCCGGGAGGGCCGCTACGAGGTGGGCGTCCAGGTGGGGCATCCGCTGGGGTTCTGGTCGCCGTGTTACGCGGGTGAGGTGGCGCTCGGCGCGATACTCGCCGATCCGCACGGGGAGCTGGGACGGCTGCGGCGGGAGGCCGCCGTGTACCCGGAGCGGTTGCGGGAGTCGCTGATGAGGGCGGCCGAGGAGGCCGGGTTCCTGGTGGAGGTGGCGGGCAAGGGCGTGGGCAGGGCGGACACCCTCTACGTCGCGCTCTGCCTGTCGCGGGCGGTCGGCGTGCTGGTGCAGGCGCTGTTCGCGGCCGAGCGGCGGTGGTGTCTCAACGAGAAGGGCGCACTGGCGGTCGCGGAGACACTGCCGGGCGCCCCCGCCGGGTTCGGCCGCCGGGCCCGCGCGCTGCTCGGCGGCCTGGGCGAGACCCCGGAGTCGCTGGCCACGGCGGTGGACGCGGCGCGTGAACTGGTGGCGGAGACGCGGGACGCGCTCCACCGGTGAGTCGATAGCGGAACCCAGGACGCGCTCCGCCCATGAGCCGGCGGCGGAAACCCCCAGACGCGCTCCGCCGGTGAGCTGATGGCGGAGACCTTGGGCACGTTCGGCTGTTGAGCTGGCAGGGAAACCCGGGACGCGCCCGCCGGTGAGCTGATGACGGAACCCGGGACGCGCTCCGCCGGTGAGCCGGCGGTGGAGGCCCGGGGCGCGCTCGATCTGTAAGCCAGTCAGGACGAGCGGTTCCGCGGGCGGGTGGCGTCCGCCGTCTCGTCGCTGATCGCCCACGGCCGTCGAGCCGCGAGGGCTCGCCCGTCCTACCCGGCCGGGTGGCGTCCGCTGTCCCGTCGCATCGCCCGCGGCCGTCGAGCCGCGGGGGCTCGACGGTGCTAGCTGTCCTCCAGGCGGAAGCCGACCTTCATGCCGACCTGGAAGTGGGCCACCTCGCCCGCGTCGATGTGGCCGCGCACCTCGGTCACCTCGAACCAGTCGAGGTGGCGCAGGGTCTGCGAGGCCCGCCTGATGCCGTTGCGGATGGCCTGGTCGACGCTCTCATGCGAGGTGCCGACGATCTCGGTCACGCGGTACGTACGATCCGTCATCTCCGAATCCTCCTTACTCCAAGGCCATGATCGCATGACCCATAGTGCCGTCCAGGGGCGCTGTCGCCGCCGGCCCGTCCGAGGTCTAACGTGGGGGGTATGAGGAGTTGGCGCAGGAAGCAGGCGGTCCACACGGTCACGGACGCCAGGCCTTCGCTGAGCACCGACATCCGGCGCCGGGAGCGGAGCTACCTCATCAAGATGGGCATCCGCACGATCTGCCTGATCCTGGCGGTGGTGGTGCCGCTGCCGTGGCCGTACAAGCTGCTGTTCATCGCCGGTGCGGTCTTTTTGCCGTACATAGCGGTTATCGGGGCCAATGAGCGTGGCAAGGACGCCCCACCTCCCACCTTTCAGACCCCGGAAGCTAACCAAAGCGAGATACCGATGCACCGACGCGAGATCGGGTCGTGACTAAGTCTTGACGCATCCCACGGGTTGTAGGTGTACGCTTTAGCCAAGCGCTCCGGTCCCCCGTCGGAGTGCTGGTGCCGGCGTTCCGGGCCCCCGTCGGAACGCCGATGAAGCGACGCCGGGTGGTTTGCCCCCGTAACCACCCGGCGTCGCCCTTTTCCCGGCAAAACTTTCGAAGCCGATGATCTGTTCACGAGCCGGCTTCGCAGTCGGATAGGGCCGCTTTCCCGAAATCGTTTACACCCCGCCAGCCCCACAATTCACAGGGAATCTTCAGGGTCGGGCGGGGCTTGACTGCACGAGTTCGTTCCAGTGTCAGCGGTCGGTCAGCGTCTCGGTTGTGGTCTGGCCCCAATTCCTGGCGAGCGCGGTCAGCCGCTCCACCGCCTCCTCCGGCGCGGTCCCGGCGCCCTGGGCCAGCCCCAGCAGGTAGGCGGTCAGCGGCGCGGCCGGCCTGGCCACCCCGTGCGCGACCTCCTTCGTCAGCTCCAGGATCTGGTCGCGGTCCACCCTGGCCGGGTCGATGCCCAACTCCTCGCAGGCCAGCGCGGTCCACTCAGCCAGCACGTTCATTCCGAGCCTCCTCCAGGTCGTCCCTGGTGTCGCAGTCGAACCAGGCTTGCCGGGGCAGCGGCACCCGCCGCCCCACGAGCGGCGCCAGCAGCCCGCGCAGCGACCGCCCCTCGTAGGCCGCCAGCGCCTCCCGCAGCCCGGCGGCTTCCCAGACGCCGAGCAGCCACTGTTCGCGTCCTTCCCCGTCCACGGCGACCGCCCCACGCCCTGCGCCGGTATGCGCCAGGAGGGTGGAGAGGTGGGAGGGGGCCAGGAACGGGAGGTCGCCGGCGAGGAGGACCACCCAGGGGGCGGTGACCTCGGCGAGCCCCGCCCGGAGCGCGGGCACCGGCCCGGCGCCCGGCGGGTCCTCGCGGACGAAGACGGCGCCCGGGATGGCCCTGGCAGGTCCCACGATGACGACGCGCCCGGCCTCACGGGCGGCGGCGGCGACGTTGCCGACCATCGGCGTGCCGCCCACCTCCAGGCCGGGTTTGTCCACCCCGCCCAGCCGTTCAGCCCTGCCGCCCGCCAGGATCACCGCGTCGAACACGTCTCCACCGTACGCGGTCATGTCCTCAGGAGCTCCAGAAGACGCGGCGCGGGGAGCGCGTGGGCGGTGCGGCCCTCGGCGCCCGTGGTCGTCTCGGCCGCGAGCAGGGAGTTCAGCACGGACTCCTCGACGGCGTCCATGGCCGCGCCGAACAGCGGGTTCAGCTCGTGGTCGGGCATCGGGGCGTGCCCGGTGCGGGTGGTGAAGGCGATGGCGTAGTCGCCGCTCCCGTGGCTGTAGTCGGCGCCCACCCGGCCGAGCGCGAAGACGGCCCGCCTGGCCAGCCGGGTGAGCTGCCGGGCGTCCACGGGCGCGTCGGTGGCGATGACGATCATGCAGGAGCCCGCCTCCTCCGGCCCGGCTGGAGGGAGGCGCTCGCCGGGGAGCCCCAGGGAGGAGGGGGTGATCGGGCGGCCGTGGAGGCGGAGGGTGCCGCCGAAGTTGGCCTGGACGAGGGCGCCCAGCGTGACCTGCTCGCCCGCGGCATGCAGCAGGCGGGAGGCGGTGCCGATGCCGGCCTTGAAGCCGAGGGCCGTGGTGCCCGTGCCGGCGCCGGCGCAGCCCTCGGCGACGGGGCCGCCGGTGGCCGTGGCGACGGCCCGCAGGACGTGGGCCTCGGTGACGGGGCGGGCGCGGATGTCGGACAGGTGGCCGTCGTTGCACTCGCCGACCACCGGGTTGAAGGTCCGTACGCCGGCGCAGCCCGGCTGCGCGAGCATCCAGGTCACCAGCGCGTCGGCGGCGCGGAACGCCGACAGGGTCGCCGTGAGCACGATCGGCGACTCCAGCAGGCCGAGCTCGGACAGCTGGGTGGCGCCGACGAGCTTGCCGTGGCCGTTACCGGTGAACAGCCCGGCGGGGAGCGGCGCGTGCGGGCCGATCCCGCCGGGCACGACGGCGGTGACGCCGGTGCGGACGGCGGGGTCGCGGACGAGGGTGACGTGCCCTACGCCCACGCCGGGCACGTCGGTGATCGCGTTGTGCCGGCCGCTGTCACCGGTGGCGAGGCCCAGGTCGCGGGCCCGCACTAGCCGCCGATCGCCGACATGGGGCGGGCCGGCTGGAGGAAGGAGGGGTCGTCGATGCCGTGGCCGGGACGCTTGCCCGCGACGGCGGCGATCCACCGCTCGGCCAGCTCGTCGTCGGTGGCCCCCGCCCGCATGGCGGACTTCAGGTCGGACTCCTCGCGGGCGAACAGGCAGTTGCGGATCTGACCGTCGGCGGTGAGCCGCACGCGGTCGCAGGCGCCGCAGAACGGCCTGGTGACGGACCCGATCACGCCGACCCGCGCGGGCCCGCCGCCGATCAGGAACCGCTCTGCGGGCGCGCTGCCGCGCTCCTCCACGTCGTCGGGGGTGAGCTCGAAGGAGCCGGACAGCAGGGCGAGGATCTCGTCGGCGGTGACCATGTTCGCGCGGCTCCAGCCGTGCTGCGCGTCGAGCGGCATCTGCTCGATGAAGCGCAGTTCGTAGCCCTGCTCCAGGCACCAGCGCAGCAGCGGCACCGCCTCGTGCTGGTTGACGTCGCGCATGAGCACGGCGTTGACCTTGACCGGGCGCAGCCCGGCGCGGTGCGCGGCGGCCAGGCCGTCGAGCACGTCGGGCAGCCGGTCGCGGTGGGCGAGCCGCTTGAACGTGTCACGGTCGAGCGTGTCGAGGGAGACGTTGACCCGGTCCAGCCCGGCGCCGGCGAGCGCGTCCGCCATGCGGGCCAGGCCGATACCGTTGGTGGTGAGCGACACCTGCGGCCGGGGCCGCAGCGCGGTGGTGCGGGCCACGATGTCGGCGAGCTCCCGGCGCAGCAGGGGCTCGCCTCCGGTGTAGCGGACCTCGGTGACGCCGAGGCGCTCGACGCCGATGGTGACGAGCCTGACCACCTCGTCGGCGGTCAGGAGCTGGGCGTTGGGCAGCCAGTCGAGCCCTTCCGGCGGCATGCAGTAGGTGCAGCGCAGGTTGCATTTGTCCGTGAGGGACACCCGAAGATCGGTAGCCACCCGCCCGAACGAGTCACGCAGCATGGGCGTCACCTCCCGTGGTCGCCAAAAGGACAGCCTACGTCCGCCTTGTGTCCGGTCTCAAAACGGCGCATCACCGTACGGCCTCCTGGAGGACGAGCGCGTGGCGTGCCACGTGGGCCGCGTCGGCGAGATACAGCGCGTCGTGGCCGCCGGCCAGGTGGGCGGCGAAGGCGGCATCGCCCGCCGCCGCCTTCTCGCGGATCAGCCGCGCCATGCCGTGCAGGCGCTCCCCCACCACGTCCGTCAGGGCCGCGCGGTCGGCGGCGGCGAGCCCGTACGCGTCGCAGAACAGCCCCAGCCGCCGCGCCTGCTCGGGCACGGGCGTGGGCGCCTCCCCGTGGCCCTGGGCGGTCAGGGGGACGAACCGGTAGGCCGCGTACGCGACGTCCCAGAGCCTCGGCCCGGGGTGCGCGGTGTCGAAGTCGATGAACGCGACGGGCGCGCCGTCGCGGAAGACGCAGTTGTAAGGGGCGATGTCGGCGTGGCAGACGACCTCGGCGGGCTGGCGCGGCGGGAAGTACCACGCGGCGTCGCCGGGCGGCGTGAAGCCGGTGGTCGCGTCGTGGTAGGCGCGCAGCAGGCCGGCCACGGCCCGCAGGGTGGCGTCGTCGCGCACGTACGGGGGCACCGGGTCGCAGGCGGCCGTGCCGGGGACGAAGTCGAGGATCTCGCGGCCCTGCCCGTCGAGGCCGTGGGCGCGGGGCGCGCCCGTGAAGCCGCGCGCGGTGAGGTGGCCGAGCAGCGCGTGCACGGCGGGCGTCCACGGACCGGCCGGCCTGCGCACGGTGTCGCCGACGCGGACGACCACGTTGACGCCACCGCCCGCGAGGATCTCCTCGGTCGTGGATCCGGTCGGGTCAGGCAGCACAGCTCACGCTCCACCCACGCTCCACCCGCAAAGTGCCGTAACAGGATGATCGTAACAAGCTCAATTAACCGTCCCATATTCCGTGCCAGCGTAAATGAGTGGGCTGGAGCGGCGGTTCCAGGGCAGACTGGATCAAGGACGATCAAGGAGTTTCCCGTCATGCCGAACCAGCCCGCCCCGAACCTGCTGTCCTGGGCCAGCGAGATCGACGACCGCACGATCGAGCAGGCGGCCCGCGCCGCCCGGATGCCGATCGTGTCCGGTCACGTCGCGCTCATGCCCGACGCGCACGTCGGCATCGGCGCGACGGTCGGCTCGGTCATCCCCACCGAGGGCGCGATCATCCCGGCCGCCGTCGGCGTCGACATCGGCTGCGGGATGGTCGCCACGGAGACCACGCTGACCGCCGCCGACCTGCCCGACACGCTCGCCGCCCTGATGTCGCTGGTCGAGCGCCGCATCCCGGCCGGCGTCGGCCAGGGACACCAGGACCCGTCGGTCGACCGGGCGCTCAGCGAGCTCGGCCACCCGCACACGAGCCTGACGCGGGAGCAGGAGACCAAGGTCGCCCGCCAGTTCGGCACCCTCGGCTCGGGCAACCACTTCGTCGAGGTCTGCCTGGACGAGCGCGACCGCGTGTGGACCGTGCTCCACTCGGGTTCGCGCGGCATCGGCAACCAGCTCGCCACCATGCACATCACCGGTGCGAAGAACCTGATGAAGCGCCAGGCGATCGGCCTGGAGGACCCGGCGCTGGCCTACCTGGTGCAGAACACGCCGGAGTTCGACGCCTACATCGAGGACATGCTCTGGTCGCAGCACTACGCCATGGCCTCGCGGGCCCGCATGGACAAGGTGCTGGTCAACGCCCTGTTCCAGGTCGTCGGCACGGGCCGGAGGGTGCGGACCATCAACTGCCACCACAACTTCACCCAGCTGGAGACGCACCACGGCAAGCGGCTGTGGATCACCAGGAAGGGCGCGATCAAGGCGGACACCGGCGACGAGGGCGTCATCCCGGGCTCGATGGGCGCGCAGTCGTACATCGTGCGCGGGCGGGGGAACGCCGACTCCTACCACTCGTGCGCGCACGGGGCGGGGCGGCGGATGTCGCGCACCCAGGCCAAGCGCGAGCTGTCGGCGAGGTCGCTCAAGGCGGCGATGGGCGGCCGCACCTGGAACGCCGACCGGGCCGCCGCGCTGGTCGACGAGCACCCGGAGGCCTACAAGCCGATCGACCGGGTGATGGACGACCAGAAGGACCTGGTCACCGTGCAGCACACGCTGCGGCAGGTCTTCAACTACAAGGGCTGAGTACGATCAGTCGGATGACATCCGTCTACGTGTTCAACGGCCCGAACCTCAACCTGCTCGGCACCCGCAAGCCGGAGGTGTACGGGACCACGACCCTGTCCGACGTCGAGACGATGTGCCGGGAGGAGGCCGAGGCGCTCGGCCTGGAGCTGGTCTTCGGGCAGTCCAACCACGAGGGCCAGCTCATCGACTGGATCCAGGAGGCGGGCGCCGCGGTCAAGGCCGGCCAGGCCGTCGGCGCGGTGCTGAACCCCGGCGCCTACACCCACACCTCGGTCGCGCTGCACGACGCGATCGAGGGCGTGGAGCTGCCGGTGATCGAGCTGCACATCTCCAACGTGCACCACCGCGAGCCGTTCCGGCACCACTCCTACATCTCGCCGGTTGCCAGAGGGATCGTGGTCGGTTTCGGGGTGTACGGGTACGTGCTGGCGATCAGAGGGCTGCACAACGCCGCGCGACCGGCCTAGAATCCTGTTCTAGATTTGTTCCGGGCTCCGGAGGAGGCGCGGTGGGCGAGCTGAAGGTGACCTGCGACCCGGAGGACGTCGGCCTCGACTCCGCCCGCCTCCGGCGGATCGACGCCCATTTCGCCCCGTACGTGGACGACGGGCGGCTGCCCGGCTGGCTGGCGCTGGTGAGCCGGCGCGGCGAGATCGCCCACCTGTCCGCGTACGGGTCGCGCGACGTCGCGTCGGGCGCCCCGGTGGAGCCGGACACGCTGTTCCGGATCTACTCCATGTCCAAGCCGATCACCTCGGTCGCGGTGATGATGCTGTACGAGGAGGGGCTGCTGGAGCTGACCGACCCGGTCAGCCGTCACCTTCCGGCGTTCGCGGACGTGCGCGTGTACGAGAAGGGGCCGACCTTCTCCCCCGTCACCCGGCCGGCGGCGGAGCCGGTGCGGGTGTGGCACCTGCTCACCCACACCTCGGGCCTGGTGTACGGGTTCCAGCACGTGAGCGTCGTGGACGAGCTCTACCGGCGGGCCGGGTTCGACCGGGGAGCGCCGCGCGGGATGAGCCTGGCCGAGGCGGTCGACCGGTGGGCGGAGCTGCCGCTGCTGTTCGAGCCGGGCACGCAGTGGAACTACTCGGTGGCCACCGACGTGCTGGGCCGGCTGGTCGAGGTGGTGTCGGGCCGGCCGCTCGACGAGTTCCTGAGCGAGCGGATCTTCCGGCCGCTGGGCATGGACGACACCGGGTTCTGGATCGACGGGGAGCGGGCGGGGCGGATGGCCACGCTCTACTCGGCGGACCGCCACCGCAGGGCCGTGCCCATGGACACGCGGGGCGCGGAGCTGCGGCGGCCGTCGTTCCTGTCGGGCGGCGGCGGGCTGATCTCGACGGCGGGCGACTACCACCGGTTCACCCAGATGCTGCTGCGCGGCGGCGAGCTGGACGGGGTGCGGCTGCTCGGCCCGCGCACCGTCGCCTACATGACGCGCAACCACCTGCCGGGCGGAGCCGACCTGGAGGAGTTCGGGCGGCCGGTGTTCGCCGAGGTGCCGTACGCGGGAGTCGGGTTCGGGCTCGGGTTCGCGGTGGTGCGGGACGCCGCCCGGCACCGGACGCTGAGCTCGGCGGGCGAGTTCAGCTGGGGCGGGGCGGCGAGCACCGCGTTCTGGGTGGACCCGGCGGAGGAGCTGACGGTCGTCTTCATGACCCAGCTCCTCCCCTCGGACACCCATCCGATCAGGAGCAGGCTGCGGCAGCTCGTCTACCAGGCGCTGCTGTAGCTAGCGCCAGGCGGGGGGCTCGCCGGTGTCGACGAGGTTCCACCGGCCGTTGGCATGCAGGCGGTCCTCGTAGTAGTGGACGGTGGGCGGCAGGCCGACGCGCGGCCCGGCGGCGAACTCCTCCCGTGCGGCGCGCCGCAGGTGCTCCGGGTCCACGCCGAGGGTGTCCGCGGCGACCCTGGCGAGGCGTTCGAGCGCGTGGTGGCCCATGAAGCTGTCGTAGGTGAGGCTGAAGACGCGCTCGCGCGGCTGCTCGACGTCGCGGGAGATGACGTTCACGGGCGGCAGGTCGCGGGTCAGGCCGCGCTCGGCGCGGGTGGCGGGGTCGATGTAGACGCCGCAGTCGCGGTACAGGATCGCGGTGCGGCGGCCGTCCGGGTCGAACGCGAACAGCGTGTTCTGGCCGTGCGGCTCCGGTACGCAGCCCGTGGCGGAGACGGCGCGCAGCCAGAGGCGCACCATGGGGGCGACGACCCGGCTCGCCAGCCAGCCGGTGGGGTCCTCACCGCTGCGGGCGGCGAGCTGCGCCATGAGCGGCGGGTCGTCCGGGCCGCGCACGTCCTGCCCGTACAGCGCGAACAGCGGCACCGTGAACCGCGGGGTCCCCCGGGCCGGGCCGGGGAGCAGGTGGGGGCGGATCTCGCGGATGAGGAAGCCCCAGGCCTCGGCCGGGTCGGCGCCCAGGACTCCGGCGGCGACCTCGGGGAGGACCGGCAGCCCGGCCGCCGACAGCTCCTCGGCCGCCCAGAGCTGCACCGAGATGATCGGCCGCCGCAGCCGCCGGGTGAAGCGCGACAGCCGCCGGGGGTAGTGGAGCTTGACGAAGTGCGGCTCCACCGGCTCGTCGCCGATGCGCTCGACGAACACGGTGCGGGCGTTGGCCAACGGCACCACGGTCAGGTCGGGCCCGCGTTCGGTGAGCGCGTCCCGGTCGGGCAGGCCGGGGAAGGCGAGCGTCTCGGGGTGCACGGGCAGCAGGAACCCGTCGCCGCCCCGGTAGAGCTTGACCGTGGTGGACTCCAGCGCGTTGCGCAGGAAGGTCCCCCGCTCGGGCGGCACGCGGAAGGTCGGCACCGCGAACCGGTCGAGGCCGAGCTGCGGATGGTACGGCTCGGAGATCTCCAGGTCCGCGGAGAAACGACTGTAGGCGCGGGTGCCCGCGCCCAGATACCGTTCGGCGTACTGCCACACCCGCAACGGTTCCCGCTGGTCGTCAAAGATCATTCGCACCCGTTCCTTGGTAGGAGAGCCGGTAGATACCCGACCCGGCACGGTCTCAGTCGAGGTAGCGGAAGCGCGGCGGCGGGTGCATGAGGAACTCGTGGTGGGACAGGTTCCAGGCGTACGCGCCGGCCAGCTCGAACACCACGAGGTCGCCAGGCCGCAGCCCGGTCACCGGGACGTCGCGGGCGAGCACGTCCCTGGGCGTGCAGAGCTGGCCGACCAGGGTGGCCGGGCCGGTGAGCGCGGGGCCGGCGATCGCCCGGTGCAGGACGGTGAACGGCTGGTCGTGGCCGCGGGCGACGGGGGTGCGCAGGTGGTGGGTGCCGCCGCGCAGGACGGCGTAGTCGCGGCCGTGGTTGCGCTTGACGTCGAGCACGTCGGTGACGTACCAGCCGTGGTACGCGGTGAGCGACCGGCCGGGCTCGACCCGGAGCCGCGCCCCTGTGGCGGGCAGGGCGGCGGGCAGGGCGGCGGCGTACGCCTTCCAGTCGAACACCTGGTCCGGCGCCCGGTAGTCGACGCCCATGCCGCCGCCGAGGTCCAGCTCCGGCTCGGTGAGGCCGGGCAGGTGTGCGCGGAGCCAGGGCAGCGCCCAGGACGTCACCCGGCGGGCCAGAGCGGCCATGGCGGGGGCGTCGTGCTGGGCCCAGGTCAGGTGGGTGTGCAGACCGCGCACCCGGATGTGCGGGGCGGCGGCCAGCAGCGGCAGGCAGGCGGCCAGGCCGTCCTGGTCCATGCCGAACGGGCTGGCGGCGGCCTGCCGGGTGTCCTCGCCGGGCAGGTCCGGGTTGGCGCGCAGCAGCACGTCCGCCGGGGCGCCGAGGGCGATCAGGCGGGCCAGCTCGCGGGGGCTCTCCACGTGCAGCCGGTGCACGCCGGGCGTCAGGGCGAGGGCCAGCTCGGCGTCGGTCTTGCCGGGTCCGCTGAAGGCGATCGGCAGGTCAGGGGCGACCTCGCGCACGTGCGCCAGCTCGCCGCCGGAGGCCACCTCGAAGCCGTCCACGTACGGGACGAGCGCGCGCAGGATCTCGGCGGCCGGGTTGGCCTTGACGGCGTAGTAGAGCTCGGCGGTCCCGGCCAGCGCGCCGCGCACTCCGGCGGCGTGCGCACGCAGCGCCGGCAGGTCGTACACGTAGGCGGGCAGGTCTCCCCCGCCGGCCAGCCGCAGCGCCTCCGCCCGCACGGGCTCCGTCACCATCGGCGCTCCCCTCTCGTCCCCTGGAGCAGACGGTACGGCAGAGGGATCATGGTACGCGCGCCGGGGCGGGACGGACGGAAACCCCGTCCCGCCGGCCCCCGTCTCGTACCGGAGAGGGGTGTCCCGGACGGGACGGGGCGGCGGGACGGGGTGGTTCCGTTCCTCCGCCCCGTCGAGGCAGTCACGGGGACGGAGGAACGGAACGCGGGCGGAGGGTCAGAGGGGTGACCGCGCGGGCTCCTCGGCGCTCGCCGTGCCTCCCTCGAACCCGCGCGGGGATCTCACGGTGAGGCGCAGGTGTAGCCGGACACCGTCTGGGTGTTGCCGTTGGGCCGGCTGACCTGGAAGCCGAACGAGGTGCTGGCGCTCGGGCCGAGGTTGCCGTTGTAGCCCATGCTCTTGGCCGTGACGGTCTGGCCGCTGGTGGTGAGGGTGGCGTTCCAGGAGCCGGTGACGCTGTGGCCGGCGGGGAGGGTGAAGGTGACGGTCCAGCCGTTGATGGCCGACGATCCGCTGTTGGTCACGGTGACGGGCTGGATGACGTACCCGTTGCCCCACTGGGTCTGGACGGTGCCGGTGGCGGTGCAGGGGCCGCTCGGGCCGCCGCCGCCGGTGGTGGTGAAGGTGACCGCGCTGGACGGGCTGGACAGGTTGCCGGCGCCGTCACGTGCTCGCACGTACACCTGGTACTGGGTGTCGGCGGACAGCCCGGTCAGGTTGATCGAGTTGGTGGACGACTGGCCGAGCTGCGGGTCCGTGGTGCCCTGCTCGCGGTAGACGTTGTAGCCCGCCAGGCCGCTGCCGCCGGAGTCGGTGGAGGCCGACCAGGTCAGCGTGGCCGAGCTGCCGGTGACGTTGGAGGCGACCGGGGTGCCCGGGGTGGTGGGCGGGGTGGTGTCGGAGGGAGTGCCGCCGTCGAGCGCGTTGTGGACGGCGGTGTAGGACGGCTTCTGCTGGTAGTTCTCGTCGTAGATGAGCGCGGCGCCCTCGCCGGAGAACGTGTCGGGCACCCACGAGTGCCGGTCGGTGAAGCCCCAGATGGTGACGCCGGCGCAGGCGTTCACGGCCAGGCAGGCCTGGATCACGTCCCGGTAGTAGTTGGCCTGGGTGGTGTCCTTGCTGGAGCTGCGGGGCATCTGCATGCGGATGTCCACCTCGGTGATGCGGACCTGGACGCCGAGGGCGGCGAAGCGCTCCAGGTTCTGCCGGAGGTCGCTGGGGAAGCCGTACTGGATCGCCAGGTGGCTCTGGAAGCCGACGCAGTCGACGGGCACGTTCTGCTCGCGCAGCGAGCGCACCAGGTTGTACATGGCGGTGCTCTTGGCGTTGATGCCCTCGACGTTGTAGTCGTTGATGCACAGCCGGGCGTCCGGGTCGGCGGCGCGGGCGTAGCGGAAGGCGTCGGCGATGTAGCTCTGGCCCAGCGTGTTGTACCAGAACGACGAGCGCAGGTTGCCGTTCTCTTCGAAGACCTCGTTCACCACGTCCCAGGAGACGACGGCGGCGTTATCGGCGTAGCGGCCGACGACCTGGCTGATGTGGTTCTGCATGGCCGAGCGCATGGCGGTGGCGCCCAGGCCCTGCACCCAGCCGGGGGTCTGGTTGTGCCAGACGAGGGTGTGGCCGTGCACCTGCTGGTTGTTCTGGGTGGCGAAGTTGACGATGGTGTCGGCGCCGGAGAAGTTGAACTGGCCCTGGTTGGGCTCGGTGGCGTCCCACTTCATCGCGTTCTCGGCGGTGATCTGGTTGAACTCGGTCGCCGCGATGTTCCGGTACTGGGTCTCGTTCGACAGCGGTCCGGTGGCGAGCGCGGTGCCGATGAACTTGCCCCGCGCCGCGGCGTGCTGGCGCAGTGGGGCCGAGGCGTCGGCGGGGCCGGCCGGCAGGAAGAACACGGCGAGCAGCCCGAGCAGGGCCGCCGCCGCGAGCGTCCTGGGCCGGCTGCCGGGTCTGATGGGGGTTGACGAAAGCACGAGCACCTACCTCCGGAAGCTTGCCAAGATCCGGTCCCGAAATCTTTCGGCGTCTTCGGGATCCCTGCCGGGACGGTAGGGACAGGCAGGAGACAGGGTCAATGCCCGCGCGCGCACGCTGCTGTTAGAGCAGGTGGAGAGCTGAAATTATCGGCAATCTCGTGAAACTTTCATCGAGCGAAGTGCCTGTTCTCCATGATGGCGTGCCCGCCCCCGCTGGGGGAGATGAGGGGCGGGCACGGTCTGGTGGGCCCTCGTCAGGCGTCGTCGTCCGACACCCGGGAGGCGTCGGCGCAGGTGCTGGTGCCCGTGCTGAGCAGCTTCAGCGCGGCCCCGCAGGTGCTGACCGGCGCGGAGACCGGCTCGACGATCTCGTCGTTGAAGATGATCACATCGCCGATCAGGGAGGAGGCGGGCTTGGCGGTCTCGGGAGCCTCGGCGGCGGCGGGGGCGGCGGGGGCGGCGGCGCACACCAGGCCGGCGATCACGCCGCCGAGACCCGTGACGGCGAGGCGCCGGCGGGACCGGCCGTCTGGTCGGAGCGGTGGCGGCTGCTCTGCATGATCCGGTCGATCAGCGCGAGCGCCACCGCCGAGGCGATGAAGGTCAGGTGGATCAGTGTCTTCCAAAGCAGCTCCCTGTCGGTGACGGCCGGTCTGGCCGCGTTGATGAAGATCTGGAGGAGGTGGATGGACGAGATGCCGATGATGGCCATCGCGAGCTTGACCTTGAGCACGTTGGCGTTGACGTGGGAGAGCCACTGCGGCTGGTCGGGGTGGCCCTCGATGCGCAGCCGCGAGACGAACGTCTCGTAGCCGCCGACGATCACCATGATCAGCAGGTTGGAGATCATCACCACGTCGACCAGGCCGAGCACGATGAGCATGACGGTGGTCTCGGCCGGATGGCCGGTGAATCCCAGATGGACGAGATGCACGAGCTCGGCCATGAACCGCCACACGTAGACCACCTGGGCGGCGATGAGGCCGAAGTAGAGCGGCGCCTGGATCCAGCGGCTCAGGAACATCACATAGCCGAGCCGGCTGGCGGCGCGCCGCCGGGCGGGAAGGGTGCGCAGCTGCGGATACATCTAGGACGTGAGGATGTTCACGTGCTGGACCACGGCCTCCAGGCGGGCGATCGGTTCGCCGCCGATATGAGGCGGCAGGACGATCGCCGCCGCGGCGAGGGCGGCGGCCAGGGCTCGGTCGGACATCGCAGCTCCTTCGTTCATAAGCGGGGGGACGCGCGCGGGGGCGGGGACCGGGGGATCCGTCCGGGCGGCGCGGCTGGAGACCGCGCCGCCCTCGCCACCGGCCTGGGGGAAGGTGTCAGGGAGCCAGGCAGTGGACGGCGGGGAGCTCGGCCGGGATGCCCGGCGAGCTGGGGTCGACGAGACTGGTCGCACCGGCGGCGCTCTCGGCCAGACAGAGCGAGACCGCGACCGGGTCGACGACGGCGTGGGCGGGGGTAGCGGCGAGCAGGCCGGCGGCCACGAGCGTGGCGGCCGTCAGCGAGCGGGTGGTGGGTCGCATGTGCCCTCCTTGGGCGGGTAATCGGGTCACCCCGGGATTGCTACCCACCGTAATCACAAAGTAACTCTACGTACAAGAGATGCCTGTGGATTCTCATCTTCCCGCCGGATAAATCCCGCTTCACACCACAAAATCCGGCCTTTGCACGAGGTTGTGGATCATGTTAACTAGAGGTGAAAAGTCTCGATCGTCGCGGTAGCTGACACCTGTTCCGGGAAGGACCGGGCACAGTGACGCTCGTCATCGATGGCGTCTCCGTACGCCGGCGCGGGGAGATCTGGCTCGACGACATCCACCTGGAGTCATCCGGTGGCATGACGACGCTCCTCGGGCCGATGACCGCGGGGAAGACCACGCTGATGCGGGTGGTGGCCGGGCTGCTGCCGCCGGACGCCGGGCGGGTGGTGGTCAACGGCGAGGACGTCACCGGCGTGTCGGTGCGCAAGCGGTCGGTGGCCTTCGTCTACCAGCAGTTCATCAACTACCCGTCGCTGACCGTCTACGAGAACATCGCCTCCCCGCTGCGCCTGGCCGCGGAGTTCCCCAAGGGCGAGGTGGACCGGCGGGTGCGCGAGGTCGCGGAGCTGATGGGCATCGGCGAGCTGCTCGGCCGCCGTCCCGGCGAGCTGTCGGGCGGGCAGCAGCAGCGCACCGCGATCGCCAGGGCCCTGGCCCGGCCGGTGGACGTGCTGCTGCTCGACGAGCCGCTCGCCAACCTGGACTTCAAGCTGCGCGAGCAGTTACGCGCCGACCTCAAGCGGATGTTCAGGGACTCCCCCGGCGTGGTGCTGTACGCGACGGCGGACCCGAACGAGGCGCTGTCCTTCGCCGCGCCGACGGTGGTGCTGGGCGAGGGCCGGGTGCGGCACCGGGGCGACCCCGCGGACCTGTACGCCGGGCCGCCGACGCTGGAGGTGGCCGCGACGCTCAGCGACCCGCCGCTGAACCTGCTGCCCGGCCTGGTGCGCGACGGCCGGATCGAGTGCCTGGGCGCCTCGTTCCCCGCGCCGGGCCTGACCGGGCCGGACCGGCGGGTGGTGGTGGCGGTGCGCCCGCACCAGGTGGGCATCGAACGGGCCGGCCCCGGGATGCTGGAGTTCCCGGCCGAGATCAGGCTGGCGGAGGTGACGGGCAGCGCCACGTTCGTCCACCTGCTGCTGGAGGGCGGGACGCACCTGGTGGCGCATCTGGCGGGCACGCACCCGTACGAGCCGGGAGAGCCGGCGGTCGCGTACGTGGATCCGGCGCGGGTGTTCGTGTTCGGCGAGGACGGCGCGCGGCTGCATGCCCCGCTGGGGGCGGAGGTCCGCCCGCATGGCTGAGATCCGCCTGGAAGGCGTGGCGCACAGTTACGACGGCGGCGGCACGTGGGCGCTGAAGCCGATGACGTGGACCTGGCGGACCGGCCGGGCGTACGCGCTGCTCGGGCCGAGCGGGTGCGGCAAGACGACGCTGCTCAACATCGTCAGCGGGCTGCTGACGCCGACGCGGGGACGGATCTGGTTCGACGACCGCGAGGTGACCGGGGTGCCGCCGGCGGGGCGGAACATCGCGCAGGTCTTCCAGTTCCCGGTGCTGTACGACCAGATGTCGGTCTACGACAACCTGGCCTTCCCGCTGCGCAACCGCGGGTACCCGAGGCAGGAGGTGGACCGGCGGGTGCGCCGGGTGTCGGGCCTGCTCGGGCTGGACGAGCACCTGCGCCGCCGGTCGCGGCGGCTGGACCCGGGCCGCCAGCAGATCGTGGCGCTGGGCCGCGGCCTGGTCCGCCCGGAGGTGGCCGCGGTGCTGCTGGACGAGCCGCTGACCGTGGTGGACCCGGCCATGAAGTGGACATTGCGCAGCAAGCTCAAGGAGATCCACCGCGACACCGGGCACACGCTGGTCTACGTCACCCACGACCAGACGGAGGCGCTGACGTTCGCCGACGAGGTGGTGGTGCTCAACGACGGCGAGATCGTGCAGGCCGGCGAGCCGGGCGAGCTGTTCCTGTCGCCCGCGCACGAGTTCGTCGGCCACTTCATCGGCTCGCCCGGCATGAACGTGCTGGACGGGGCGGTGGCCGGCGGGCTGGTGCGGGTGGGCGACGCCGCGGTCGGCCGGGCGTCCGGCGACCTGCCGCCGGGGCCGGTGCGGATCGGGGTGCGGCCGGAGTTCGTGCGGCTCACAAGCGAGGAGGCGCCGCCCGGCATCGCCGCCCGGGTGACCGGGATCGACCGGATGGGCGCGTACGACCTGGTGCACGCCCAGGTGAACGGGCACCCGCTGGTCGCCCGCACGGACGCGGCGGCCGTGCGCGAGCCGGGCTCCGTGACGTTCCTGCGCTTCGCGGAGGGCCGGGCGTTCCTGTTCAGGGACGCGGTCCGGTGCGGGGTGGTCGAGCCGCTGCCGGGGAGCGCCCCGTGACGGCCGCCCTCCCCTCGCGGCGGACGGAGCCGGCCGCCGAGGACCGGGCCCAGGGCAAGCGGCGCGCCAACCGGGCCTGGTTCCTGGTGCTGCCGGTGGTGGTGTCGGTCGCGTTCACCGCCGTCATCCCGCTGATGACGGTCGTGAACTACTCGGTGCAGGACATCTTCAGCCCGGACGACCGGCTCTTCGTCGGCCTGGAGTGGTTCCGGTCGGTGGCGCGCGACCCTGAGGTGCGGGCCGCGTTCGTCCGCACGCTGCTGTTCTCGGCGCAGGTGCTGCTGCTGGAGATCCCGCTGGGCGTGGCGGTGGCGGTGGTGATGCCGCGTCGCGGCCTCGGCGTGCCGGCGGCGCTGGTGCTGGTCGCGCTGCCGCTGCTCATCCCGTGGAACGTGGTGGGCACGATCTGGCAGATCTTCGCCCGGCCGGACATCGGGCTCGGCGGCTGGGCCGTCAACAACGTGCTCGGCCTGGACTACAACTACACGCTGGACGCCGGCGACGCGTGGATCACCGTGCTCGTCATGGACGTGTGGCACTGGACGCCGCTGGTGGCGCTGCTGGCGTACGCGGGGCTGCGGTCGATCCCCGACCCGTACTTCCAGGCGGCGCAGATCGACGGCGCGTCGGCGTGGGCGACGTTCCGGCACATCCAGCTGCCGCGGCTGCGCGGGGTGCTGACGATCGCGATCCTGCTGCGGTTCATGGACAGCTTCATGATCTACACCGAGCCGTTCGTGGTGACCGGGGGCGGGCCGGGGAACGCGACCTCTTTCCTCAGCGTCCTGCTGTCGAAGATCGCGGTCGGGCAGTTCGACCTGGGGCCGGCGGGGGCGTTCTCGCTGCTGTACTTCCTGGCCGTGCAGATCGTCTGCTACGTGTTCTTCACCGTGCTGACCAGGACCGGGAGGTGAGCACGGTGCGGAGGCT
The DNA here is from genome assembly GCF_039540635.1 of Nonomuraea ferruginea. Classification (NCBI taxonomy): domain Bacteria; kingdom Bacillati; phylum Actinomycetota; class Actinomycetes; order Streptosporangiales; family Streptosporangiaceae; genus Nonomuraea; species Nonomuraea ferruginea. The sequence continues at coordinate 152,853 of NZ_BAABFD010000015.1, read as the reverse complement.
GCCGTGGGCGCGGACGGTGTTCTGGCTGTACGGGATCACGCTGATGCTGCCGCTGCTGTGGATGTTCGGCATGTCGATCCGCCCGAACCAGGACATCCTCGGCAGCTTCCGGCTCATCCCGGAGCGGGTGACGTTCGACAACTACGTCACGTTCTTCACCAACCCGGTGTGGTACTCCAGCTATCTCAACTCGATCGTCTACACGTCCATGAACGCGGTCATGTCGCTCGTCATCGCGCTGCCGGCCGCGTACGCGTTCTCCCGGTTCAGGTTCGCCGGGGACAAGCACCTGTTCTTCTGGCTGCTGACGAACAGGATGGCGCCGCCCGCGGTGTTCCTGCTGCCGTTCTTCCAGATCTACCAGGCGGTCGGGCTGTTCGACACCCATCTGGGCGTGGCCATCGCGCACATGCTGTTCAACGTGCCGCTCGCGGTGTGGATCCTGGAGGGCTTCATGTCCGGGATCCCGCGCGAGATCGACGAGACGGCCGCGATCGACGGCTACTCGCTGCCCCGGTTCTTCGTCAGGATCTTCCTGCCCATGATCCGGTCGGCGATCGGCGTCACGCTGTTCTTCTGCTTCATGTTCAGCTGGGTCGAGCTGCTCATCGCGCGCACGATCACGTCGGTGAACGCCAAGCCGATCGCCGCCACCATGACCCGCACGGTGAGCGCGGCGGGCGTCGACTGGGGGCTGCTCGCGGCGGCCGGGGTGCTGACGATCGTGCCGGGCGCGATCGTCATCTGGTTCGTCCGCAACTACATCGCCAAGGGTTTCAGTCTGGGGAGGGTGTAGCCGATGCCCGACTGGATGGTGTGGACCGGGCCCACCGCCGCCGTCTTCGTCGGCCTCGGCCTGCTGCTGTGCGGGATGGCGATCTGGGCGAGGATCTCGCCGCCGGTGTCGCGGCGGGGGTTCCTGCGCATCGAGACCGATCGGGGGGACCGGCTGTACATCGGCCTGATCAGCGCGGCCGCCGTGCTCGCCGGGTGGATCGCCGTCACCGATCTGTCCATGTGGCTGGCGCTGGCGGTGGCGTTCCTGGTGGTGCTGGCGATCGGGATGTGGGGCTGACTAAGGAGGCGGCGATGCCGTTCGGCAGGAAGATCCCCAAGAGGAGCACGATCTGCGCGGCCGTGCTCGTCCTGCTGGCCACGGGCTGCTCGCAGGGCGGCGGCTCGGCAGGTGGCGGCGAGTTCAGGGAGGCCGACGCCAAGGCGGCCGCCCAGCGGTGGGTGTCCACCGAGTTCACCCCGAGCACGCTCTCCAAGGAGCAGCAGCTCGCCGAGATGGACTGGTTCATGAAGGCCGCGGCCCCGTACCGCGGCATGGAGATCAACGTGGTGTCGGAGACGATCACCACCCACGAGTACGAGTCGCAGCAGCTCGCCAAGGCGTTCTCCGAGATCACCGGGATCAGGCTCAAGCACGACCTGATCCAGGAGGGCGACGTGATCGAGAAGCTGCAGACGCAGATCCAGGGCGGCCAGAACATCTACGACGCCTACGTCAACGACTCCGACCTGATCGGCACCCACGCGCGCGGCGACTACGTGCTGCCGCTGTCGGACTACATCGCCGGGGAGGGCAAGGCGGTCACCTCGCCGACGCTGGACCTGGAGGACTTCATCGGGATCAGCTTCACCACCGGGCCCGACAAGAAGATCTACCAGCTGCCCGACCAGCAGTTCGCGAACCTGTACTGGTTCCGGTACGACTGGTTCACCGACCCGGCCATCAAGAAGCAGTTCAGGGACGCGTACGGCTACGAGCTCGGGGTGCCGGTCAACTGGGCCGCGTACGAGGACATCGCCGACTTCTTCACCAGCAAGGTGAACGGTGACGGCACGATCGACGGCCAGAAGGTCTACGGCCACATGGACTACGGGCGCAAGGACCCGTCGCTGGGCTGGCGGTTCACCGACGCGTGGCTGTCGATGGCGGGCAACGGCGACCCGGGCATCCCGAACGGGCTGCCGGTGGACGACTGGGGCATCCGGGTGGAGAACTGCCGCCCGGTCGGCTCGTCCGTCAGCCGGGGCGGCGACACGAACGGGCCCGCCGCCGTGTACGCGCTCACCAAGTACGTCGACTGGCTGAAGAAGTACGCCCCGCGCGAGGCGGCGGGCATGAACTTCAGCGAGGCGGGCCCGGTGCCGGCGCAGGGCAACATCGCCCAGCAGATCTTCTGGTACACGGCCTTCACCGCCGACCTGACCCAGCCGGGGCTGCCGGTGGTGAACGAGGACGGCACGCCCAAGTGGCGGATGGCGCCGAGCCCGCACGGCGCCTACTGGAAGGACGGCCACAAGCTCGGCTACCAGGACGCCGGGTCGTGGACGCTGCTGAAGAGCACCCCGGCCGAGCGCAGGGCGGCGGCCTGGCTGTACGCGCAGTTCGTCACGTCCAAGACGGTGTCGCTGAAGAAGTCGATCGTCGGGCTGACGTTCATCCGCGACACCGACATCCGCAGCGAGTACTTCGAGCAGAACGCGGAGAAGTACGGCGGGCTGATCGAGTTCTACCGCGGCCCGGCGCGCGTGCAGTGGACGCCGACCGGGACGAACGTGCCGGACTACCCGCGGCTGGCGCAGCTGTGGTGGCAGAACGTGGCCACCGCCGTCACGGGCGAGACCACGCCGCAGCAGTCGATGGACAGCCTGGCCAAGCAGCAGGACGACATCCTGTCCCGGCTGGAGCGCCGCGGCTACGGCGGCCAGTGCGCGCCCAAGCTGAACCAGGAACGGGACGCGCAGTACTGGTTCGACCAGCCGGGCGCGCCCGTGGCGAAGCTCCCGGACGAGCGCGGCAAGCCGGAGACCCTGGACTACGACGAACTGATCGCCCGCTGGAAGAAGGCGGACTGACGCGCGCGCGGGTGGAGTGGGCGAACCCGACTGTCAGCCGGGTTCCTGCGTGCGCGACATGCCGTGGAGCCGGGCGTGCAGCACGGTCATCCTCCGGGTGAACTCCCGCTCGTCGGAGTACACGTCGTAGTCGTCGATCTCGTGGAACGCCTCGTCGAGAAGCCGGCCGAGATCGCCGTGCGCCCGCTCTCCCGCCGCCATGGCTTCCCTTCTCGCCGCCACCCAAGCGTGGCGGAACCGCTCGACGTCGAGGCGGCCCGCCACGAACCCGTCGATCAGCGAGAGCTTCCTCCGGGTGACCGACTCCGGGGGCACCTCCGCCGGCGTCCGCCAGGAGGGCCATCGGGGCGGATGAGCCGCCGCGACCTCCAGAAGGAGGGGATTCGTCGTGGCGAGCCGCCGCGCGACCCGCGCGAAATCCGCCTTCGCCTGTTCCGTCTCGCAGGCGAGGCAGGCCGCGACGAACGCACGAGGGCCGGAGACGAGGGCGTACTGCCGCATGGTCATGAGGACCGCTCCCGACATGTCGGGCAAAGTCATGACGACGTCGGAGCCGGCCCACGAACCCGGGAGCGCGAGGGCGCCATCGCCCACCAGGATCGTCTCGACTCGCCGTGCACCGAGCGGCGCGGCGAGGACGCGGGTCTGGCCGCACGCACGCAGGCCGCGCCCGATCGAGGACAGGAGCCTGGAGTCTGGGACGGGCCGCGACGCCACGGGAACGGTGACCTTGTCCCCCACGGCCGTCCAGGCGGCGCTGAACCCCGTACCGCCGTCGAGCATCTTCTCGACCCGGGTCACCCGATGATCAGGAGTCACGGATTCATCCTGGCGGCTCGGCACGGGAAGGGGCCGGTGTCAGGAGGCCGGGACCGGCTGCTCGTCCGCCTGCTTGGGGTCCGGGAGGTCCAGGGTGTCGCGGAGGGTGACGGACTTGAAGAAGAGGGTGGCGATGACGCCCACGACCGAGAGCCCCGCCGAGATGAGGAAGATGTGACCGGTCGCGTCCCCGTACGCGGATCGGACGATCGTCTTGATCGGCTCCGGCAGGGCGGCGATGTCGAGGGTGGCCGCGCCGCCGCTGGCCGAGGCCGGGATGCCGGCCTTGGCCAGACCCTGGCTGATGCTGGTGGCGACCTGGTTGGCGAGGACGGCGCCGAGGACCGAGACGCCGATGGTGCCGCCGAGCGAGCGGAAGAACGTGATGGCGCCGCTGGCCGCGCCGAGTTCGCGCAGCGGGACGGTGTTCTGGATGGCCAGCACCAGATTCTGCATCGACATGCCGACGCCCACGCCGACCAGCACCATGGCGGCGCCGATGAGGTACAGCGAGGTCTGGTGGTCCATCGTCGACAGCACCAGGAAGCCCAGGGTGAGCACGATCGAGCCGGTCACGATGTACGGCTTGATCTTGCCGCTCCTGGAGACCATGCGGCCGCTGATCGTGGAGGAGACCAGCACGCCCGCCATCATCGGGATGGTGAGCAGGCCCGCCTCGGTCGGGGTGTAGCCGCGGCCGATCTGGAAGTACTGGCCCAGGAAGACCGAGCCGCCGAACATGGCCATGCCGACCGCGAGGCTGGCCACGATGGCCAGGGCGGGGGTGCGGCGGCGGATGACGTGCAGCGGCACCACGGGCTGGGCGGCCCTGGTCTCCACCCAGGTGGCCAGCGCCAGGAGGACGGCGCCGCCGCCGGCCATGGCCGCGGTCTGCCACGACAGCCAGTCGAAGGAGTTGCCGACGAACGTGATCCAGATGAGCAGCACGCTCACGCCGGCCGCGATGAGGGTCGCCCCGGCGTAGTCGATCTTGACGTTGTCCTGGCGGACGGTGGCGACGTGCAGCGTCTTGTGGAGCAGGCCCAGGGCGACGACGGTGAAGGGCACGGCGATGAAGAAGCACCAGCGCCAGCCCAGCCACGAGGTGTCGGCGATGAGCCCGCCGAGCAGCGGCCCGCCGACGGTGGCCACGGCCATGACGGCGCCGAGGTAGCCGTTGTAGCGGCCGCGCTCCTTGGGGCTGATCATCGCGGCGATCACGACCTGGACCAGGATCTGCAGCGCGCCCATGCCGAGCCCCTGCAGCGCCCGGAAGGCGATGAGCTGCTCGGTGTTCTGGGCGAACCCGCAGGCCAGCGAGGTCACCATGAAGATCACGATGGAGATCTGGAGCAGCAGTTTCTTGCTGAAGAGGTCGGCCAGCCTGCCCCAGATGGGCGTCGACGCGGTGGCGGCCAGCAGGGAGGCGGTGACGACCCAGGTGTACTGCGACTGGGTGCCCTTCAGCGCGCCGATGATCTGGGGCAGCGCGACCGACACGATCGTGCCGCTGATCATGGCGACGAACAGGACCAGCAGCAACCCGCTGAGGGCTTTCAGCACCTGCCGATGCGTCATCGGCTCGGCAGGTGCTGTCATGGGTGCGCTCACGCGCGACCTCCGTTTCGGATCTCGGGGTGACGACCGGATACTCTACTTCCCATTGAGAAAGTTTGCGCATTGCGCATCTATTCCCGGCGGGTAGAGTGACCGCAAGATGGACACCACGACGCTGGGACTGCGCGAGCGCAAGAAGGCCGAGACCCGGCAGGCCGTGCACGAGGCGGCGCTGCGGCTCGTCGTCGAGCACGGCTTCGACGGCGTGACGGTCGAGGCCATCGCCGACGCCGCCAACATCTCCCGCCGCACCTTCTCCAACTACTTCGCCGGCAAGGAAGACGCCCTCCTGTACGGGGAGGAGGAACGCTTCCGCCGGCTGGTGGCGCTGGTGCAGGAGCAGCCTCCCGGCCACAGCGCGTGGCAGGCCATGCGGGCCACGATCCTGGATCTGTACGAGGAGGTCGGCACCCCCGACCGCGAGTGGGCGATCCGCACCCGGCTGGCCAAGAAGCATCCGGCGCTGCTGGCACGCCAGCTCGCCAACCACGCCGCACTCGAACGCGAGCTGGCGCAGGCCATCGCCGACCGGCGCGCCCCGGCACGGCCGCGGGTGATGGCGGCGGCCTTCCTCGGGGCGCTGCGCCTGGCGACCTTCCAGTGGATCGAGGAGGAGGAGGCCCGGTCCCTGCTGGAGGTCGGCGAGGAGATCCTGGACGAGGTGGCCAGGCCCTTCACCTGACGGAGCGAGGAAAGGGCGGGACACCACGCCCGTGGAGCCCCGCCCGTTCGTGACCTACGACGTCGCGACGGGATCGGGGAGCGGGAACGGGCCCGCCGTGGCCGGGATCGGCGGGTCGTCATCCGCCGCGCGGTAGTCACAGGTGAAGACGTGCTCGCCGGGCCCGGCCTGCACCGGGGCCCGCCCCGGCAGATCGACCTCGGCCGTCGTGCCGGGCGGCACCGTCACCTCGACCGTCAGCTCCGTGCCCGCCCGCCGCCACGACACCGCCGCCCGCCCGTACGGGGTGTCGTGCGCGGCACGGGCGTGGGTGAGGCCGCCGCCCGGCCGCGGCGCGACCCGCAGGCGGCGGTAGCCGGGCGCCGCGGGGGCCAGCCCGGCCACCACGCGGTGCAGGTAGTCGGCCACCGCCCCCAGCGCGTAGTGGTTGAACGAGGTCATCTCCCCCGGGTTGACCGACCCGTCGGGCAGGAGGCTGTCCCACCTCTCCCAGATCGTGGTCGCCCCCATCGTCACCGGGTAGAGCCACGACGGGCACTCCCGCTGCGTCAGCAGGTGGTAGGCCGCGTCGTGGGAGCCCGTCTCCGCGAGGGCGTCGCAGACCAGCGGGGTGCCGACGAAGCCGGTGCCGATCCGGTACCCGTCCCTGGCGACCAGCTCCGCCAGCCGCCGCCCGGCCCTCTCCCGCTCGCCGCCGTCGTCGAGCAGGCCGAAGCGCAGGGCGACCGCGTAGGCCGTCTGGCTGTCGCCGACCAGCCGTCCCGACGGCGTGACGTACTCCCGCCGGAACGCCTCCCGCACCTCCCCCGCCAGAGCGGCGTGACGGGCCGCGTCGTCCTCGTGGCCGAGCAGCCCGGCCACCCGTCCCAGGATGGAGGCGGTGGAGAAGTGGTAGGCGGTGGCGATCAGGTAGGGGTCGGTGCGCCCGTCGGCGGGCGCGTCCGGCGGGGCGGACGGGTCGAGCCAGTCGCCGAACTGGAACCCGTCGGACCACACCCGGTCCGGCCCCGCCAGTTCGGCGACCTGGTCCACCCAGGCCCGCATGCTCGGATACTGCCGCCGCAGCAGCTCCAGGTCGCCGGTGCGCTCGTACAGCACCCACGGCACGAGGACCGCCGCGTCTCCCCAGGCGGCGGCCGGCAGCGGCGGGAACTGCACCTGCACCCACGGCACGTAGGGCGGGACCGTGCCCAGCTCGGCCTGCTCGGCGGCGAGGTCGCGCAGCCAGGAGGCGAGCGGGCCCGCGCAGTCGTACAGGAACGCCGCGGCCGGGGCGAACACCTGGATGTCGCCGGTCCAGCCGAGCCGCTCGTCGCGCTGCGGGCAGTCGGTGGGGATGTCGACGAAGTTGCCGCGCATGCTCCACACCACGTTCTCGTGCAGCCGCTCCAGCAGCGGGTCCGAGCAGCCGAACCAGCCGGTGCGGCGCATGTCGGTGTGGCAGACGACGGCGACCACGCCGTCCGGCGGGATCTCCCCCGGCCAGCCGGTCACCTCGGCGTAGCGGAAGCCGTGGATGGTGAAGCGCGGCTCCCACTCCTCGGCCCCGCCGCCGCGCAGGGTGTAGGTGTCGTGCGCGGCCGCGCCGCGCAGCGGGCGCACGGCCGGCGCGCCGTCCTCCAGGACCTCGGCGTGGCGCAGGGAGACGGTGTGCCCGGCGGGACCCTGCACGCGGATGCGCAGCCGGCCCGAGATGTTCTGGCCGAAGTCGAGGATGGTCTCGCCGGACGGCCCGGTCAGGGTGGCGACGGGGGCGAGCGTCTCGACCCGGCGCACCGGCGGGCCGTCGGGGGCCACCAGCAGGGCGGGGTCGTGGTCGAGCACGTCCGCGGGCAGCCAGCCGGAGTCGTCGAACCCGGGCGACGACCAGCCGCCGGGCAGCAGCCGGGCGTCGTGCTTCTCGCCGTCGTACAGGCCGGTCGCGGTGATCGGGCCGGGGGCGGCGCGCCACGAGCCGTCGGTGACGAGCGTCTCGGTGCCGCCGTCGGCGTAGACGAGTTCGAGCTGGGCGATGAGCGCGGTGCGCGTCCCGTACGTGGCGGTGCTGCCGTCCAGGAAGCCGACGCGGCCCCGGTACCAGCCGTCGGCGAGCATCGCGCCGATCGCGTTGGGTCCGGGCCGCAGCAGGGCCGTGATGTCGTGGGTGCGGTAGCGGAGCCGGTGGCCGTAGCTGGTCCAGCCGGGGGCGAGCACGTCGTCGCCGACGACCTGGCCGTTGATCTCGACCTCGTACAGGCCGTGCGCGGTCACGTACAGGCGGGCCCGCACGGGCCGCTCGCGCAGATCGAAGCCGCGGCGCAGCAGCGGCGCCGGGCCGTCGGGCGGGCCGGTGAGCGACGGCGGCGGCGCGGCGGCCGCGGCCTGCCAGCGGTCCGCCGTCAGCAGCCCGGTCTCCGCCTCCGACCAGGGACTCCAGTCGCCGGCTCGGCCGCCGCCGTGCACCCGGACGCGGACGGCGCAGCGTTCGGCGGAGCCGAGCGGCTCGCCGGGCCACGGCACCAGCCGGGACTCGGCCGAGCGCACCAGGTGGCTGGCGGTGCCGCCGCCGGTGCGGATCTCGATCTCGTACGCGTCCTGCGTCCAGGACGGTGGTGCGGCGGTGACGGTCCAGGTCAGGCGTGGCCTGGACGCACCGATGCCGAGGGGCGGCCGGTGCGGGTCGAAGCGGTGGTGCTCGAAACGGGGGGCGTCGACGGTGATGCCGGACGCTCGGGTCATGGTGCTCCTCGTGCGAGTGGGTCAGCCCTTGATCGCGCCGGCGGTCATGCCGGCCACGATCTTGCGGTTGAAGAAGACGAAGGCCAGCAGCGGCGGGATCGTGATCAGGACGATGTCCATGAACAGCAGGTTCCACTGGGTGCTGTACTGGCTCTGGAAGTTGTAGAGGGTGAGCTGGACGGTGGCGTTGTCGTCGCCGGGCAGGAAGTAGAGCGGGTTGACGAAGTCGTTGAAGACGGCGACGGACGTGGTGAGGATCACGGTGATGGTCACCGGCCGCATCAACGGGAAGATCACCCGGAAGAACAGCGCCATCCCGGTGCAGCCGTCGATCATGGCGGCCTCGTCCAGCTCGCGCGGGATGGCGGCGATGAACGCCCGGTAGAGCAGCATCGCGAACGACAGGCTGTAGGCGACCTCGACCAGGATGAGCCCCGGCAGCGTCTTGAACAGCCCGATGCCCTGCAGCACCCAGATGGTCGGCACCACGGCCGGCGGGATGATCAGCCCGGACAGCACGAGCAGGTTGACCACGCCGGCCACCCGGCCGGGCCGCCGCTGCAGCACGAACGCGGCCATGGAGGCGAACACCACGAGCAGCGCGACCGAGGTGACCGTGAGGATGGTGCTGTTCACGTACGCGGTCAGCAGCAGGTAGTCGCGGGCGGAGATCACCTCCACCAGGTTCCGCACCACGGGCCAGCTCGTCGGCCAGGCGAAGTCCAGGTCGGCGGCCTGCTTCTCGTCCTTGACCGCGGTGAGCAGCATGAACGAGAAGGGCACCAGGAAGACGGCGGCGGCCACCGCCAGCGCGAGCGTCTCGGCGCCGATCCTGCGCGCGGTTGTCCTCACGAGTGGATCTCCCGGCGGTCGAGCAGGCGGACGAGCGGGACCACGATCGCGGTGACGGCGAGGAACAGGATCACGTTCCCGGCCGTGGCCAGGCCGTAGAAGCCCGCCTGATACTGCTTGTAGATGATCGAGGCGATGACGTCGCTGGTGAAGCCGGGACCGCCCCGGGTCATGGTCCAGATGAGGTCGAAGGTGCGCAGGCCGCCGATGAACGACAGGATGATCACCGAGTAGGTGGCGGGCCAGGACAGCGGCAGCGTGACGTGCCGGAACCGGTGCCAGGCGCTGCCGCCGTCGACCTCGACCGCCTGGTAGTAGTCGCGCGGGATCGACATGATCCCGGCGATGTAGATGACGGTGGCCAGGCCCACGCCCTTCCAGACGTCGACCAGCGCCACCGACAGCAGCGCGGTCGTGGCGTCGCCGAGCCAGTCGGGGCCGGAGATCCCGAAGACGCCCAGCGCCTTGTCGACCAGGCCGGTGTCGGGTTTGAGCAGGACGCTGAAGGTGATGCCGACCGCGACGGTGCTGACCAGCACGGGGAAGAACACGACCGAGCGCAGGAAGCCGCGCAGCCGCAGGTTCGAGGTGAGCAGCACGCCCAGCAGCAGGCCGAGCACCACCTTCAGCCCGCTGGTGACGACCGCGTAGACGATCGTGTTCCGGAAGCCGACGCGCAGGTTCTGCTCGGCGAAGAAGTCGCGGAAGTTGTCCAGGCCGACGAACGTGCTGTCGAACAGCGTCCACCGGGTGAGCGCGAAGTAGAAGGCCATCACCGTCGGCACGAGGAAGATGACGGTGTAGACGATCCCGGCCGGCAGGTAGAACGCGTACGGGTAGACCGCGCGGGCCTTGGGCCGGGCCGGGCGGCGGCCGCTCTCCGGAGCGGCCGCCCGGCGAGGCCGGGCCGAGGTCACCATCCGGCCAGCCCCAGTTGCCTGGCCTGCTTCTCCACGTCCTTGTCGTACTGGGCCGCGCCTTCCGCCGGCGTGGTGAGCCCGGAGCCGACGGCGACGGTGATCTGTTCCAGCGACGGGCCCTTCACCGGCGAGACGAACTCCAGCGCGGGCGCGGATGCGCCGCTCTCGATGTAGGCGCTGAGGTCCTTGGCCACCTGGATGACGTCCTCGGGCAGCTCGGCGCCCTTGATCCGGTACGGTCCCGTCGGGGCGACGCCCTCGGAGAACGCCTGGGCGCCGGCCGGTGAGGCGATGAAGGCGAGGAACTTCTTGGCCGCGTCGACGTGCTCGCTGGAGGCGGGGATGTAGGCGCCGGCGGGCTCCCAGACGGTGGCGCCGTGGGTGCCCGGGTCGTCGCCGGGGATGCCGAAGAAGCCGATGTCGGTCTTGACGGACGGGTACTGCTCGATGAGGGCCGGCATCACGCCGGTGAGCATCGGGTAGTGCGCGCCCTTGCCCTCGGCCAGCAGCTTCAGCCCGTTGTCCAGGGTGGCCGAGCCGAACCCGTCGTTCAGCAGGCCGGCGGCGTGCACCTCGGCGAGCTTCCGGAACCCCGACAGCGCGGCCGGGGTGGTGGCGTACTTGGCCTTGTTGGCGGTGTAGCCGGCGGCGAAGGCGGGCACGGCGGCCTGGACGTTGTAGAAGTCGCCGAGCACGAACAGCTGCGAGGTCCAGGTCTCCTTGAAGGTGGAGATGACCGGCGCCAGGCCGGCGGCCTTGACCTTGTCGTTGTTGGCCATGAACTCGGCCCAGGACCTGGGCGTCTCCAGGCCGAGGTCGGCGTAGACCTTGCGGTTGTAGAGGATGCCGCCGCCGGCCGCGGTGCCGGCCGGGACCCCGTACACCTTGTCCTGGTGGGACACCACCGGCAGGTAGGACTCCTGCACGTTCGCGAGGACGGGGTCGCCGGTGAGGTCGACGAGCGTCTGGCTCGGGTTGAGCGCCTGGATGAGCGAGCCCGAGTTGTACCAGAAAACGTCGGCCATTTCGCCGGTGGAGAGCCGGGTTTTGACGATGTTGTCGCCTTCGGCGCCGCCGGGACGGGTCTCGGTGTCGATTTCGACAGTGGGCTCGGCGGCCTCGAACGCCCGCACCACGGATTCTGCGGCGGCCACGGTGGCCTCGGCGTTGTCGATGAGCAGCTTGAGCGTGACGGTCCCGTCGGCCGAGGTCGGCTCGGACGACCCGCATGAGGTCAGTGACGTGACCACGGCGGTGGCGGCGGCTGCGACTCTGAGGCAAGCGGCCTTCATGACGCCCTCCAGGAATTTCGCGTGGACCATTAAATCGTTTCAAACCCCCCAATCGCCGCTAACTTAAACTTTGCGATTCGGTAGCGTCAAGACTTTGCCCGGATAACGATTACTCATCGGTGATATTTCCGGAAATTTATGGCATGCGGAAAGGCCGCTTTCCGGTTATGTCGTGAAAGCGGGCGGTGTCGAGGGAATCCGGGTGCTCCGAGACGGGATGTAGAACGTTCTCCATTGCTATCCTCCGCTCCGGAGGGGCGTCAAGAGGCTCGACGGCACGTCTGGTGTGGTTCGTTCTACGGGGAGGCCGGATGACCAGGGTGACCATCGCGGACGTGGCGCTGCACGCCCAGGTGTCCAGGTCGGCGGTGTCCAAGGTGCTCCGCGACGCCTACGGGGTCAGCCCCTCCATGCGCGCCCGGGTGCTGGCGGCCATCGACGAGCTGGGCTACCGGCCGCACGTGGCGGCCCGCGCGCTGCGCGGCCACACCTCCACTCTCGGCGTGCTCCTGCCCGACCTGCGCAACCCGTTCTTCCCCGACCTGGTCGACGGCGTCGTCGAGGAGATCGCCGGCACCGGGTACGAGGTCGTGATCAGCCAGGGGGGCCGCGGCCCGGCGAGCGAGTCGCGGGCCATCCACGCGCTCATCGACCAGTCGGTGGGCGGGATCGTGCTGGTCGCCCCCCTCAGCCCGCAGTCCGACCTGGAGGCGATCGCCGCCACGGTGCCGGTCGTGGTGCTCGGCCGCCACGACCGCTCCCCCCGCTACGACGCCGTCTTCGACGACGACGAGGTGGGCGCCGAGCTCGTGGTCGAGCACCTGGCCGGCCTGGGCCACCGCCGCATCGCGCACATCGCCCACCGCGACTCCAGCCGGGGCGAGCCCGCCACCCTGCTGCAGGCCATCCGCGCCCGGGCGTACGAGCGGGCCATGGTCCGGCTGGGCCTGGGCGAGCACGCCGACATCGCGTGGACCACGTACACCGAGGAAGGCGGCCACAAGGGCGTCGGCGAGCTGCTGAGCCGGCCCGAGCCGCCGACGGCGATCTTCGCGGGCGCCGACCTGGCCGCCATCGGCGCCCTCGCCGCGCTGCGCGAGGCCGGGCTCGCCGTGCCGGACGACGTCTCGGTCGCCGGATACGACAACAGCTGGCTGGCCGCGCTGGCGCACATCTCGCTCACCAGCGTCGACCAGTCGGGCGTCACCATGGGCCGCACGGCGGGCCGGCTGCTGCTGGAGCGCATCGGCGGCCGGACGGCGTCGGCGCGCATCTCGATCACGCCCACGCTGGTGCCCCGGCGTACCACGGCGGCGGTGTCCTGACCAGGCCCGGCCAGCGGCTTTCCGCTTTCGCACCACGGGAATATCTCGGTACGCGGTGTGGTGCTCAGCATCGGATATCGTCGTGAGAGCACACGGTTCGGGACAAATCGCACATCTTTCACCTGCCGGACCAATCGGGCGTTAATCTTTGCCCGGCAGTGCGTCATACGTATCATCAGGAGTCCATTTGAACGTCCATGCCGACGTCGCCAGGCGACGCATAGAGGAGCTGCTGGGCACTTCGGACGAGCAGATCCTGCGCCGCTGGAGCGCCCTCGCCAAGGCCCCGGTAGACGAGCTGAAGGAGCTCTACCAGGCCCTGCGCACCGCCTTGGCGGAGGAAGGCAGTGACCTCGCCGACATTCGCGGCCTGCTCGCGGAGCTCTCGCGCGACCGCGTCCGCCGGGGCCACACCCCCTCCGACACCGCACGCGCGGTGTTCGGCCTCAAGGAGGCGGTGTACGAGGTCGTCGAGGCCGACGGGGAGCCCGAGGCGCTGCGCGGGTTCATCTGGTTCTCGCGGCTGATCGACGACCTGGGCCTGTACACCATCGAGACGTACGCGGCCGCCAGGGAGAAGGTCATCCTGGACCAGGCCGAGCAGCTCCTGGAGCTGTCCACCCCGGTGGTCAAGCTGTGGGAAGGCATCGTGGCCGTGCCCCTGGTCGGCACCCTCGACTCGGCCAGGACCCAGGTCGTGATGGAGAAGCTGCTGCAGACCCTGGTCGACACCGGGTCCGAGCACGCCGTCATCGACATCACCGGCGTCCCCGCCGTCGACACGCAGGTGGCCCAGCACCTGCTCAAGACCGTGGTGGCCGCCCGGCTCATGGGCGCCGAGTGCGTGATCTCCGGCATCAGCCCGCAGATCGCGTACACGATCGTCACGCTCGGCATCGAGTTCGGCGACATCGTGACCAAGGCCACGCTGGCCGACGCGCTCGCGTACACGCTGCGGCGCAGCGGCATCGAGTTCGGCGAGGGCCGGCGGACGCAGATCGCGATCCGCGCGGAGGACGCGTGATGGAACGTGTCCCCATCCTCAAGCTCGGCGACATCCTGATCATCTCCATCCAGATCGACCTCGACGACCAGAGCGTGCTGAGTCTGCAGGAGGACCTGGCGGAGCGGGTCGTCGCGACCGGCGCCCGGGGCGTCGTCATCGACATCACGGCGGTGGAGATCATCGACTCGTTCATCGGCAGGATGCTCGCCACCATCGCGGCCATGTGCCGGCTGCTCGACGCCGACACCGTGGTCGTCGGCATGCGCCCGGCCGTGGCCATCACCCTGGTGGAGCTCGGTCTGTCACTCGGCGGTGTGCGCACCGCGCTCGACCTGGAGAAGGGCGTCGCGGCGCTCGGCCACCTCCGCGGCAGGGACACGACGCGATGACGGACGGCGGCCGGATGCCCATCGCCAGCAACGCCGACGTGGTGGCGGTCCGCCAGCAGGTGCGCGCCGTCGCGATCGAGGCGGGCATGTCCCTGATAGACCAGACGAAGGTGGTGACCGCGGCGAGCGAGCTGGCACGCAACGTGCTGGTGCACGCCGGCGGGGGCCGCGTCACCGTGGAGGTCGTCGAGGACGGCCGGCGTCGCGGGCTGCGTCTGGCCTTCAGCGACGAGGGCCCCGGCATCGCCGACGTCGAACAGGCGCTGGTCGACGGCTACACCACCGGCGCCGGGCTGGGTCTCGGCCTCGGCGGCTCGCGGCGGCTGGTCGACCAGTTCGACCTGACCTCCGCCCCCGGTGAGGGCACCACGATCGTCGTGACGAAGTGGGCCCGAGGATGATCGAAGCCGACCAGGTCCGCGACGACGCCTGGATCCGCGCCGAGGAGCCCAGCGCGGTGGGGGCGGTGCGCAGGCTGGCCGTCGACCTCGCCAAGACGGCCGGGTTCGGCGACGAGCGCGTCGGCCAGGTGGCGGTGGCGGTCACCGAGGCCGTCTCCAACCTGGTCAAGCATGCCGTGCAGGGTGTGGCCCTGGTCCGCCCCTGCCCCGTCGCGCCGCAGGTGGTCGAACTGATCACGCTGGACCGGGGGCCGGGCATGCCGGACGTGGCGCGGGCGCTGCGCGACGGCTACTCGACCTCCGGCACGCTCGGCATCGGACTGGGCGCCATCACCCGCATGGCGTCCTCGTACGACGTGCACTCGCTGCCGGGCCGGGGAACGCTGCTCGCCGTCCAGTTCGCCGCGAAGGGAACGATCGAGCCGCCGCCGGCCAGCGGCCTCGTCCGCCCCATCGGCGAGGAGGTCGTCTCGGGTGACGCCTTCGCCGTGTCCACCGGCGAGCAGGACATCACCGTCCTGCTGTTCGACGGACTGGGCCACGGACCGGCCGCCGCGCACGCCTCCCGGGAGGCGGTCGAGCTCTTCCTGGAGAGGCCGGCCGACGAGCCGCTGGCCATCCTGCGCCGCCTGCACGACGGGCTGGCGCACACCCGCGGCGGCGCGGCCGCGGTCGCGCGGGTCACCCCCGCGCGGGTGAGCTACGCCGGGCTGGGCAACATCTCCGGCTGGATCACGCACGCCGACGACCGCCAGGGCATGGTGTCGGTGCCCGGCATCACCGGCCACCAGCGGCGGCGCCTCAGGCAGTACGAGTACGAACTGGACGAGCACGCGACGGTCGTGCTGCACTCCGACGGGCTCACGGACCGGTGGTCGCCCACCACCATGCCGGGCCTGTTCTCCCGCTCCCCCGCCGTGATCGCCGCCGGGCTGCTCCGCGACGCGGGCAGCCGGCGGGACGACGCCTGCGTAGTGATCGTGAGGCCGCGACGTGACCGCGCTTGAGCTTTTCAGGATGCGCCTGGCCGAGGACCGGGACGTGTTCGTGCTGCGCCGGCTCGGCCGTGCCGCCGCCGAGCTGGCCGGGCTGGAGGCGCAGGACCAGATCCGGATCGCCACCGCGCTCAGCGAGGTGGGCCGGGAGGTGATCGGTTCGGGCGCCCTCGTACGTTCCACGCTGGAGGACGGCGAACTGATCATCACGATCGAGCACGCCGCGGACGCCGACCCGGCCGGATCCGACGGTGTGGCGCTGGCCCGCCGCCTGGTGGACAGGGTCACCGCGGACGACGGGCGGTTCACCCTCGTCAAGCGGCTGCCGGGGCGCAAGCCCTCGATGCCGGCCGCGCGGATCCGCGAGCAGCTGGCCCGTGTGGCCCCCACCACCGCGTTGGAGGAGCTGCGCCAGCAGAACAGGGAGCTGGCCGCGACCCTGGACGACGTGCTGCGGCTCAACGCCGAGCTGCAGGAGACCAACGCGGGCGTGCTGGCCCTGTACAACGAGCTGTCCACGGAGCTGGAGGAGACCAACAGGGGCGTGGTCGCCCTCTACGCCGAGCTGGACGAGAAGTCCAGCCAGCTGCGTGAGGTGGCCGAGACCAGGAACCGGTTCTGGGCCACGGTCAGCCACGAGCTGCGCACCCCGCTCAACTCCATCATCGGCCTGGTGCGGCTGCTGACCGGCCCGGGCGGCGAGCCGCTCTCCGGGGAGCAGGAGCAGCAGATCGGGTTCATCGGCAGCTCGGCGGAGACGCTGCTGGCGCTCGTCGGCGAGCTGCTCGACATGGCCAAGGCCGAGTCGGGCCCGCTGCATCCCCAGCTCGGGTCCGTGAACCTCGTCAGGCTCGTGCACCAGCTCAGAGCCACCATGCAGCCCACCAGCGACGTCGCCCTGCACACCGAGGTGGCGCCGGAGGTGGGCGAGATCTACACCGACGAGGGCATGCTCACCCGGGTGCTGCGCAACCTGGTGGCGAACGCGCTGAAGTACACCCAGGAGGGCGAGGTGCGACTGAGCGCCCACCTCGACGAGGAGGCCGGCCAGGTGGTGATCACGGTGTCCGACACCGGCATCGGCATCTCCGAGGAACACCTGAGCCGCGTGTTCGAGGAGTTCTTCCAGGTGCCCAACGCGCTGCAGGTCAAGACCAAGGGCACCGGCCTCGGCCTGCCGTACGCGCGCAGGCTGGCCGAGGCGCTCGACGGTCAGCTGGAGCTGACCAGCGCGCCCGGCTCCGGCACGACCGCCACTCTGCGGCTCCCCCGCCGCCACGGGCCTCCCGAGATCGGGCGGCTGCTCATCGCCGACGACGACCAGGGCTTCCGCGAGCTGGCCCGTAGGATGCTGTACGGGGTCGCGAGCGAGATCGAGGAGGCCGCCGACGGCATCGAGGCGCTGGAGCTGATGACGGCGCGGCCCCCGGACGTCCTCGTGCTGGACATGCTGATGCCCAGGCTTGACGGCAACGCGCTCCTGCAGCGGATGTCGGAGGACGAGAACCTGGGGGAGGTCTCGGTGGTCGTGGTGACAGTGGCGCCCGGCAAGGCGGCGGAGGGCCATCCCGTGCTGTCGAAGCAGGGGATGCGCCGTCACGACCTGCTGGAGGCGGTGCGCGAGGCGGCCAGGGGGCGCGGTGCCTGACTCCGGCCCGGCCAGCGTGCTGGTGGTCGACGACACGCCGGCCAAGCGCTACATCCTGTCCAGCTGGCTGCGCCGGGCCGGTCACAGCGTGATCGAGGCGGGCGGCGGCGAGGAAGCGATGGCGGTGCTGCACGCGCACCATCCCGACCTGGTGGTCCTGGACGTCTGGCTGCCCGACATGAGCGGCTTCGAGGTGTGCGAGCGCATCAAGGCCGATCCGGCGACGGCGTCCATCCCGGTCATCCAGGTGTCGGGGAACGCCGTCACCGTGCAGGACCGTACCGAGGGTCTGGAGCGGGGGGCCGACGCCTACCTGGCGGAGCCGATCGAGCCGAGTGAGTTCATCGCGACCGTGGAGGCGACGCTGCGCTACTCGCGCGCGCGGCGGCGGGCGGAGGTGATGGCCGACCGGCTGGCCGAGCTGGCCGAGGTGACGCTGCGGATCAACCGGTCCGACTCGTTCGAACGCCTGCAGGAGGTGGCCGTCCAGGGCACCGCCTCGATCCTGGGCCGCCAGGCGAGGGCGCTGGCGGTGCCGGCCGACGGGCGGCTGCGCCGCTACCTCGGCCAGCCGGGCGAGCGCGCCGTCACCAGGGACGTCGCGCCCGACCTGCTCGACCGGTTGTGCGAGATGGTCCTGGGCCCGAGCGCCGGCGCCGAGCTGGTCACCATCTCCCCCGCCGACTGGGCCACGCTGATGCCCGGCTCGGAGGTCACGCGGCCCGTCGTGGGTGTGCTGTGCCGCACCAAGAAGAGCAGGCCGCCGGTGTTCCTGGGCGTGGAGGCCGATCCCATACTCGACGGCAACGAGATCAACCTGCTGCGGCAGCTCGCCCAGGAGCTGGCGCTCGCCGTGGAGGCGCTGCGCGCCTACACCCAGGAACACACGATCTCGCTCACCCTGCAGCGCAGCCTGCTGCCGACGCGGGTGCCCGAGGTGCCGGGGCTGTCGGTGGGGCTGCGTTACCGGCCCGCGGTCGACAGCGTGGAGGTCGGCGGCGACTTCTACGAGGTGCTGGAGGCCGACGACCGGGTGCTGGTGGCGATCGGCGACGTGATGGGCCACTCCCTGCACGCCGCCACCGTCATGGCCGAGCTGCGGCACGCACTGCGCGCCGCGGTGATGGACCAGGTGGACCTGGCGGCCTCGATGAGCCTGCTGAACAAGGTCCTGCGCCGTTACCACCCGGGCATGACGGCCACGGTCTGCATGCTGCTGCTGCACCCCGGCACCGGCGAGGTCCAGCTCGCCAACGCCGGTCACATCCCTCCCCTGCTGGTCGGCGACGGGGCGCGTTACCACGGGATGGGCAATCTGCTGCTCGGGGTGGCGGAGGAGGAGTACAAGGTGGACCACCTGATGCTCCCGCCGGGCGGCACGATCGTCCTGTTCACCGACGGGCTGCTCGAAGACCGCGACGTGCTGCTGGACGTCAGCCTGGAGCGGGCCAGGGAACTGGCGGAGACGGTCGAGGACGACCTGGAGCACTTCTGCGACCGGATGCTGGCCGCCTTCGGGTCGCGTGAGGACGACGTGGCGCTCGTGGTGCTGCGGCGGGACGCCTGACGGCTATCGTGGGTTGCCGATGAACGAGTCGACGCAGCCGCTGGACCGCGCAGCGGCGGAAGAGTACGCGAGCTGGTTCCGGGCGCTGGCCGACGCCACCCGCATCCAGATCGTGTCGCTCCTCGCCCGGCGCCGGGGGCCGATGAGCGTCGGGGAGGTCGTGGCGGCGTCCGGGGTGGGCCAGTCGACCGTGTCCCACCATCTGAAGATCCTCGCCGACGTCGGCTTCGTGCTGGTGGAGCGTCAGGGCACGTCCAGCCTCTACCGCATCAACGAGCAGTGCGTCGGCGCCTTCCCGACGGCCGCCGACGTGGTGATGGGCCGCCCTCTGCCGGACGCCCGGCTCTGCGACTAGGCGCGCGGCGCGTACATGATGACCGCCACGCCGACCAGGCAGATCGCCGCGCCCGCGAGGTCCCAGCGGTCCGGCCGGAAGCCGTCGACCAGCACCCCCCACAGCAGCGACCCGGCCACGAACACGCCGCCGTACGCGGCGAGGATGCGCCCGAAGTGCGGGTCCGGCTGGAAGGCGGCGACGAAACCGTAGGCGCCGAGCGCGAGCACGCCGGCGGCGATCCAGAGGAGCCCGCGCTGCTCCCGCACCCCCTGCCACACCAGCCAGGCCCCGCCGATCTCCGCGACGGCGGCCAGCGCGAACAGGATCAGGGAGCGGACGGTCGTCATGGGGCGACTGTATAGAGCGGGAGAGGCGCGCGGATCACGGGGTGCGCCGCCGCCATCCGGGGACCTGCCGGGTCGTGAGATCAGCGCGACCGTTTGAGAACCGTTCCTCCTGGTAGTCGCCCTTCTATGGATAGGGACATCCAGGCCGTGGTCGTCGGTGATGTGATGCTCGACTCGTGGCTGCGCGGGCCGGTCAAGCGCATCGCCCAGGAGGCGCCGGTCCCCGTGGTGAGTGTCGAGGCCACCGAGGACGCGCCGGGCGGGGCGGGCAACACGGCGGCCAACCTGGCCGCGCTGGGCGCGCGCGTGCGGCTGATCGGGCCGGTCGGCGACGACGCCTGCGCCGAGCAGCTGGCCACGGCGCTCAGCCTGCTGGGCGTGGACGCCCGCATGGTGACCGTGCCCGGCAGGCGCACCCCGCACAAGCAGCGGCTCATGGTCGGCGAGCAGCTCATCGCCCGCTACGACGAGGAGGACCGCGACCCGATCCCGGCCGCGGCCGAGGCCCGCGTGATCGAGGAGCTGCGGGAGTCGCTGCCCGGCGCAGACGTGGTGATCGCCTGCGACTACGGGGCGGGCGGGTGCACGGACGCGGTGCGGCGGGCGCTGGCCGGGCTGCCCCTGCTGGTGGTGGACGCGCACGCGATCACGCCGTGGCGGACCTGCGCGCCCGCGGTGGTGCTGCCGAACTACGGCGAGGTCCTGCAGCTGCTGGGCGAGGACGGCGGCCACGACGACCGGGTGCGCTTCCTGACCGAGCGTTCCGGCCGGCTGCTGGCGGAGTCGGGCGCGCGGATGGTGGTGACCACGCTGGACGGCGAGGGCACGCTGCTGCACCAGGAGGGACGGCCGCCGTACCGGACCTACGCCGAGCCGGCGCCGGACCACATGACGACCGGGGCGGGCGACACCTACACGGCGGCGTTCGCGCTGTGGCTGGCCGGCGGGGCGGCCCCGGAGCAGGCGGCGCAGGCCGCGCAGGCCGCCGCCGGGGTGGTGGTGCGCAGGCCGGGCACCGCCACCTGCACCAGGCAGGAGCTGCTGCGGGCGTTGCACCGGGAGGACGGACGGGCGCAGACGCCGGAGCGGCTGGCGGCCCGGCTGGACGAGCACCGGCGGCGCGGGCAGCGGATCGTGTTCACCAACGGCTGCTTCGACGTGCTGCACCGGGGGCACGTGACGTACCTCGAACGGGCCGCCCGGCTCGGCGACGTGCTGGTGGTGGCGGTCAACAGCGACGCGAGCACGGCGCGGCTGAAGGGGCCGGGGCGGCCCATCAACTCGTGCGAGGACCGCATGTCGGTGCTGGCGGCGCTCGGTTACGTCGACTACGTGATCTCGTTCGAGGAGGACACGCCCGAGCGGCTGCTGCGGATGGTCCGCCCCGACCTGTACGTGAAGGGCGGCGACTACACGCCCGAGATGTTGCAGGAGGCTCCGCTGGTGCGGGCCATGGGCGGCGAGGTGCGGGTGCTGGACTACGTCTCGGACCGGTCCACGACGGCGATCATCGAGCGGGTGCGGTCGCTGCCGGAAGAGGATCCGGCCGGGCCTTCATGAGCACCGTGTCACCATACTGTGACATATCGTGATATCGGGGTACGGGACTCCTGGTTCGTCGCTCGTTCGGGGGGTTCGAAGATGACCGGAAGTCCTGTCGTGATCGGCGTCAACCGTACCCGGGACGGGTCGATCGCGGTCGCCCGCGGCCGGACCTCGGTCCACAGCCTGCAGAAGGAGCGGATGACCCGCCGCGAGCACCACCGGGGCCGGCTCCGCGACCTGCCGGACCACTACCTGCCCCGGCTGCCCCAGCTCGCCGGGCCGGTGGACCTCGTGGTGGAGGGCTACTCGTCCGACACCGAGATCGCCAATCTGGCCGCCTACCGTGCGGAGCTGCGCGAGACCCTCGGCCTGACCGGGGACACGCCGGTCGTGCTCGTCTCGCACCACCTGAGCCACCTCTACAGCGCCTTCCCGCCGTCGCCGTTCGAGGAGGCCGCGGGGCTGGTCGTGGACACGCAGGGCAGCCGGGTGCGGGACTTCACCGAGCGGGTGGAGCTGCCCCGCGGCACGCCGGGCGACCTGCTGGAGGTGTCGTCCTTCTACCGCTGCTCGCGCGGCCGGGTCGAATGCCTGGCCAAGCAGCTCTGGGACGGCGACTGGGCCAGGCCCGCGGGGCTGGGCTGCTTCTACGCGCTGCTGACGCGGATGCTCTGGCCGAGCGGCGGGGGCGACGAGGGCAAGGTGATGGACCTGGCCCCGTTCGGCGACCCGGACGCGCTCGGACTGCCGGAGCTGGACGTGCGCGGGCACGAGGTGTTCATCCCGCGGGCGTGGCTGGACACGTTCGACCAGGGCGCGGCGTTCCGCTACGTGACCAACGGCGCGAGCACGTTCAAGCGGTCGGCCAACCTGGCCGCCGCCGGTCAGCGCGCGTTCGAGCGGGCGCTCGACCGGCTCGCGGCCTGGCTGCACGAGCGGACGGGCCTGGCGGACCTGGTGTTCGCGGGCGGCACGGCGCTGAACTGCACGGCCAACGGCCGGCTGATCCGCGGGTCGCCGTTCCGCGAGGTGTTCATCCCGCCGAGCCCGCACGACGGCGGCACCGCCGTGGGCTGCGCCCTGTACGGGATGATCGAGTGCCTGGGCGCCGAGAGCGGCTTCCGGTGGGCCGACGACTTCCTCGGGCCCGAACCCGACCCGGCCGAGATCGACGCGGCGGTGCGGGCGCTGCCGGAGGATCTGACGGCCGAGCGGCCCGCCGACCTGGCGGGCGCGATCGTCGAGCTGCTGGCGGGCGGCCGGACGGTGGGCCTGCACCAGGGGCGCTCCGAGTCGGGGCCGCGCGCGCTGGGCAACCGGAGCATCCTCGGCGACCCGCGGGTGCCCGAGCTGCGCGACTACGTCAACGTCGAGGTCAAGGGCCGCGAGTGGTTCCGGCCGCTGGCCCCGCTGGTGCTGGCCGAGCACGCGGGGCGGATCTTCGACGTGGACCGGCCGGCGCCGTTCATGCAGTACGCGGCGGAGGTGCGGCCCGAGCACCGCGAGGAGCTGCCCTGCGTCACACACGTGGACGGCACCGCCCGGCCGCAGACGGTGGAGCCGGGCCGCACGCCGTTCCTGCACGAGTTGCTGACCCGCTGGCACGAGAGGACCGGCTGCCCGGTGCTCGTCAACGCCTCGCTGAACGGGCCGGGCGACCCGCTCACCGAGACGCCGGAGCACTCGGTCGGCACCCTGCGCAAGACCGGCCTGCACGCGCTGGCCCTGCCGCCCTACCTCATCCGCAAGCGCGACGAGCCGCCCGTCCCCGGCGACGACTGGCAGCCTCCGGCGCGTCCCGTCTAGCACGTCGCGGGCACCCGCAGCGCCATGGCCTGGCGGCGAGCGACCGGCGCGGCCGAGGAGCTGCCGGGGAACGAGCGAGGGCCCGCACCCCGGAACGGGATGCGGGCCCTCGGCCGTGGAGCGTCAGGCGGGGACGATGTTCTCCGCCTGCGGGCCCTTCTGGCCCTGGGTGATGTCGAAGCTCACCTTCTGGCCCTCACGCAGCTCGCGGTAGCCCTGAGCGGCGATGTTGGAGTAGTGGGCGAAGACGTCGGCGCCGCCGCCGTCCTGCTCGATGAAGCCGAAGCCCTTTTCGGCGTTGAACCACTTCACGGTGCCTGTGGCCATGTCATTTCTCCTTTGATGAGTACAGAGCCGGAGTGTCCGGACCCATCCGGAAATGACCGGTAAAACAAAATGCGCCCGACGGTTACATACCGTTAGGCGCACACGAAGTCATGGGTACCAGAACTGCAACGTCTCTAAGACTAGCACGGCCCCGCGCGTGCTCGGCCAACATGACTCGCGAGCAAATTCTGTTGAATTTTTCACGTTTGACGATCTGTATTAGCCGGACCTTGTCAAGATCACACAGCTATCGTGGCCCGCATGTTATCGGGTCCTGAGGCGGATTTCTCGTCACTGGGGCAGCGCCTGGAGGCCGCCCGTGACCGTGCGTTCGTGGGGCGGGAGGAGGAGCAGGCCCTCTTCCGATCCGCGCTCGGCACGGACCGCTCGTTCATGGTCCTGTTCGTGCACGGCTCGGGCGGCATCGGCAAGTCGGCGCTGTTGCGCCGGTTCGGCGCCGAGGCGGCCGCGGCGGGCCGTCCGGTGGTGACGGTGGACGGGCACACCGTCGACCCGTCGCCCGGCGGCTTCGAGGCCGAGGCCGGGCAGGTGCTCACCGTGGAGCGCGGGGTGCTCCTGGTCGACACGTTCGAGCGGTGCCAGGGCCTGGAGGGCTGGCTGCGCGAGAGGTTCCTGCCGCGGGTGCCGGCGGCAGCCCTCGTCGTGGTCGCCGGGCGCAACCCGCCCGACCTGCGCTGGCAGGCCGACCCCGGCTGGGCCGAGGTGCTGCGGGTGATCCGGCTGCGCACGCTCGCGCCGCAGGAGGCGATGGCGCTGATCGACGCCCGCGGGGTGGCGGCGGACCTGCGCGAGCCCCTGCTGGCCTTCGCGGGAGGCCACCCGCTGGCGCTGTGCCTGGGCGCGGCCGTCGCCGCCAAGGACGAGCGGGCCTCGGCCCGCTGGACCCTGGACAAGGACATCCCGGAGGAGCTCGCCGAGACGCTGCTCGACCAGCTCGTCGGCGAGGTGCCCTCGGCGGCCCACCGCCACGCCCTGGAGGTGTGCGCCCACGCCCACGCCACCACCGAGGAGCTGCTGCGCGCGGTGCTGCCCGACCATCCGAAACCGCTGTTCGACTGGCTGCGGCGGCTGCCGTTCATCGAGTCAGGCCGGCACGGCCTGTTCCCGCACGACGTGGTGCGCGACGCGCTGGAGGCGGACCTGCGCTGGCGCGACCCCGAGGGGTACGCGGACATGCACCACCGCATCCACGCCCACCTGGCCGCGCAGGTGCGGGCCGCCGCAGGGCAGGACACGCTGACGGCCATGGGCTCGCTGTTCTTCCTGCACCGCCACGACGGGGTGACCTCGAAGTTCCAGAACTGGCGCGGCGACGGCGAGGTGCACGAGGAGGCCTTCAACCCCGAGGACCGCGACGAGGTCCTGCGGATGGCCGCCGAGGCCGAGGGCGAGGCGTCGGCCTCGGACGCCGCTTACTGGATCGACCGGCAGCCGGAGGGGTTCTGGGTGCACCGGCGCACCGAGACCGGCGAGCCGGTCGCGCTCATGTCGTGGGTGCGGGTGAGCGGCCCGGCCGAGCCGGACGCCGACTGCCCGCTCATCGCGGCGGCGTGGCGGCACGTGGAGGAGACCGCGCCGCCGCGACCCGGCGAGCACATCGCGCTGGCCCGCGCCTGGGTGCTGCCCCCCTTCCACGGCAGGTCGCCGGTCATGGACCTGGTGCAGTGGCGCGCGGTGGGCGAGTGCCTGCGCTCCGACCGGCTGGCCTGGACGTTCCTGGTCATGCGGGACCCGGACTCGTGGCGGCGCTACCTGGGCCACTACGACATGCACGACCTGGGCGCCCGCATCCCGCTGGGACGCGAGACGTTCGGCCTGTTCGCGCACGACTGGCGCACCATCACGCCGGAGGCCTGGCTGGAGCGGATGAGCACGCGCGGGCTGGGCCTGCGCAGGCCCGCGTCCCCGCAGGGCAAGGAGCTCGCGGTGCTGGCGCGTACGGACTTCGACGCGGCGGTACGCGACGCGCTACGGAACGTGTCGCGGCCGGACGCGCTGGCGGGCAACGCGCTGGCCCGGTGCCGGCTGGTCGCCGTGCACCCCGAGCGCGACCCCGCGCGGGCCGTGCGCGACCTGCTGGAACAGGCGGTCGAGCAGGTGCGGCAGGACCCGCGCGCGGACCGCTTCCACCGGGCGCTGGCCACCACGTACTTCGGCCGCGTCCCCACCCAGGAGGCCGCGGCCGAGAGGCTGGGGCTGCCGTTCAGTACCTACCGGCGGCATCTGGCGGCCGGACTGGAACGGGTGGCGGAGATCCTGTGGCACCAGGAGGTGTTCGGGGCCCGGCCAGACGCCTGACCAGCGGGGCGGCGGGCCGCTCCACCCAGCGGTGCACGGCGTGGGCGGCCAGGCACATGACCGCGACCAGCGCCGCCAGCAGCACCCACCGGTCCACGACGCCGCCGGTCCGCTCGATGACGACGAAGCCGATGTGACCGTGCAGCAGGTAGAGCGGGTAGGTGAGCGCTCCCGCCGTCACCAGCCAGGGCCCGGCGAGCGGCCGCAGCGCGCGCACCGCGACCAGCGTCATGACCAGGAACGCCGCCGCGATCACGATCGCGATCACCCACGGATCGTACTCGGCCCCGTACCGCCGCCCGACGGCGTCGGCGTACCCGATGCCGCGGTACACCGCGTTGGCCAGGCAGAGCGGCACGAGGAGCAGCGTCTGCCAGGTGACCCCGAACCGGTACACCATGAACAGCGCCATGCCGGCGATGAAGTAGTGCGCGAACTCCGACTGCACGACCAGGTCGGCGACTCCCGGCAGCACCCCGGCCTGGACCAGGGCGGTCATGGCCAGCCACCCCCACAGCATGGCCATGACCCGGCCCCTGGTCATCCCCACCCAGGCGAACGCCAGGATGAGGAAGTAGAACCGCATCTCGGCCCAGAGCGTCCAGTAGACGACGTCCACGTTCGGCACGTCGGCCACCGACTGGAACATGGTCAGGTTGGCCAGCACCTGGATCGGCGAGACCTCGAACATGCCCTGGCCGAGCGTCACCGTCACCAGCGCGGTCACGGCCACGCCCAGCCAGTACGCCGGGTAGAGCCGGGCCAGCCGGGAGGCGGCGAACGCGCGCGGGCTCTTGCCCCAGGCGCTCATCAGCACCACGAAGCCGCTGATGAGGAAGAAGAGGTCCACGCCCAGGTAGCCGTACTGGGTCAGACCGGAGATCTCCGGATACGTGATCGTCGTCGTGCCGCCCACCGGCCCGGAGAACGTGTAGTGGAAGAGCACCACGCACAGCGCCGCCGCCAGCCGTAACCCGTCGAGTTCGTACAGCCGGTCCGCCTTGCGGTGCCGGCTCTCGTACGCCTTGTCCTGCCCCCTGTTCACCCGGCGAGCATGCGCCGGGGCATTGTTCACTCAACAGGTCGTTCTACGCTCATTAACTGCTCAATGTCCCCTTTACGCCATAGGCCTGAACTGCCCGGGGCCCGGCGGCGTACCTCTGAGCGCAGGGTGTCGCCGGAGGAGGAGGTCGGCCGAGGTGCGTCAGCGGATCGCCGGAGTGGCCGTCGCGGTGCTGGGGTTGTGGGCGACCGGCTCCCACGGGGCGCTGGAGGAGCCCGTCAGCCGGGCGGCGGCCTGCGGGGCGGAGGGGGCGCCGCGGGAGCCGGCGTGCGCCGCCGCGGCGGCGGCGAGCGGCGGCGGCCTGCCGGACGCGTGGGACGACCTGCGGGTGGCGGACGTCGGCGGGCGGGATCGCGAGGTGATCCCCGACGGCAGGCTGTGCAGCGGCGGGCTCGACGCCTACCGGGGCCTGGACCTGCCGCGCGCCGACTGGCCCGCCACCACGCTCGTGCGGGGCGGCGCCTTCACCTTCAGGTACCGGGGCACGATCCCGCACCGGGGCAGTTTCCACCTGTACGTGACGGCTGACGGTTACGACCCCGCCCGGCCGCTCGGCTGGGACGACCTGGAGCCGCGCCCGTTCGTGGAGGCGACCGACCCGCCGATGCGGGACGGCTCATACGTCATGGAGGGCCGCCTGCCCGCGGGCAAGACGGGGCGTCACCTGATCTACACGGTCTGGCGCAACACCGACACTCCGGACACGTACTACTCGTGCTCGGACGTGGTGTTCACGATCGCCGCGAAGCCGCCGGACGGGGCCGCCGGCCTGCCCTGGCTGGCGGGCGGCGGCCTGCTCGCGCTGGCGGGCGGGCTGGCCCTGCTGGCCCGCCGCCAGGACAGAAGACGCTAGGCCGGCCCTCCCTACGCGGGGTGGGGCTGGGGGGTCGCGGTGGGGCCGCGCACGATCGGCTTGCCGTCTTCCCAGTCGACCCGGTCCAGCCAGAGCCGCCGCCCCGGCTCCACGCTGCCGATCGCGCCCGGCGGCCAGGCGTGGTAGAGCAGCCAGGTCTGCCCGCCCGGCGTCGTCACCAGGTAGCTGTGGCCGGGCCCTTCCGCCCCCTCGCCGCTGGACAGGATCGGGTTCTCGAGGGCGTCGTGGCAGGGGCCGAGCGGGGTGTCGCAGGTGGCGTACCCGACCGCGTACGCGGCGGCGTCGAAGGCGTTGGCCGAGTAGAACAGGTAGTAGCGGCCCTCGTGGCGGACGAGCTGGGGCGCCTCGACGACCTTGCCGTGCCAGGCTGCGGTGTTCGCCAGCAGCCGCACCCGCTCTCCTTCGAGGCCGAGCCCGTCGGGGGTGAGGCGCTGCCCGTACAGCCAGGTGGTCTCCCCGATCGCGTTGCCGTCGTTCTTCCAGTAGAGGTAGAGCGCGCCGTCGGCGTCGCGGAACGGGCTGGCGTCGATGGAGCCGCCCTCGCCGGCCTGGCAGACGAGCGGGGTGCCGGAGTCGTCCCTGAACGGCCCCTCGGGGCGGGCGGCGGTGGCGACGCCGACGCACTGGCGGCCGGTCCCGGCGGCGCGGGCCGTGTAGTAGAGGGCGAACCGGTCGCCGGTCACCTGGATCGCCTCCGGCGCCCAGGTGTGGCCCGGCTCGGCCCACGAGCCGAGCTCGGGCAGCACGTCGCCGCGGGGCGTCCAGGTCACCAGGTCGGGCGAGGTGAGCAGGGGCACGTTCGCGCCGCCCCCGTTGGTCCCGTACGCGTACCACGTCGCGCCCACCCGGAGGGCGCCCGGGTCGGGGAAGTTCGCGTCGTGGACCGGGTTGGTGAAGGTCATGCTCTCTCCCGTGGGGGTTGCCGTCGAACAGGCGGCCAGCAGGCACAGGAGCGCGCCCGCCAGGACGCGGGGGTTCATGCCCGGCGCCCCAGTCTGACCATTGTCCAGGAGGCCGGGGGAAGCACCGCGGTGAGCGTCCCGCCGTCGGCCTTCACGCCGTCGAGCGGCCGGGGCCGCACCTCCTCGGCGGGGCCGCCCACCCGGTGCGGGTCGTCCTCGGCGAGGGTGCACGCCTCGACGACGCGGTCCGCGTGCACGTCCCGCAGGTCGGCGGTCATCTCCAGCGGCCGGTCCGGCGACCGGTTGACGGCGAACAGCGTCACCCCGTCCTCGTCGAGCGTGGCCACCGCGGACAGCTGCGGCACCTCGCCGTGCCGTCCGGTGTCGAGCGACGGCGACACCGGCTCGACGCGCAGCACCTCGCCGCGCGCGTGCCGGGCGGTCAGCGCGAACGGGTGGAAGATGCTCTGCCGCCAGGCGGGGCCGCCGGGTTCGGTGCGGATGGGCGCGATGATGTTGGCGAGCTGCGCCTGGCAGGCGACCGCCACCCGGTCGGCGTGCCGCAGCAGCGTGATGAGGAGGTCGCCGACGACGACGGCGTCGGCGGCGGTGTAGGTGTCCTCGATGAGGCGCGGCGCCTCCTCGAACGGCTCCCGCTCGCGGCCGTGGTAGTCGGCCTGGTTCCACACGTTCCACTCGTCGAAGGACAGGTCGATCCGCTTGCGGGTGCGCTGCTTGGCGGCGACGTGGTCGGCGGTGGCGACCACCGAGGAGATGAACCGGTCCATGTCGGCCGCGCTGGCCAGGAAGCCGGGCAGGTCGCCGTCCTCCTCGTAGTACGCGTGCAGCGACAGGTAGTCGACGGCGTCGTAGGCGTGCTCCAGCACGGTCGCCTCCCAGCCGCCGAACGTCGGCATCCGGCTGTTGGAGCTGCCGCAGAGCACCAGCCGCACGTCCGGGTCGACGAGCCGCATGGCCCGCGCCGTCTCGTTGGCGAGCCGGCCGTACTCGTCCGCGGTCTTGTGGCCGACCTGCCACGGCCCGTCCATCTCGTTGCCCAGGCACCACAGCCGGATCCCGTACGGGTCGGGCCTGCCGTGCTCGGCCCGCAGGTCGGACAGGCGGGTGCCGCCGGGGTGGTTGGCGTACTCCAGCAGGTCGCACGCCTCCTGGATGCCGCGGGTGCCGAGGTTGACCGCCATCATCGGCTCCACCCCGGCGGCCCGCGTCCAGGTCATGAACTCGTCGAGGCCGAACCGGTTGGTCTCGATCTGCCGCCAGGCCAGGTCCAGCCGGGTGGGCCGGTCGGCGACCGGGCCGACGCCGTCCTCCCAGCGGTAGCCGGAGACGAAGTTGCCGCCGGGGTACCGTACGACGCTCACCCCCAGCTCGCGGGTCAGCTCCAGCACGTCGGCGCGGAAGCCGTGCTCGTCGGCGGTCGGATGGCCGGGTTCGAAGATCCCGGTGTAGACGCAGCGGCCCATGTGCTCGACGAACGAGCCGAACAGGCGCCTGCCGACCGGGGCGATAGTGAAGTCGCGGTCCAGGGTCAGCCGTGCGGTCTCCACGTAAACAGCTCCTTGAAATGCGGACGGGTCAGCCCTTGAGGCCCGACCGGGACACGCCCTCGATGACGTAGCGCTGGGCGATGACGAACAGGACGAGGACGGGGACGCTGGCGAGCACCGCGCCCGCCATGATCACCGGATAGTCGATGGTGTAGGCGCCCTGCAGGATGGACAGCCCCGGCGGCAGTGTGAACTGGTCCGGGCTGAACAGCACGTAGATGGGCCAGATGAACTCGTTCCAGTTGCTCAGGAAGGTGAGCACCGCCAGCGTGGCCAGCGCGGGCCGGGCCAGCGGCAGCACGATGCGCAGGAAGATCTGCAGGTGGTTGGCGCCCTCCAGGGTGGCGGCCTCCTCCAGCTCGGGCGGCAGCGACAGGAAGAACTGGCGCAGGAAGAACACCCCGAACGCGCTGGCAGCGCCGGGCACGATGAGCGCCCACGGGCTGTCGAGCCAGCCGAGCTGGTCCACGACGAGGAAGTTCGGGATGAGGAGGGTGAAGCTCGGCACCAGCAGCGTGCCCACGATGATCCCGAACAGCAGGCCACGGCCGCGGAACTCCAGCCGGGCCAGGGCGTAGGCGGCGGTGGAGGCGACCACCAGCACGAGCACGGTCTGCCCGGTGGCGGCGACCATGCTGTTGAGGAACCAGCGCAGCACCGGCGTCTCGCTGGTGCCCTCGGCGAGCGTCCGGTAGGCGCCGGTGCTCCACTCCTCGGGCACGAAGGTGGGCGGGATCCGGGTCGCCTCGACGTTGGTCTTGAGCGAGGTGAGCAGCATCCACAGCAGCGGCACGATCACGATCGCGGCGAAGCCGACGAGCATGACGTACCAGGCGGACGCCTTCAGCGTCTTCATGACCTGCTCCTGAAGATCCGGAAGTTGATCACGCTGACCACGATGAGGGCGAGGGTGAGCACGTAGCTCATGGCGGCGGCGCTGCCCATCCGGTAGTCGACGAGACCCTCCTGGGCGATGTACATGATCGCGGTGCGGGTCTCGATCCCGGGCGCGCCCTGGGTGACGAGCAGCGCCTGGCCGAACATGTTGGCCGAGGCCAGGATCGTCACGGTGGTGACGAACACCGCCACCGGCCGCAGCCCTGGCAGGGTGACGTGCAAGAACCTCTGCCAGGCGCCCGCCCCGTCCACGGACGCGGCGTCGTACAGCTCGCGCGGGATGTCCTGCAGCCCGGCCAGGTAGATGACGGCGTTGAAGCCGAGCGTCCACCACACCGTGATGCCGATCAGCGACACCCACGCCCACGGCAGGTCGGTCGTCCACGGGATGTCCAGGCCGAATAGGTGGTTGACGAACCCCAGGTTCGGGTCGAGCAGGATGCGCCACATGACGCCGATGACCGCGACGCCGAGCACGAACGGCAGGAAGAACACCGCGCGGAAGAACGTGCGGCCGGGGAAGCGCCGGTTCAGGATCATCGCCACCCCGAGCGGCAGCACCACCAGCGGCGGCACGCTGCCGAGGGTGAAGACGCCGGTGGCCTTCATCGAGGTCCAGAAGTTGTCGTGCACCGGCGAGTCCGGGTCGAACAGCGCCGCGTAGTTGTCCAGCCCGACGAACGGCTTGCCGGGCAGCAGGTAGTCCCACTCGTGCAGGCTGATGTAGAGGCCGTACACCGCCGGCACGGCCACGAACAGGCAGAACAGCAGCAGGTACGGGCTCAGGAAGAACAGCGGCGTGAGCCGCCCGCGCCTGCGCACGGGGGGCGCCGTCATGCCTCCCCCGACCGGTGCGGGCCGCCGGATGCGTACGTCCACCACGGGATCAGCCGCCGTACTTCTTGCGGTTCTGCTCCAGGAGCTTGTCGGCCTTGGTCACGGCGTCCGACAGGGCGGCCGCCGGCTCCTTCTTGAGCAGGATCGCGCTGTTGACGGCGGTGTCGATGAGCGGGCTGACGTCGGCGACGCCCGCGACCGGCGGCGGGAAGAACAGGTGGTCGATCTGGGAGCCGATGGTCGCCTGCTCCTTCAGCGCCTGGAACTCGGCGCTCTCCCTGATCGCCTTGCGGGCGGGCACCTGGCCGCCCTTGGCCCACTCCAGGGAGTGGCGGCTGATCCAGTTGATGAACACCTTGGCCGCGGTGAGCTTGTCGTCGTCCTGGCTGCGCTGCTTGAACACCACGAACTGGTGCGAGCCCGCCCACGCCGCCGGCTGGGAGCCGATCTGCGGCAGCGGCGCGACGCCCCACTCCAGGCCCTCGACCTCGTTGAGGGTGTTGATGGTCCAGATGCCGTTCCAGTTGAAGGCGGCCTTGCCGTTCTTCAGCGCGATGACGTCGGCGTCCTGGCCCACGTTCTTCGGGCTGTAGCCCTTCTTGACCAGGTCGACGAGCCAGGTCAGGGCCTGCACGCCGGCGTCCCCGCCGAACATGGCCTTGGAGGCGTCGTCGTTGAAGAGCGTGCCGCCGTGCTGGTAGAGGAAGCTGGTGAACTGGAACGTGCCGGTGAACGGGAACGGGGTCGCCCAGTGGCCCTGCACGCCGGCCTTCTTCAGCTCCTCCAGCGCGGCCAGGTAGTCGCCGGCGGTCTGCGGCGGCTTCTCCGGGTCGAGGCCGGCCTCCCGCATGACGGTCTTGTTGTAGAACATGCCGAGCGGGTGCACGTCCAGCGGGATGGCGTACCTGCCGCCCTTGTAGGTGCCTGCCTGCCAGACCGGCGGGGAGAAGTCGGCCTCGGCGAGCTGGAGCGAGGCGGCCAGGTCGTCCAGCGGCAGCACGATCTGGCGGGCGGCGTTGGTCGCGACGCTGTCGACGTGCATGATGCCCAGGTCTGGCCCCTGTCCCGCGGTGACCGCGGCGGGCACCTTCGCGTAGTAGTCCGCCCACTGGTAGACGTTCATCGTCACCTTGATGTTGGGGTGCTCGCCGTTGAACTGGTCCACGAGCTTCTTCATGTACGGGCCGTCGCCGCCGGTGAAGCCGTTCCAGAAGGACAGGGTCACGTTCGGGCCCGTGTAGGCGGTCGGGGCGGCGGAGGCGGGGCCGGATCGGCGGGCCGCGGGGCCGGCGGGACCGCCGCCTCCGCCGCAGGCCGCGAGGAGCAGGGCGGTGCCGGCGCCGGCGCCGAGGCCGAGCAGGCCGCGGCGGGTGAGGGTGTGGGTAGACGTCTCGGTCATCACGATCACTTCCCCAACGGTGGTGAGATGACCGCATTTCTACATCGATGAATCCAACGTTGTAAACAGGAGGAGACTGAAGTGTTACATCGTTGGAAACCCGGCTATAGTGCCTCTGTGCAGCCACGACTGAAGGACGTCGCCGCGCTCGCCGGAGTGTCGATCAAGACGGTCTCCAACGTCGTCAACGGCTATCCGTTCGTCAAGCCGGAGACCCGGGAGCGGGTGGAGCGGGCCATCGCCGAGCTGAACTACCGGCCCAACCTGACCGCGCGCAATCTGCGGCAGGGCCGGTCGGGGGTGATCGCGCTGGCGGTGCCCGACCTGGACATCCCCTACTTCGCCGAGCTGGCCACCAACGTGATCACCGCGGCGGACCGGCACGGCTGGACCGTGCTCATCGACCAGACGCAGGGCGACCGGGCCAAGGAGCGCCTGGTCGTGTCGGGCATCCGGGCCCACCTCATCGACGGCCTGCTGTTCAGCCCGCTCGCGCTCACCGCCGCCGACCTCGCCCAGCGCGCCGACCACACGCCGATGGTGCTGCTCGGCGAGCGGATCGGCCGGCGGCGCACCGCGTACGACCATGTCTGCATCGACAACGTGGCCGCGGCGGAAGAGGCCACCTCGCACCTGACCGGGCTGGGCAGGCGCCGCATCGCGGCGATAGGCGCACGCCAGGCCGCGTCCGGGGCGACGGCGCGGCTGCGGCTGCGCGGCTACCGG
The DNA here is from genome assembly GCF_039540635.1 of Nonomuraea ferruginea. Classification (NCBI taxonomy): domain Bacteria; kingdom Bacillati; phylum Actinomycetota; class Actinomycetes; order Streptosporangiales; family Streptosporangiaceae; genus Nonomuraea; species Nonomuraea ferruginea. Next base: position 118,807 of record NZ_BAABFD010000015.1, on the reverse strand, counting down.
CAGGCGCTGGCCGCCGCCGGGCTCGCGGAGGACCCCGCGCTGGTCGTGCCCGTCGACGCCTTCCACCGCGCGGACGGGGCCCGGGCGATGGCCGATCTGCTGGACTCCGGGGCCGGGCCGGACGCGGTCTTCTGCTTCAACGACACGCTCGCCCTGGGCGCGCTGCGCACGCTGCTGTCGCGCGGGGTGCGGGTGCCGGACGACATCGCGCTGTTCGGCTTCGACGACATCGAGGACGGGCGGTTCTCCACCCCGTCGCTGTCGACCATCGCGCCCGACCGCGCGGGCATCGCCCAGACGGCCGTCGACCTGCTCGCCGGCCTCCTGGCCGGCCCGGCCCCCGACCGGCGCCCCCAGGAGGTGTGCGCCTCCCACACGCTGATCGCCCGGGAGAGCACCCTCGGGGTTCAGGCCCAGAGCGCGGCCGGGTCCTCCAGCACCGAGCGCACCGTGGCCAGCGCCGCTCCCAGCAGCGGCCCGCGCCTCCCCAGCTCCGACACGGTCAGCGCCTCCGGGTCCCACTCCCGTACGGTCACCCGCGCGGCCAGCTCCCGCCGTATCGGCGGCACCAGCCACTCCCCCAGCTCCGCATAGGCCCCGCCGAGCACCACGGCGGCCGGGTCGAGCAGATTCACCGCCCCGGCCAGCGCCGTCCCCAGCGCCCTCCCAGCCTCCTCCAGCGCCGCCACCACCCGCGCGTCCCCCTCCCGCGCCCGCGCAGCCAGCAACCCGATCCCATCGGGACCGGGCATCCGTCCCCCCGATCCGCGAGACCCCGCCCCGGGCGCATCGCGATCCATCAGGAGGCCCGCCACGAGTGTCCCGGGATCAGAGGAAACCGCCGGAAGCCCCGCCTCGTGCGCATCGGGAACCGTCGCACGGCCCTCTGCCGAGACGCCCCTGCGCCCGTACGGAGGAGCCGCCGGGAGCCCTGCCCCCGGGCCTCTGGAACCGGAGGAAGGAGCCGCCTCGCGGTGCCCAGCCTCACCGGCAGCCACGCCGTAAGGCTGAGCCGCCTGCCGCCCGGGGGCGCCTGAATCGTAGAGAGAATCCGCCGGAGTGCCCCCGCTCCCGGAAGACGTCGCCGGAGGGTCCCCGGAACCGGAAGGAGCCGCTTGCTGCCTCGCCGGCGCGGCACCCAGGTCAGGTGAAAGGGCCGTCATCCGAGGTTCTACCCCAGGGGTGGTGGGGGCGGAGGGGGAAGGGAGGCCGGCGGTGCGGAGGACGGCGGCTTTGGCGGCGTACTGCTCCAGGCAGCCGCGGGCGCCGCAGGAGCAGGGCGGGCCGTCGGGGTGGACAGGCATGTGGCCCAGTTCGCCAGCAAGGCCGCGTGCGCCGGTGAAGAGGCGGCCGCCCACCACCAGGGCGGCGCCGATGCCGCTCTCCGCCGAGACGTGGATGAAGTCGGACGCCACCGGGTGCGCCCAGAGCTCGGCGAGCGCCCCCAGGTTGGCCTCGTTCTCGACCCGCGGCGGCAGCGCGCCCGGCCACAGGTCCGCCACGGGGACGTCGTGCCAGCCCAGGTTGGGGGCGCTCCCGACGGTGCCGGAGGCGTCGGCGACCAGACCGGGCACGGCCATCACCGCCGCCACCGGCCGCAACCCCAGCCCGGCCACGTCTGCCGTCGCGTCGTCGGCGAGCGCGGACAGCCGGGCGAGCACCTCGGCGGGCGGCAGAGCGGCGTTCGGGCTGTCCACCACCGTCCAGGCGCGTACCTGGCCGCGCAGGTCGGTCACGCACACGCCCAGGTGCTCGACGCCGACCTCCAGCCCGAGCCCGGCGGGACCCCGGTCGCTGACCATGAGCGCGCTGCCCGGCCGCCCGACCCGCCCGTTGGCGGCCGGTCCCAGCTCGGTCAGCAGCCCGGCGGCGAACAGCTCGTCGACCAGGCTCGACACGGCCGCCCTGGTCAGCCCGGTGTGCCCGGCGACGGCCGCCCTGGACACCGGGCCGCGCCCGGCGACGGTGCCCATGACCAGGGCCAGGTTGTGCTGCCGCATGCTCCGCTGCGACGCGGGCCGCGTCCCGCCTCTCACCCCGGACCTCCCCCGAACAACGCCCTCACCTGACCGACCACCCCCAACGGCGCAAACCGTACCGAAGCGCCAACCAAACAGCCGGGCCCGCCCACCAAAAACCCAAACCAACAGTCACCGCGCGCCACCCCCCAACGCACAGACCGTAGAACCGAAGCAGGGAGCGTACGCGGCCCGGACCAGGGAGTGTTCGCGGTACAGGAGGGGAAGCCGGGCCAGAGAGCGTTCGGGATGTGGGTACGAGGGGCGGGTGGTGGAGGGCTGGCCGGCTTGGACGGGCACACGGGCCGAAGAGCCGGAGTGACGAGTGTGCGCAAGTGCGGGCGGGAAAGCCCAAGTGGGGAGTATCCGGCCTGCCGCCCCCGCACATGCCAGAAGCCGGAGCAGCGGGCACCTGCGCAGCCACCCCCATCGCACGGACCCAAGAACCGAAGCAGGCAGTGCACGCAGTCCTGACCAGAGGACCAGAGCAGGGAGCGTACGCGGTCCGGACAAGAGAGCCGGACCAGAGAGGGTACGCGGTACAGGCGGAAAAGCCGGACCAGAGAGCGTTCGCGCCGCGGCCAGGGACAGCCCGCCGAGAGCTCCCGGCGTGGTCAGCAGGTCTCCGCGCCGGTACAGGAGGGAAGACGGACCAGGGAGGGTGCGGGGGTCGGGTACGAGGGGCGGGGGTGGAGGGTTGGGCGGGCAGTGGGGCCGGTGGCGTGGGGCCGGGGGAAGGGGCGCATGGCGGTTCTCTCGGATCAGAGCCGGTGGGACGTATGGCGGTTCTCTCGGATCGGAGCCGGTGCGGGCGCATGACGGTTCTTCCGGATCAGAGCCGGTGGGGGCGCATGGCGGTTCTTCCGGATCAGAGCCGGTGGGGGCGCATGGCGGTTCTTCCGACATCAGAGCCGGGTGAAGAGCTGGCCGGCGCGGGGCAGGGTGCCGGCGATGCGTTCCACCGCCGCGACGTCCCGGGGCACCGGCTCCAGGAGCTCGCCGCGGGCCGTGCCCCAGCGGCGCGCGACCGCGTCCGGGGCCTCGCCCGTGAGGAGGGCCGCGGCCTGGGCGGCGGCGCCGAGGGCGACGAGCTCGGCCGCCGCCGGCACCAGCACCGGCCGCCCGGACAGGCGCAGGATCGTCTGCCGCCAGGCGGCGCCCCTGGCGCCGCCGCCGATGAGCAGCAGCGGCGTGGCCGGGTCGGGCCGCTCGCCGCCGGCGCGCAGCACGTCGTCGAGCGCCGCCAGCAGGGCCGCGGCGGCGCCGTCGTAGGCGGCCTGCAGCACCTGCCCGGCGGTGGTGTCGTGACGCAGCCCGTACACGAGCCCGGCGGCGTGCGGCAGGTTGGGGGTCCGCTCGCCGTCGAGGAACGGCAGCACGACGGCGTCGCCGCCCGGCTCGACCGCCTCCCGGTCCCGGCCGAGCAGTGCGGCGATCTTGTCGATCGCCTGGGTGCAGTTGAGCGTGCAGGCCAGCGGCAGCCAGTTGTCCAGCGCGTCGGCGAACCCGGCGACGATGCCGGTCGGGTCCTCGGGATGCTGCCGGGTGACGGCGTAGACGGTGCCGGAGGTGCCGAGGCTGAGCACGGGGGTGCCGGGTTCGAGGCCGAGGCCGAGCGCGGCGGCCATGTTGTCGCCGGTGCCCGAGGCGACGAGGGTGCCCTCGGGCAGCGGCCCGCCCGCCCGTACGGTGCCCGCCCGTCCCGAGACGACCCGGGGCAGCAGCGCCGGGTCGAGCCCGATGTCGCGCAGCAGGTCCGTGTCGTACCCCTGGGGTGTCCACCAGCCGGTGCCGGAGGCGTCGCCGCGGTCGGTGACGCCCTCGCCGGTCAGTCGCTCGGTCAGGTAGTCGTGCGGCAGCCGGACGGCCGCGGCCCGCGCGGCGTGGTGCGGCTCGTTCTCGCGCAGCCACAGCCACTTGGAGATGGTGAACGCCGCCGTCGGCACGCTGCCGGTGCGCCGGGCGAGCGACTCGGGGCCGTACTTGTCGCCCAGCGCGGCCGCCTGCCCGGCGGAGCGGACGTCGTTCCAGAGCAGGGCGGGACGGACGGGCGCGCCGGACTCGTCGAGGGTGACCAGGCCGTGCTGCTGACCGCCGACGGAGACCGCGCCGGCCCGGCCCGCCCAGCCGGTCTGCTCGACGGCCGCGCACAGCGCCCGCCACCACTGCTCCGGGTCGCTCTCGCGGCCCGCGCCCGAGGTCACGCTGTGCGGGGCGCGGCCCTCTCCCACGATCGCGCCGGTGTCCACGTCCACGGCGACGGCCTTCGCCGACTGGGTGGAGCTGTCGATGCCGATGACGACGCGCTGTGCCGACATGGTGCCTCCCGGTTGTGGGCTTCCCTACCGCGCTCCCGCATATTAATTTGTTTTTTGCCCTTACGAATAGGAGTCCGATGACTGACAGCCTCACTCCCCGCCCGGAGCACAAGTTCTCGTTCGGCCTGTGGACCGTCGGATGGCAGGGCCGCGACCCGTTCGGCGACGCCACCCGCGCCCCGCTGGACCCCGTGGAGAGCGTCAACCGCCTCGCCGAGCTGGGCGCGTACGGCGTGACCTTCCACGACGACGACCTCATCCCGTTCGGTTCGACCGACGCCGAGCGCGAGGGCCACGTCAAGCGCTTCCGCCAGGCGCTGGACGCGGCCGGCCTCGTGGTGCCGATGGCGACCACGAACCTGTTCACGCACCCGGTCTTCAAGGACGGCGCGTTCACCGCGAACGACCGCGACGTGCGCCGCTACGCGCTGCGCAAGACCATCCGCAACATCGACCTCGCCGTCGAGCTGGGCGCCAAGGTGTACGTGGCGTGGGGCGGGCGCGAGGGCGCCGAGTCCGGCGCGGCCAAGGACGTGCGGGTGGCCCTGGACCGGCTCAAGGAGGCCTTCGACCTGCTCGGCGAGTACGTGCTCGGCCAGGGGTACGATCTGCGCTTCGCGGTCGAGCCCAAGCCGAACGAGCCGCGCGGCGACATCCTGCTGCCCACCGTCGGCCACGCGCTGGCGTTCATCGAGGAGCTCGCCCATCCCGAGCTGGTCGGCGTCAACCCCGAGACCGGCCACGAGCAGATGGCCGGGCTCAACTTCACCCACGGCATCGCCCAGGCGCTGTGGCACGGCAAGCTCTTCCACATCGACCTGAACGGCCAGACCGGCGTCAAGTACGACCAGGACCTGCGGTTCGGCGCCGGCAACCTGCGCGACGCGTTCTGGGTGGTGGACCTGCTGGAGACCGGCGGATACACCGGCCCGCGGCACTTCGACTTCAAGCCGCCGCGCACCGAGGACATCGACGGCGTGTGGGCCTCGGCGGCCGGGAACATGCGGACGTACCTGCTGCTGAAGGAGCGCGCGGCGGCGTTCCGCGCGGACCCGGAGGTCCAGGAGGCGCTGCGGGCGGCCCGGCTGGACGACCTGGCCCGCCCGACGCTGGCGGACGGGGAGTCGCTGGCGGACCTGCTGGCCGACCGCACCGCCTTCGAGGAGTTCGACGCGGACGCGGCGGGCGGCCGCGGCATGGCGTTCGAGCGCCTGGACCAGCTGGCGATGGACCACCTGCTCGGCGCCCGCTGACCGGCCGCCCGGCCGTCCCCGCACACGCCGCCGCCCCCGCCCGCACCTCGCCGGGCGGGGGCGGCGGCGTCCCTCCGCACGATCGACCGGCAGCCCGCCGTAGCGGTGCGGAGGTCCCGATGATAGACAGCGGTGGGGGAAGCCCGGCGCGGACGCCGCGCCGGGCCGGTTCGACCGGACGCGGCCGAGTATGGCAGCGTACGGGCAAGCAGGCGAGGCTCGCCCAGGCTCCGAGGAGGCGAACGCGACATGGACGTGGTTTCGGTGGGCGAGGTCACGGACGGGACGCTGACCGTGGTGCTGCGCGGCGACATCGACTTCACGAACGCCGCGCGGGTGCGGGAGACGATCTCCTCCGCGGTGTCGGCGCGGCGGCCCCGCGCGGTGCGGGTCGAGATGGGCGAGGTGACGTTCCTCGACTCCTCCGGCGTCGGCGTGCTGGTCGACGCCATGAAGTCGGCGTGGGAGGTCGAGGCCGGGTTCAGGGTGGTCAACCCGACCCCCCGGGTCTTCGACCAGCTCAGGATCGCCGGGCTCCTGGACGCCTTCGGGCTCGGCTGACCGGCCTCCGCGCGGGCCGGTGGCCGCGCGTCCGACGGCGGCAGTGGTGAACCGAGTCCCACCTGTCCGCGTATCCCCATGAGAAGGGGCCTCTCGCAGGCGTCCCAGACGCCTGAGAGGCCCCTTTGGTTTACACAAATATCCGGTTTTTGGTGACAAAGGCGAGACGGACTCGGCAGAATGCGGAATCCATCCAGCCTCTCTACCGCAAACTGGAAGGAATCCCCCCATGCGTAGACCCTTAGGGGTACTCGCTTGCCTCGTGGGCGCGGCCGCGCTCTCGGCACCCGTCGCCACGGCGAACGCCGCGACGGTGCCCCAGTCGGCCTGCCGCGTCTCCGTGACCAAGCCGCGTCTCGCCGACGACGGCAAGATCCGGGCGACCGCCGCCCTGCGCGGCTGCTACACCTACGGCACGGTACGAGTGCGCATCCTGCGAGCGGTGCCGGGCAAGGACCGGATCCTCAAGAGCGGCGCCGACCGGGGCCGCAGCCCTCGCGTCACCGTCGCGATGGCGTGCGCGCCGGGCACGTACTACGCCGTCGCCACCGACTACCGCGGCCACGCGGGCAAGTCCCGGGCGGTCCGCGTGAAGGAGTGCGACCTGGCCGCCACGCCGGTCCCCACCGCGACGAGGACTCCCCAGCCCGCTCCGACGGCCACCCGCACCGCCACGCAGGCGCCGAGGCCGACGCCCACCCAGACCCGCACGGCGACGCAGACGCCCAGGCCGACCCCCACCCGCACCGCCACCCAGGCTCCCCAGCCCACCACGACCTCGTCGCCCGGCACCGTGGGCACGGCCGAGGAGAACGAGGTCGTCCGCCTCACCAACGCCGAGCGCGCCAAGGGCGGCTGCCAGGCGCTCAAGCACGACGCGCAGCTCAACAAGGCCGCCGCCGGGCACTCCTCGGACATGGCCAGGAACGGCTACTTCAGCCACACCTCGCAGGACGGCCGCTCGTTCATGGACCGCATCCGGCAGGCCGGCTTCACCGGCGGCCGCGGCTGGGCCGAGAACATCGCCATGGGCCAGCGCACGCCGGCCGACGTGGTCAAGGCCTGGATGAACAGCTCGGGTCACCGGGCCAACATCATGAACTGCTCGTACAACCTGATCGGCGTCGGCGCCGTGAAGAACTCCTCGGGCCAGATCTACTGGACCCAGAACTTCGCCGCCCGCTGACAGCCTGCTGAGCTTCTCCTCACGCGGCGTGTGGAGGAGACCGCGGCGCCTCGCGACTCCCACCGCGGGGCGCCGCGGCATGTCAGCCGCCGCGCCCCCCAGACCTACCAGGCCTGTCAGGCCGACAGCGAGTTCGGGTGACGGTGGTGCACCCCGATCACCGGCACCTCGTGCAGGCTCCCCGAGTAGAGGAACTGGGTCATGCCGACCAGCAGCCGCCGCACGTCCTCCTGAGGGCGCACCACCAGGCGCAGGAACCGGCTGGTGGTGCCCAGCTTGTTGCCGCACTCGCGGACGTACACGCCGTGCTCGGCGAGCAGGTGGTCGCGCAGCGGCACCCCGTCGAAGCCGGACGGCAGCTTCACCAGCAGGAAGTTGCCCTGCGACGGGAACACCGTCAGCTCCGGCATGCACGACAGCTGGTGGTACATGGCGCGCCGGTCCTGGGCGAGCCGCCGCAGGCTCTCCTGGTACTCGCCCATGCACTGCTTCATCATGAACACGACCACCTCGGCGAACGAGTTCAGGTTCCACTTGGGCAGCGCGTCCGCGATCTTCCCGGCCAGCGCCGGGTTGGCGACCAGGTAGCCGAAGCGGATGCCGTGCAGCCCGAAGTTCTTGCCGAGGCTGCGCAGCACGATCACGTTCGGCCGCACCGCCGCCTCCGCCGCCACCCCGGGGTAGGGCTCGGCGTCCACGAAGTCGCCGAACGACTCGTCCACGATCACCAGGTCGAGGTCGATGAGCTGGTCGAGCAGGTGCAGCACCTCGTGCTTGGGCAGGTAGCCGCCGTCGGGGTTGTTCGGGTTGCAGATGACCGCGACGCGGGAGCCGCGGGTACGGATGAACGACACGTAGTCGTTGACGTTGAGCGCGAAGCCCCGGCTCTCCAGCAGCGGATACATGTCGACCCGCTTGCCGGTCTCCATCGGCTGGTCGGTCCAGCGGCCGAAGGTGGGGATGGGGATCGCCAGGCTCTCCCGCACCAGCAGGTGGTCGATCCAGGTGATCAGCTCGGTGGAGCCGTTGCCCATGGCCACGGTCTTGGGGTGGAGTCCCATCGTGGCCGCCAGTTCGGCGGTGATGGTGTCGGCGCCGCTCGGGTAGAACTTCAGGATCGTCTCCAGGTTCCTCCCCAGGTGCTCGAAGATCTCCGGCGTGGGGAAGTACGGGTTGCACGGGATGCAGAAGTCCACCGGCGGGCGCTGGCCGTCGGAGCCGCGCAGCAACGAGAAGTACGAAGGGCTGTGCGCCTGGGCACGCAAAAGGCTGAGCTCCACGACACCTCCATGGCACCTGAACAGAACGTGAGAAGGTACGCGCCAGGGCAGACCCGGGTTCAGCGGGGGGACGGCCCGAGGCCGCCTCGGGGCCGCCTGGCATGATGCGAGGAAAACCCCCGAAGGAGCGGATTCGTGCGGATCCTCCTCGTCCAGCCCTCCCGCTGGTCCCCCGACGGCCACGCGAACCTCACCGCCGTCGAGACGCTGCTGACCGGCGCCCCGCCCGCCGACCTGGTGGTGCTCCCCGAGCTGGCCGGCTCCGAGCTGCCGCGGCGGGAGTACCTGGAGCGGCTGCGCGGCCTGGCGGCACGGGCCCGCGCCGCCGTCGTGGGCGGCTCCCACTACGCGCCCGCCGGCGCCGGCAAGGTCAACCAGGGTCTGGCGGTCTCCGCGTCCGGCGAGGTGCTGGCCGGGTACGGCAAGTCCCACCCGTACGGGGTCGAGCGGGACGACGGGGTCGTGCCCGCGCCGATCGGGGACGGCTTCGAGGTGGCCGGCCGCCGGGTGCGGGTGCTGCTCTGCGCCGACCTGTGGTACTCGGGGAGCCTGGCGGGCCCGCCGGCCGACGTGGTGGTGGTGCCCGCGTTCTCGGTGACGCAGTGGCCCACGCCCGGCCCGGCGCGCAGCCTGTGGGAGCACATGAGCGTGGCGCGGGCGTACGAGTTCATGACGTACGTGGCGGTCAGCGACTGGCATCACGAGGCCGGGTACCACGGGCAGCCCTGCGCCGGGGTGACCGGCCTGGCGAACCCGTCGCCGGCTGACGGCGCGGGGTTCTTCACCGCCCAGCCGTCGGCCGCCGTCTCCGCGTACGAGCTGGACTTCGAGCGGCTGGGCAGGTTCCGCCGCAACCGGGCCGACAGGAGCTTCGCCTTTACAAAGTAGATCGCCCGATCGCCCCGCGAGGGGGGACCGGGCGACGTCGTGCGTTTCTCAGTGGCGGTGACGGTGGCCGAGGACCTTCACCCAGTCGGTGCCCTCGGAGGGCGCCAGGTGGCGGGAGCCTTCGAAGACCCCGCGCCAGGTGCCGGACGTGCGGGCCCTGACCTTGGTGTGGAAGGAGCCGTCACGGTAGGTCTTGACCGTGTCGACGTGCTCCCACCTGCCGCTGCCGGCCGGCTTGAAGAGGATGACGATCCGCTTCCAGCCGAGGTGGTGCCAGGTGCCCGTCTCGTCGCAGTGGTCGGCGTGGTGGACCGACACGAAGCCGTCGATGTAGTCCTCGTCGCACTTCACCGAGAGCTTGCCCTTGACCGACAGCGGCTGACCGCGCCACGCGGGCTCGGGGTTGACGTCGATCTGCAGGCGCGTGCGGCCCCCGTCGTCGGCCATCGCGGGGGTGGCCGTGCCGGCGAGCACCGCGGCGCCCATGGCGGCCGCCGCCACTCCGGCGGCGAGTCGTCGCATCATGAAAGTGACTTCCTTCCCCGTAGGAGGACGCGCCCCACGACAGGGCGCGTCAACGCCAATGACGCGTAAGGGTAAGGAAAAGTTGCGGTAAAGCCGATCACGATTCCGCAACGCCGCCGGCTGTCCCTACAACTGGTGGATCTTCGAGTCGTCCTCGGCCTGCTGACCGTTCCCGGGGTAGCGGACCCGCCACTCGCCGCCCTCCCGGCCGGGCACGGTGCGTGAGAAGGCGCCCTGGCCGTCGGTGACGGCCTCGGCCGCGCGTTCCCAGCCGTCCGACGCGTCCCGCCGCCACAGGATCTCGACCCGCTGCTCGCGGAACGGCAGGAATCCGGCGTAGCCACGCGGATCCAGCCTCTTCAGGCGGCCGCTCACCCGCACGCCCGCACCGTCGCGCTCCGCCTTCACGGCCGCCAGCCTGGTCTCCCGCCTGAGCTGGAACGAGGCGTACTCGGTCCGCTCCGCTCCCCCTTCGCCCCTGGCGGTCACGGTCACGGTCCAGGTGCCGGCCGGATAGAAGCGGTTGAGCCGCTTGTCGGGCAGGAACCGCCAAGTCTGCCAGCCGTCGGTGACCAGGCGCGAGGCCATCGTGGCCGCGATGGACCCGCTCGACTTGGGCTCGCCGGGGCCTTCCTGGGGGAACCGGCCTTCCTCGCGCTCGTCCGCGGCGGGCGGCCGGACGGGCCGGCGGCTGTCGAGCACCGGCCCCGGCGGGGCGCCCGGCTCGACCTCGACGACGACCCCGTGCCGCCCGCTCACTCCCCTGGCGACCACGTCGATCACCAGACGGACGGAGTCCTCGGCTCCGACGACCGGCGCGGCGGGCCGTACGTCGATCTCCCTGATGACGGGCTCGTCCTCGGCGGCGGACGCCGGAGCGGGCACGCTCAGCGCCGCCGCCGCGAACGAGGCGAGAAGTAGGCATCTGATCATGCGCAAGACGGTAGGAACCGCTCGGCCATGACCGGGGCCACGACACACGCCCCTGATGGCAAAACCGGCTCAGTCGGTGTAGAGGCTCTCGATCAGATCGCCGTACTTGCTGTGCACCACCCGCCGCTTGAGCTTGAGGCTGGGCGTCAGCTCCTCGCTCTCGGGCGTCCACTCGGTGCCCAGCAGCGCCCACTTCTTGATCTGCTGCACCCGGGCCAGCTTCGCGTTGGCCGTCTCCACCGCGCCGCCCACCTCTTTGAGCACGTCCGGGTGCTCGGCCAGGTCGGCGAGCGTGGTGTAGGAGATGCCGCGCGACTGCGCCCAGCCGGGGGCGATCTCGCCGTCGAGGGTGAGGATGGCCACCGGGTAGGGGCGGCGGTCGCCGTACGCGAGCGCCTGGCCGATCAGCGGGTGCTCCTTGAGGTGGTTCTCGATCTCGGCGGGCGAGATGTTCTCCCCGCCGGCCGTGATGATGAGCTCCTTCTTGCGGTCGACCACCCGGTAGAAGCCGTCCTCGTCGACGGTGCCGATGTCGCCGGTGTGCACCCAGCCGTCGGCGTCGATGAGCTCGGCCGTGGCCTCCGGCCGGTTGAGGTAGCCGCTGGTGTTGAGCGGGCTCCGGGTGAGGATCTCGCCGTCCTCGGCGATGCGGACCTCGGCGCCCGGCTCGGCCCTGCCCACGGTGCCCAGGCGGTAGCAGTCGGGGGCGTTGCCGGTGAACGCCCCCGTCGTCTCGGTCATCCCGTACACGTCGATGACCTTCAGCCCGAGCCCGGCGTAGAAGCGCTGCACCTCGCCGGGGAGCGGCGCGGCGCCGGTGGCGGTCCACTCCGCGCGGTCGAACCCGATCATGCCGCGGACGATCGACAGCAGCGAGCTGTCGGCCTTCTCGTACGCGGCCTCGATCTCCGGCGTCATGGTGTGGCCGTACTGTCCGGCCTCCACCCAGGCGACGCCGGCGGCCATGGCCTGGCGCACGGCGGCCTGCTGCTCCTCCGGCTGGGTGGACATGACCGCGAGCAGCCGGGCCATCATCTTCTCCCACACGCGCGGCACGCCGAAGAACAGCACGGGCCTGACCTGCCCGAGCGTCGCGCCGAGATTGGCCAGGTCGGTGCAGAAGTAGACGTGGGAGACCTTGACCAGCGGCAGGTACAGGCTCAGCACCCGCTCGGCGATGTGCGCGTACGTCAGGTAGGAGATCTGGGTGCCTTCCAGCGGCAGGTTCGCCATCCGGTCGGTGCAGGCCACCTCGTAGAAGACGTTGGCGTGGCTGAGCGGGACGCCCTTCGGCTGGCCGGTGGTGCCCGAGGTGTAGAGGACGGTGACGGGGTCGCCGGCGGTGACGGCCTGCCAGCGGGCCTCGACCGCGGCGGGGTCCTCCGCCAGCCGGGCCCGGCCCAGGTCGAGGAAGTCCTGCCAGGACATGAAGCGGTCGCCCTCCGGCGCCCCCTCCAGCATGATGATCTTGCGCAGGTCCGGCAGCCGGTCGAGCGACGGCTCCCAGCGGGCCAGCTCGGCGGGCCCGCCGATCACCGCGATCTTGGCCGCCACGTCGCCCGCCACGAAGGCGACCTGGTCCGGCGCGAACGTGCCGTAGATGGTGCAGCCGACGCCTCCGGCGTGCACCGCGCCGAGGTCGGCGAGCACGTGCTCGCTCCGGTTGACCATCATGAGCGCGACCGCGTCGCCGGGCTCCAGCCCCAGGGCCGCGAAGCCGGCCGCGATCTCCAGGACCCGCTCCCTGGCCTGGCCGTAGGTGAGGGTGGACCAGCCGTCGCCGTCCGGATCGGAGTAGGCGGGGGCGTCGGGGTATTGTTCGGCGGTCTTTCTCAACTGCTCGCACAGGGTGAGCCCGGCGATGGAACGTTCGATCTCCGCCCGCACCTCGAGGACGTCGGCCATGACACCCGCCTTCAGTCAGTAATCACTTGCGCAGCTGGGATGCATCGCACCATACGGCGCGAGTAGCGGCAAGTATCTGGAGAAGCCGTCACGTACAGTGATTATTCACGTGCTTCCTGTGACCGGAGGGTCCGGATGGGTAACGACGGCAAGACGTTCTTCGGTCACCCGTGGGCGCTTGCGACTCTGTTCGGCACGGAGATGTGGGAGCGGTTCAGCTGGTACGGGCTGCGCGCCATCCTGGCGACGTTCATGGTCGCCTCCCCCGCCCATCAGGGGCTGGGCCTGTCGCAGGAGACCGCGCAGGCCGTGGTGGGCATCTACGGCGCGCTGATCTACCTGGTGGCGCTGCCCGGCGGGTGGATCGCGGACCGGATCCTGGGCGCGCGCCGGTCGGTGTTCTGGGGCGGGTTCGTCATCATGTGCGGCCACATCAGCATGGCCGTCCCGGTTCCTTCGCCGGCCTACGTCTGGCTCGGCCTGCTGCTGATCGTCCTGGGCACCGGGCTGCTGAAGCCCAACATCTCCGTCATGGTGGGCAAGCTGTACCCGGAGGACGACGACGCGCGCAGGGACGCCGGATTCTCGCTGTTCTACCTGGGCATCAACCTGGGCGCGTTCTTCGCGCCGATCGTGGTCGGCTCGCTGGCGGCCGGCGACCGGTGGCATCTGGGCTTCGGCGCGGCGGCCGTCGGCATGGCGTTCGGCCTGCTGCAGTACACGATCGGCGGCCGGGTCAGCCTGCGCGGTGTCGGCGACCGGCCGGAGGTCCCGCTGCACCCGCACGAGCTGCGGCGGGTCGGGCTGACGGCGGCGGGGGTGGCGGTGGCGGTGGCGATCGCGCTGGGCTCCTGGGCGGCGACGGGCACGTTCACGCTCGGCCGGTTCACCGCGGTGATGACGGCGGTGATCATCGCCGTGCCGATCGCCTACTTCGGCTACATCATGCTGGGCGCGCACGACCTGAGCGAGGACGAGCGGTCCAGGATGAAGGCCTACATCTGGCTGTTCGCCGCCGCCTCGATCTTCTGGATGATCTACGACCTGGCGCCCAGCAAGCTGCTGTTCTTCGCCGAGAACAACACCGACCTGTCGCTGTTCGGCATCCCGATCCACGCGGCCACCACCCAGTCGTTCAACCCGCTCTTCATCATGATCTTCGTGCCGGTGTTCGCGGCGCTGTGGGTGAAGCTCGGCGACCGGGTGAGCACGGCGCAGAAGTTCGGCTTCGCGCTTGTCATGGTCGGGCTGAGCTTCGTCGTCATGGCGATGGCGGCGAACCTGGCGGAGAGCGGCCGGGTGTCGGTGTGGTGGCTGGTGCTGGTCTACCTGGTGCAGGTGTTCGGCGAGCTGGCGCTCAGCCCGGTGGGGCTGTCGGTGACGACCAAGCTGGCGCCGCGGGCGTTCAAGGGCCAGATGCTGGGGGTCTGGTTCATCGCGGTGTCGGTGGGCGACGCGGTCGGCGGCCAGACCGGGCGGCTCGGCGACGTGATGTCCGAACCGGCCTACTACCTGGTGCTGGCCGCGATGGCGATCGTCGCGGGGCTGGGGCTGTTCGCGTTCAACCGCAAGCTGCGCGCCATGATGGCCGAGCACCACGCGCCGCCCGCGATGCCGCCGGTCCGGTAGACAGTCCAGCGTGGCAGAACTCTTCGATCTCGTCGGCATCTTCGTCTTCGCGCTCACCGGCGCGCTGATGGGGGTGCGCAAGCGTCTGGACGTGGTGGGCATGGCGGTGCTGGCGGAGATCACCGCGCTCGGCGGCGGCATCATGCGCGACCTGGTGCTGAACGTCTCCCCGGTGGCCTTCCAGAGTCTCGGCTACGTGCTGGTGCCGCTGGCTGCGGCGACCGTGGTGTTCTTCTGGCATCCGCACGTGACCCGGGTGATGCCGCTCATCCTGGTGCTGGACGCGGCCGGGCTCGGCCTGTTCTGCGCCGTCGGCACCGCCAAGGCGATGGAGTACGGGCTCAGCCCGCTGCACGCCACCCTGCTCGGCGTCACCACCGGCGTGGGCGGCGGCATGCTGCGCGACGTGCTCGCGGGCGAGATCCCCACGCTGCTGTACGACAGGCAGCTGTACGCGGTCCCCGCGCTCATCGGCTCGGCGGCGATGGCCGGGATGTCGTGGGCCGGGCTGAACGGCTGGCCGGTGGCGCTGGGGGCGGCGGTGCTGACCTTCGGGCTGCGCATCGCCGCGATGCGGTACAACTGGCGCGCCCCCCTGGCCCGCGGCGTCGGCGAATGAGCCCTCACACCATGGGACTGAGCGCGTCCGGCCGGCGCACCGCCCCGGTCAGGCCGAGGCGCCTGGCCGTGTGCAGCCGGGTGACCGCCTCCTTCAGCACCTGGGGCGGCTGGGTGAAGGGCAGCCGCAGGTAGCCGTCCAGCGTCCCCTCCAGGCCGAACCAGGGGCCGGGCGCGATCCGTACGCCATGACAGGCGGCGGCCTCGGCGAGGGAGGCGGCCGAGCCGGAGTCGAGCCGGATCCAGAGCGTGCCGCCGCCCGGCGGCACCGCGAACTCCCAGCCCGGCAGCCGTGCGCGCAGCTCGGTGACGAGCGCGTCGCGTGAGGCGCGCAGCGTGCGGCGGCGCTCGGCCCTGGTCTGCGCCAGGCGCTCGAACAGCGCGGCCACGACGAGCTGCTCCAGCACCGGGCTGGCGATGTCGACCGACGCCCGGTGCTGCGCCATCCGGCGGGCGAGCGCGGCCGTGGTGCGGATCCAGCCGATGCGCAGCCCGCCCCACCACAGCTTGGACGCCGAGCCGATGCTGATCACGGTGCCGCCGGTGTCGAACGCGGCCATCGGCGCGGTGCGGGGCACCTCGTCCAGGGCCAGCTCCGACCAGGTCTCGTCGACGAGCAGGAAGGTGCCGGTCCGCCTGGCGGCGCCCACGACGGCGGACCTGGTGGCGTCGTCCATGAGGGCGCCGGTCGGGTTCTGGAAATCGGGCATGAGGTAGGCGAGCCGGGCGGCGGCCTGCCGCATCGCACCGGAGACCAGGTCCTCCGGCCAGCCGCCTGAGGAGACGCCGACGGACGTGACCCGGGCGCCGAGCCGGCGGGCGGCGTCGATGGCGTGCGGGTAGGTGGGCGACTCCACGATGATCGCGTCGCCGGCGCCGGCCAGCACGCCGAGCACCACCATGATGGCGTGCTGCGAGCCGGTGGTGACGAGGATCTGCTCCGGGCGGGTGGCCAGGCCGCGCTCGGTGTAGCGGGCGGCGATCCGCTCGCGCAGCACGGGCAGCCCGAGCGGGTGGTAGCCGTTGCCCATGCCGTACCTGGGCACCTCCTCGACGGCCTGCGCCATGGCCGCGCGCAGCGCGGACGGCGCGGGCGGGGCGGCGGCGTGCAACTGGATGAGGCCCTCGCCGTCGACGGCGAGCCACGGGTTGTCGGCGGTGACGGCCGGGTCGGGCAGCGCGGTCCAGCTTCCCGAGCCCTGCCGGCTCTCCAGGAAGCCGCGCTCGCGCAGCAGGTCGTAGGCGGCGGTCACGGTGGTGCGGCTGACGCCGAGCGTCCTGGCCAGGTCGCGTTCGGCGGGCATGCGTACCCGGACCGGGATCTGCCCGCCCATGACGGCGGCGCGCATGGCGTCGGCGAGCGCCCGGTAGTAGGGCCGCGCGTGTGGACCGGCGTCGACGAGCCGGGCCACCTGACCTGCCGAAAGAAACCGCATAAGGCCACTTTTCAGGATTGGCCCTGTCTTGGCAAACCGGCCGTGTGCCACGGTGAGGTCATCATGAGCGAAGCGACCATCCCGCATGCCGGTTCCCTGCCCGGACGCCTGCTCCGCCTCTACGGCGGCCTGGCGCTCTACGGGGGCGGCATCGGGCTCCAGATCGAATCCGGCCTCGGCAACGGCCCCTGGGACGTCTTCCATCAGGGGACCGCGCTGTGGACCGGCCTCTCCATCGGAACCATGATCATCATAGTGGGCGCGGTGGTCATGCTGTTCTGGATACCGCTGCGGCAGCGGCCCGGCTTCGGCACGATCAGCAACGTGATCTTCATCGGCCTGTTCGCCGACGCCGCGCTCCACCTGCTGCCCTCCCCCGGGCACCCGGTCGTCGGCTGGCTCTACGTCGCGCTCGGCGTGACGTCCGTCGCGCTGGCCACGGTCCTGTACATCAGCGCCAGGATGGGCGCGGGCCCGCGTGACGGCATCATGACCGGCCTGACCAAGCTCGGTCTCTCGGTGCGGCTGAGCCGGTTCCTCATCGAGATCACCGTGCTGGCCGCCGGATGGCTGCTCGGCGGCACGGCGGGGCTCGGCACCCTGGCCTTCGCGCTCGCCATCGGACCGCTCACCCAGCTCTTCACCCGCTGGTTCCCGCTCGATTGAGGTTAGTGTCGGGGCATGCGGATCGAGGACTACGCGCTCATCGGTGACATGCAGTCGGCGGCTCTGGTCGGCAGGGACGGCTCCATCGACTGGCTCTGCCTGCCCAGGTTCGACTCCCCAGCCTGCTTCGCCGCCCTGCTGGGCAACGACCGCAACGGACACTGGTGGCTCGGCCCGACCGGCAGGCGGCCGGCCGACCGGCGCCGCTACCGGCCTGACACGCTGATCCTGGAGAGCGAGTGGGACACCCCCACCGGCACCGTCCGGGTGATCGACTTCATGCCACCGCGCGACGTCAACCCCGACGTGGTCCGCATCGTGGAGGGGGTGTCGGGCACCGTCGAGATGTCCACCCAGCTGCGGGTCCGCTTCGACTACGGCCGGATCGTGCCGTGGATGCGCCGCAACGGCGGCCACCTGCAGGCCGTCGGCGGCCCCGACTCCGCCTGGCTCCACTCCCCGATCCCGCTGCGCGGCGGCGACTACGCGCACACCGCGACCTTCGAGGTGAAGGCGGGCGACCGGCTGCCGTTCGTGTTCACCTGGCACCCGTCACACGAGCCGATGCCGCCCCAGATCGAGTGCGAGGACCAGCTCGTCCAGACCGAGGTCATGTGGCGCGACTGGGTGGACGCCTGCTCCTACCAGGGGCCGGACAGGTGGCGCGACGCCGTGATCCGCTCCCTGATCACGCTCAAGGCGCTCACCTACGCCCCCACGGGCGGCATCGTCGCCGCGCCCACCACCTCCCTGCCCGAGGACATCGGCGGCGTGCGCAACTGGGACTACCGCTACTGCTGGCTGCGCGACGCCACCATGACGCTGGACGCGCTCATCGGCTCCGGCTACCTGGAGGAGGCCGCCGCGTGGCGGGCGTGGCTGCTGCGCGCCATCGCGGGCCGGCCGCAGGACCTGCAGATCATGTACGGGGTCGCGGGCGAGCGCCGGCTGCCGGAGCTGGAGCTCGGCTGGCTCGACGGCTACGAGCGCTCCCGGCCGGTCAGGATCGGCAACCAGGCGGTCGACCAGCTCCAGCTCGACGTGTACGGCGAGGTGATGAGCTCGCTGTACCTCGCCCGTACCTCCGGTCTGGGGCCGGACCAGCGGGCCTGGTCGATCCAGCGCAAGCTGCTCGACTACGTCGAGGAACACTGGGACGAGCCGGACGAGGGCCTGTGGGAGGTGCGCGGCCCGCGCCGCCACTTCGTGCACTCGAAGGTGATGTGCTGGGTGGCCCTCGACCGGGCGGTCAAGTACGTCGAGCGGTTCGACCGCACCGGCCCGGCCGACCGCTGGCGCGCGGCGCGCGACAAGATGCACGCCGAGATCTGCGACAAGGGCTACGACCCGCACCGCAACACCTTCACCCAGTCCTACGGCTCCCACGAGCTGGACGCGGCGCTGCTGCTCATCCCCATGCTCGGGTTCCTGCCGATCGACGACCCCCGGGTGACGGGCACGGTCGCGGCCATCGAGAAGGAGCTGATGGCCGACGGTTTCGTGCTGCGTTACCCGGTGGCCGAGGACAACGACGTCGACGGGCTGCCCGGCGGCGAGGGCGCGTTCCTGGCGTGCAGCTTCTGGCTGGTCGAGGTCATGGCCATGCAGGGGCGCAAGGAGGAGGCGGCCGAGCTGTTCGACCGGCTGCTGGCGCTGCGCAACGACGTCGGGTTGCTGGCCGAGGAGTACGACCCGCGCTACGACAGGCTGGTGGGCAACTTCCCGCAGGCGTTCTCGCACGTCCCGCTGATCCACGCGGCGCGGGCGCTGTCGAAGCTCATGTGAGCCCTAGACGGCCAGCCTGGCGAGCACTTCGGCGAACTCCGGCGGCGGGGCCACGACCAGCCTCGTCTGGCCCTGCCGCAGCTCGATGTCGGCCCTGATGAGCGCGAGCCGGCCGCCGTGCCACCAGTAGACCTGCGAGCTGAGCCCGCCGGTACGGGCGGCGTGCACGCGCAGCCGCTCGATCGCGCGCACCACGCCGATCCCGTCAACCGGGTGGACGAGCAGGGTGTACGGGTCGGGCAGGACGACCAGCGCCCCGTCGGCGGGCACCGGGAGATACTCCTCCAGCCAGCGCAGGTGGGTCGCGGCGGCCGGGGTGGCCGCGGTGAGCCGGGTGACCGGGGTGCCCGACAGCTCGACGGACTCGGTGGTCAGCCGCACGCCGAGCCGCACGTTGGACACGGCCAGCTCCAGCGCCCGCGCGGCCGGCACCGGCCAGCAGCCGGCCTCCTCGGGCCGTACCGGGCGGTCGCCGACGGCGAGCAGTTCGACCAGGTCGCCGTTGAGGTGGCGGCCCACCACCCGGGCGGGGTCGGCCACCTCACCGGCCGGCTCCACGCGGGTGGTCAGCAGCGGCCGGACCTGTTCCAGGTCGCAGTAGTCGAGCGGGCCGCCCGCCACGGCGTGCGCCAGGTGCTCGGAGACGAGCGTCGGCCAGTCCTCGCGGGCCCGGCGGACCGCCTCCCTGCGCAACCCGGTCAGCCTGACCCGGATCTCCCGGGGGCCGCGCATGGTCAGGGAGGCGCCGTCGGCCGCGAACACGCAGGTGTAGCCGAGGGACTCGGTGACGAGGGCGAGCAGCGAGTCGAGGTCGACGTCCTCCACCGATCGTCGCGAGGGCTCCTGTGGGAAGGATGGCACGCGCCGTGTCCCTTTCTGTCGGTTTTGTCCCCTTCTTGTCCTACCTTGCCTGGTCCTCGTTCCAGTAGGGGCCGGTCAGGGAGCACGATTCGGTATCAATAGCCCCAAGAGCCCCAAGCCACACACTCAACTGGGGCGATCCATGCCCTACGGGAAGCCCCGCGACGACCGGCACCCCGAGCGGCTCCAGGCGGTCACGGAGCACCGGGTAGGGATCGCCGCAGTCGACCCAGGACCCGAGCGCGATCCCCCGCACGCCCGCGAACGCGCCGGCCTGCAGGAGCTGGGTGAGCATGCGGTCGACGCGGTAGGGCTCCTCGCCGATGTCTTCGAGGAACGCGATCCGGCCGTCGAACGACGGCTGGTGGCGCGTGCCGCACAGCGAGGCCAGCAGCGACAGGTTACCGCCGGTCAGCACCCCTTCGGCCCGGCCGGGCACCAGCACCCGATCGCCCGTGACCGGCGCGGCGGCGCCGGACAGGGCCGCGAGCATCGCGTCCCAGGTGACCGGCTCGGGGCCCTGCTCGCCGCCGATCAGCACGTTGCCGGGCATCGGGCCGTGCAGCGTGGGCACGCCCAGCTCCACGGCGAACGCCTGGTGCAGCGCGGTGATGTCGCTGGAGCCGATGAGCACCTTCGGCCCGGCGGCCCGCATCGCGTCCCAGTCGATCAGGCCGAGCAGCCGGGCCGCGCCGTAGCCGCCCCTGGCGCAGAACACCGCGGACACCGCCGGATCGCACCACGCCGCCTGCAGGTCGGCCGCCCGGGCCGCGTCCTCACCGGCCAGGTAGGGCAGATCCTGGCGGTCGAGCGCGTGCGGGCCGACGATGACCTTCATGCCGAGCCCCTCCAGGCGCTCGACCCCCCGCTTCAGCACGGCGGCGTCCGCCGGGCCCGACGGGGACACGACGGCGACGGTGGCGTCATGGTGCAAGAATCCGGTTGTCTCTATCACCCGGAAAACGGTGTCACACTTACCTCTCGTATGCGACTTCCGCCCCACATCCTCGTGGTCAACGGCATCAAGGTCCGCAGGCCGGTGTTCCTGGTCGGCGCCCCGCACTCGGGCACGGACCTGCTGGCCCGCGCCCTCAAACGGGCGCCCGGGTTCCACCTGACGACGGGCCGCGCGTGCGTGGCGCACGTGGTGTACGCCTTCGCCCGCCGGCCGTCGATCGGCCGCACCTCCGGCGCGGTGCGGGTGCTGCGCGACGCACTGGCCGAGTCGTGGCAGGTGCTGAACGGCTCGTGCGGGCTGTGCTCCGACGCCTGCCGGGAGGCGGGCGGCGTGACCAGCACCGGCCCGTGCGTGGCGACCGGCGAGGTCACCAGGTTCGGCGACGCCAGCCCCGACCTGCTCTACGCCGTGCCCGTGCTGCGGCGCGCCTTCCCCGACGCGCGGTTCGTGCAGCTCATCCGCGACGGCCGGGACGTCACCGCCGACATGCTCGACGACCCGGCCTGCCTGGCCTGGTTCAAGCCCGTGATGCTGCCGGAGGACACCGAGTTCCCCAACGAGTTCCTCGGTGTCAACCGCGACGAGCACCGCGACCGCTGGAAGACCATGCCGGTGGCCGGCAAGAGCGCGCTGCGCTGGCGCAGCGCGGTGCGGCTGAACGCGACCCTCCGCCAGGAGCTGCCGGAGGACCAGCTCATCACGGTCCGCTACGAGGACCTGGCGCTCAGACCCGCGCAGGAGGCGGCCAGGCTGTCGGAGTTCCTGGACACGCGGGTGCCGAAGGTCGCCCTGTACGGGCCCGCGCCCCGGGTGGGCGGCTGGCGCGCCCGCCTGCGGGCGGAGGACGCCGAGCTGGTGGAGAAGGTGGCCCGCCAGGAGCTCACCCGGCTGGGCTACCTGACGAGCTGAACTGGGTGCGGTAGAGCTCGGCGTACAGCCCGCCGCGGGCCAGCAGCTCCTCGTGGCGGCCGCGCTCGGCGACGCGACCGGCGTTCACGACCAGGATCTCGTCGGCCTCCCGGATCGTGGAGAGCCGGTGCGCGATCACCAGCGAGGTGCGGCCCGTCAGCGCGGTCTTGAGCGCCTGCTGCACGGCCGCCTCCGACTCCGAGTCCAGGTGGGCGGTCGCCTCGTCGAGCACGACCACGCGCGGCGCCTTGAGCAGCAGCCGGGCCAGCGCCAGGCGCTGCTTCTCGCCGCCGGACAGCCGGTAGCCGCGCTCGCCGACCACGGTCTCCAGCTGGTCGGGCAGCGCCTCGACCAGCTCGCCGATCTGCGCGGCCCGCAGCGCCGCCCACATCTCCTCCTCGCTCGCGCCGGGGCGGGCGTAGAGCAGGTTGGCCCCGATCGTGTCGTGGAACAGGTGGGGGTCCTGCATGACCACGCCCACGGTGTCGCGCAGCGAGGCGAGCGTGGCCTCGCGCACGTCCAGGCCGTTGATCCGGACGGCTCCGCCGGTGACGTCGTAGAGCCGGGAGACGAGCGAGGTGATCGTGGTCTTGCCCGCGCCGGAGTGGCCGACAAGGGCGATGAGCCTGCCGGGCTCGGCGGTGAAGGTCACGCCGTCGAGCACCTGCGCCGACGGGCCGGTGTCCTGCTTGGCGACCGACTCCAGGGACGCCAGCGACACCTCATCCGCCGACGGGTAGCGGAAGCTCACGTCGTCGAACTCGATCGTGACCGGGCCGCCCGGCACCGGACGGGCGCCGGGCCGCTCGGCCACCATCGGCTTCAGGTCGAGGATCTCGAAGACCCGGTCGAAGCTCACCAGGGCCGTCATCACGTCGACGTGCACGTTCGACAGCGACGTGAGCGGCCCGTACAGACGCATGAGCAGCGCGGCCAGGGCGACGAGCGTGCCCAGCTCGAACACGTCGCCCACGGCCAGCACGCCGCCGATCCCGTACACCAGGGCCGTCGCCAGGGCGGCGACCAGGCCGAGCGCGACCCGGAAGACGGCGGCGTACATGCCGACCCGCACCCCGATGTCGCGCACCCTGGCGGCGCGCTCACCGAAGACGGCGGCGTCGTCCTCGGGCCGGCCGTAGAGCTTGGCCACCATCGCGCCGGCCACGTTGAACCGTTCGGTGGTGACGCTGCTCATCTCGGCGTCGAGCTGCATCTGCTCGCGGGTCAGCGCCGACATGCGGCGGCCGACCCACTTGGCGGGCACGATGAAGATCGGCAGCAGCACCAGGGCGACCAGCGTCACCTGCCACGACAGCACGAGCATGGCGGCGAGCACCAGGACGAGGCTGACGATGTTGGACACCACGGACGACAGCGTGCTGGTCAGCGCCCGCTGGGCACCGATCACGTCGGTGTTGAGGCGTGACACCAGCGCGCCGGTCTGGGCCCGGGTGAAGAACGCCACCGGCATCCGCTGCACGTGGTCGAAGACCTCGGTGCGCAGGTCGTAGATCAGGCCCTCGCCGATGCGGGCGGAGAACCACCGTTGTGCCAGGGTCAGCCCGGCGTCGACGACCGCCAGCGTGGCGATCGCCACCGCCAGGCCGATCACCACGCCGGTCCGCTTCGGCAGGATGCCGTCGTCGATGATGGCCTTCATGAGCAGCGGGTTGGCCACGACGACGACCGCGCCCGCCACCACCAGCAACAGGAACGCCGCGATCTGCCGCCGGTAGGGGCGGGCGTAGCCGGCGATCCGCCGCACCGTGCCGGGCGCGAGCCGCTGCTTGGTCACCGAGCCGTCCCGCCGCAGCGACGCCCACACTTGGGGGCCGAAACCCCCTCCCATCATCGCCATCCAGGGGAAATCCTCTCACTCCCCCAGCTAAGCGTCGCGGGGCCGTCCGTCGATTCCCTTATCAGCTTCTGGCGAAACCGCTCCGCCCCGTCATGACTGGGCGTTGAAGAGGGCCCTGAGGCGTTCGGCCTGCTCGGCGCCCTCCGCGGCTCTCTGCTCCTCCAGGGTGCGCGCGGACGCGCCCTGAAGGAGCCGCTTGGTCGCTGCCGCCGCGTCCCGGTTGGTCGACAGCAGTTGCGCGGCCTTGTCGGCCACGGCCTTGTCGAGGTCGCCCCCCGCGACCACGTGTTCGGCCAGGCCGATGCGGAAGGCTTCGTCGGCTTCCACGATCCTGGCCGTCAGGCAGATGTCGATCGCCTTGGCCAGGCCCACCAGCTCCACCAGGGGCTTGGTGCCGGTCAGATCGGGCACCAGCCCGAGCGCGGGCTCTTTCATGCAGAACTTGACATCGTCGGCCACGATCCGCAGGTCGCAGGAGAGCGCGAGCTGGAAGCCCGCACCGATCGCGTGACCCTGCACGGCCGCGATGGAGACGATCTCGGGGCGGCGCAGCCACAGGAAACCCTGCTGAGCCTGGTCGACCAGTCGCTGGAGCGAGCTGTCGTCCTGCCTGCTGGCCGAGCCGAACGAGCCCTGCCCCGGCACCCCTTCTTTCGTGAACATCCGCAGGTCGATGCCTGCCGAGAAGGACGGTCCCTCACCTTTCACCACGACCACGCGCACCTGCTCCGGCAGGCCGGCGCCGATGCGTGCAAGAGCCGACCAGGTCGCGGACGTCTGCGCGTTCCGCTTGTCCGGCCGGTTCAGAGTGACCGTGGCTATCTCACCGTCCACCTCGTAGCGCAGGCCGATCTCCGCCAGCTCCTCGGCGGAAACCTCCTCCGCGTACCCCCCGCGCTGCTGTGGCGCCTTCGCGTCGCCCATCACCGCTGCCCTCCTCGCTGTACCGTCGCGCCCGAGCTTACAGAATGAGATTCTGGCCCGGGCGCGACGGCAGGCTGACTAGGGACGAGCGGCTGCGGTCGCGCGTTCCGAGGCGGCCGTCAGCGCTTGGACTTGCCCCGGGTCGCCCCTCCGCGTCCGCGCAGAGTCACCCCGGACTCGCTGAGGATGCGGTGGATGAACCCGTAGGACCGGCCGGTCGAAGCCGCCAGGGCGCGGATGCTCTCGCCCGCGGCATAGCGCTTCTTCAGATCGCCGGCCAGTTTCTCGCGATCGGCCCCCGTCACCCGGGTGCCCTTCTTCAGTGTCTCGGCCACGAGTACCTCCTGTAGTGCCGGACTTCCGCAGCGTTACTCCGCCATGATCAGTCATTTCAGCGGGATCGGCTACCTACTCCACGGGAAAAGATCCGTACCCACCCAAATTAAGATCAGGCAAGTGCCACAAGATCGGAAAATTCCTCGCTCCACGCGTCTTCAGTTCCGTCTGGCAGCAAGATCACCCTATCCGGTGACAGGGCGTCAACGGCACCCTCGTCATGGGTCACCAGCACGATCGCTCCTGAATACGACCTCAGAGCGTTGAGAACCTGCTCACGACTGACCGGATCGAGGTTGTTCGTCGGCTCGTCGAGCAGCAGGACATTCGCGCTCGACAGCACCAGCGTGGCCAGCGCCAGGCGGGTCTTCTCGCCTCCGGACAGGACTCCGGCGGGCTTGTCGGCGTCGTCCCCGGTGAACAGGAACGAGCCGAGGACCTTGCGCAGCTCGGTGTCAGTGAACGTTCCGCCTGCCGAACGCATGTTCTCCAGGACGGTTCTGTCACTGTCGAGCGTCTCGTGCTCCTGGGCGTAATAGCCGATCTTCAGCCCGTGGCCGGGCCGGATCTCCCCCGTGTCGGGCCGCTCCACCCCGCCCAGCAGGCGCAGCAGCGTGGTCTTGCCGGCGCCGTTGAGCCCGAGGATGACCACCCGGTGACCTCGGTCGATGGCCACGTCGACGTCGGTGAAGACCTCCAGGGACCCGTAGGACTTGGACAGGCCCTCCGCCATCAGCGGGGTGCGGCCGCACGGCTGGGGATCGGGGAAGCGCAGCCGGGCGACCTTGTCGCTCACGCGCTCCTCCTCGGTGGAGGCCAGCAGGCGGTGCGCGCGGCGCATCATGTCCTGCGCGGCCTTCGCCTTGGTGGCCTTGGCGCGCATCTTGTCGGCCTGCGAGAGGAGCGCGCCGGCCTGCTTCTCGGCGTTGGCGCGCTCGCGCTTGCGGCGCTTCTCGTCGGTCTCGCGCTGGGCGAGGTAGGCCTTCCAGCCGACGTTGTAGTGATCGACGACGCACCGGTTGGCGTCGAGGTGGAGCACCTTGTTGACCGTGGCTTCAAGAAGCTGGACGTCGTGGCTGATGATCACCAAGCCGCCCTGATGAGAGCGCAAAAAATCACGAAGCCACCCGATTGAGTCCGCATCTAGGTGGTTTGTCGGCTCGTCGAGAAGGAGAGTTTCCGCCCCGCTGAAAAGAATTCTCGCCAATTCCACCCGCCTGCGCTGGCCGCCAGAAAGCGTTTTCAGCGGCTGCCCGAGCACCCGGTCGGCCAGGCCGAGGCTGGAGGCGATGGAGGCCGCCTCCGACTCCGCGGCGTAGCCGCCGAGCACGTGCATCTGGTCCTCCAGGCGGCCGTACTGCCTGACGGCCTTCTCGCGGGTGCGCTCGTCGGCGGAGGACATGCCGGCCTCGGCCTCGCGCAGCTTGCGCAGCACCTCGTCCAGGCCCCTGGCCGACAGGACGCGGTCGCGGGCCAGCACCTCCAGGTCGCCCGTGCGGGGGTCCTGCGGCAGGTAGCCGACGCTGCCGGTGCGGGTGACGGTGCCGGCGGCGGGCAGCGCCTCGCCTGCCACCACCTTGGTCAGCGTCGTCTTGCCGGCGCCGTTGCGCCCGACGAGCCCGATCTTGTCGCCGGGGTTGACCCGGAAGGAGGCGTTCTCGATGAGGAGGCGCGAGCCCGCACGCAGTTCGATGTCAGTGGCAATGATCATGATTGACGAAGCACTCCCGAGCTAGGAAACGAGGGATGAGGGCGAGCGACGCCGGTCAATCGGGAGTGTGCATACGGATCAGTGTAGGGCCCGTGCCTGGAGCTCCGCCTTCGCTCGAAGCGTCACATAGCGGGGAACGCCGGGGGACCGTCGTTCGATTCCGGCAGGTGCCGGGCGATCAGGGCCAGGTTCTGGATCGCGGCGAGGCCGTACTGGGCGGCGTCGTTGGTGCTGACGAACGGCGCGTCCCAGAGGGCGGCGGGCACGTGCGGCCCCTCGACCCGGGTCAGCCGCCAGTCCGGTTCCCGTTGCAAGGGGTTGCTGTTGAGCTGGTCGCCCTCGTCGTGGAAGAACCTGCGCCAGGCCAGCGCGGCCAGGTCCGCGTCGTCGAGGCGGGCGGCGGCGTAGGCGGCCAGGCGGCTGTGCGCCTGGATCAGGGAGATCCCGGTCAGCGGGCGGCCGGTCTCGGCGGCCTGCGCCTCGGGCGTGGCGAGGTAGAGGCGGCAGTAGTCGAGCCACGCCCGTTCGAATCCGGGCACGTCCAGGCCGAGCGAGAGCAGTTCGGAGCACACCTCGGGCAGGCCGAAGACCGCCGACAGGTGGGAGACCGAGACGGTGTCGCGCGAGGTGTCGAACCGGCCGGTGGCCAGGTCGAGGCGGGCCTCGCCGGTGAGGAACCCGTTGGGCAGCGCGCCGATGCCGGCCATGGTGCGCAGCAGCTTGTCCCTGGCCCGCCCGTCGCCGTAGCGCTCCCAGCGGGTCAGCCAGGCGGCGGCGAGCGCGCTCCAGTCGGCGCCGAGCCCGACCGACAGCGCCGACGGGTCCGGCGTGTAGTCGTCCTCACGGACCTTGCGCAGCGGGTCGAGCGCCGCGTACGCCTCCTCAGCTTCGGCCACCTCGTCGAGCAGGTCGCCGGTGCGCTCGTCGGCGGTCAGGTAGTAGAGGAAACGGCGGTAGGCGGCGCTGGAGATCCGCAACTGCTTGCAGCTGCACCCCCAGTGCTGCACGTTGTGCCGGCTGCCCAGGCCCTTCCACCGGCCCAGATGGTAGACGTCGACCTCGCCGGTGTGGCGGGTCATGGCCTCGGCGAAGCGGAACACGTCGGCCCGCCCGGTGCGCAGGAACTGGTACCACAGCCACAGGTCGGGCGACAGCTCGGAGTTGTCCCAGGCGTAGCCGCCGACGTCGTAGCGCCAGGTGTGCCGGTCGGCGTCGTAGGTGTGCATGACGTCGCCGTAGTCCCAGAACCCGTACCAGCGGCGCTGCTCGCGCTCGCGCGCGTACAGGTCGAACAGGAAGTCCAGGCGGTCCTCGATCGCGGCGCGGGCGGGGGTGGCGCGGTCGGGCGGCGCCCAGTCGCCGAACACGCCCGCCGCCCTGATCCGCTCGGGGCTCGCGACCAGCAGCGGCGGCTCGTTCATCGCGGCCGCGTGCGCGGCCAGGTCCGGGTGCGCGGGCGTGGCCCCGTACACGCGCAGGGTCAGCTCGTGGGTGCGGGCGATGCCGTACGGGTCGCCGAAGCCGGGTTCGTGGTCCTCGTACGTGATCTCCAGGCCTTCGAGCTGCTCGGCGAAGGTGTCCTGGCCCAGGCCGTCGTGCCAGAACCGCAGGTCCATGGCGGGCGCGGACGGCGACCAGAGCCAGACCGTGGCGGTGGCCAGGCCGGTGGCGGCGTCGCGGACGTCGAGCCTGGCCGGGTGGAGGCGCCAGAAGTCGCGCAGGCCGAAGCCGAGGCCGCCGCTCGTGCCGCCGGCGTAGCCGTACCCGGCCGAGCGGGTCCCGGACGGGATCGTCACCCACGCGTGGCCTTCGGCGGTGCGCTTGCGCATCAGGTAGCCGTCGGCGGAGTTCTGGTCGAGCGTGTAGTCGTTCCAGGCGGGGACGAGGTGCAGGCGGCCGGCCACCTCGGGGTCGCCGACGGGCCCGCACGGGCGGCCCTCGACCTGGGCGCGCCGCACCCGCTCGCCGGGGTCGCGGCGCAGGCCGGTCAGGCCGCGCACGGCCTCGGTGAGGAAGCCGTCGCGGCCGGCCAGCCGGATGTGCCGGTCGTGGAGCTCGTCCCGCATCACGACGCCGGCCCGCAGGCCCAGCCCGGCGAGGAAGTCGCGGCCGGGGTCGCCGTCCCAGACGAACGTGTGCGCGATCCGCACGTCCTCGGCGCCCGCGTAGAAGTAGAGGCGGACGGTGAAGGGCAGCCAGTCGCCGTGCCGGCCCTCCGCCCTGATCACCGCGCGCACCGGCCCGTCCTGTTCCACGGTGACCCGCTCGATCCGTCCCGTGGCGCTCTCCCGTCGGACCGCGCCCCCGTCGTCGGGCGTGGGCCCGTCCTGGCGCAGGCTGACGAGGCGGACGTCGCGGAGGATCTCCCTGCCGTCCCGCCCGGCGGAGCGGACCAGCGTGTCCCCCGACGGCTCGATCGTCCAGACGACAGTCCCGGTGCTCACCCTGATCAGGCCGCCCTCGCGGGTGACGGTGACGGGCACGCGCGGCGCCGCGGGCTCCCTTCCCGGTACGAGGACGTACGCGTCCTCCCCGGCGGCCGCCGCGGCGTGGGCGGACCACTTGACCGAGCCGTCCGGCCAGGTGGCGGTCACCCAGCTCTGCACCGGCACCTCTCCCCCGCCGGCGCCGGTCAGGGCGAAGGGCACGCCGGGGGCGACGGCGCCGCGCGGCCACGGCACGCCCCAGGTCACCCCCTGCCCGCCACCCGGACGGTCCAGCCAGCGCAGCGAGGTCTCCACTCCGGTCACTCCTTCACCGACCCGATCAGCACGCCCTTGGCGAAGTGCTTCTGCAGGAACGGGTAGAAGAACAGGATCGGCAGCGTGGCGATCACCACGACCGCGAACATCAGGCCCCTCGCGGGGAAGAACACCGTGTCCAGCGCGCTGATGGCGTTGGCCGCGTCGGGGCTGGTGAGCTGCCGGACCAGCACCTGCAGGGTCCATTTGTCGTTGTCGTTGATGTAGAGCAGCGGCGACATGTAGTCGTTCCAGATGCCCACCGCGTAGAACAGCGAGAACGTGGCGATGATCGGCTTCGACAGCGGCATGACGATCTTGAAGAAGACGCCGAGCTCGTTGCAGCCGTCGATCCGCGCCGCCTCCTCCAGGGCCTGCGGCAGTTCCTGGAAGAACGACTTCACGATGATCAGGTAGAAGGGGTTGATCGCCAGCGGCAGGATCAGCGCCCAGTAGCTGTCCAGCATCCCCAGGTCGCGCACCACCAGGTAGGTCGGCACGATCCCGCCGCCGAAGACCAGCGTGAAGACGACCAGGTTGAGCACCAGGGTGCGGCCCGGCAGGTAACGCTTCGACAGCGGGTAGGCCATGGTGAAGGTCAGCGCGACCTGCAGCACCGTCCCCACGGCGGTCACCGCGATGGTGGTGAGCAGCGCCCGCAGCATGGTGTCGTTGGCGAAGATGTACTCGTACGTGCTCGTGACGAACTTCTCCGGCCACAGGAAGAACGGCCGGGTGGAGATCTCCGCCTCGGTCGCGAACGACCCGGCGAGCACGTAGAACAACGGGAGCACGGTGACCAGCGCCACCGCGCCGAGCACGACGACGTTGAGCGTGTCGAACACGCGGCTGCCGAGCGAGCTGTAGTGCTTGATCGGCGTGTTGGCAGGTTTCTTGTCGGACACGGCCGCGCGCTCCTCAGAAAAGTCCGCGCTGGCCCATGCGCTTGGCCAGCCAGTTGGCGCCGAAGATCAGGATGACGCCGGCGATGCCCTTGAACAGGCCGACCGCCGTGGCGTAGCTGTAGCCGCCCCCGGCGATGCCGACGTAGTAGACGAAGGTGTCGAACACCTCCGCCGTCGAGCGGTTCAGCGAGTTGGTGAGCAGCCAGATCTGCTCGAAGCTCTGGTCGAGGAGGTTGCCGGAGGTCAGGATCGCCATGACCACGATGGTGGGCCGGATCGCCGGCAGCGTGACGTGCCAGAACTGCCGGAAGCGGCCGGCGCCGTCCATCCGCGCCGCCTCGTACAGCTGGGTGTCCACGCTGGCCAGCGCGGCCAGGTAGATGATCGTCCCCCAGCCTGACGTCTTCCACAGCAGCTGCAGGATGACCAGCGGCCTGAACCACTCCGGCTGAGCCATGTAGTCGACCTTGGGGCCGCCGCCGGTCAGACTGTGGATCCAGCCCGCGATCACGCCGAAGTCCACCGCGAACAGCAGGTACGTCAGCGAGAAGACGATCGTCCAGGACAGGAAGTGCGGGATGTAGATGAGCGACTGCACGTACCGCTTGTAGACGCTGACCCGCAGCTCGTTCAGCAGCAACGCCAGGATGATCGGCGCCGGGAAGACGAAGATCGCGGTCAGCAGGGCGAGGAACAGGGTGTTGAAGAGCAGGCGCGCGAAGTCCGGCCCGGTGAACAGCGCCTCGAAGTGCTTGAGGCCGACCCAGGGGCTGCCGGAGTAGCCGAGGAACGGCACGAAGTCCTGGAAGGCGATGGTCAGGCCGTACAACGGCAGATATCTGAAGATCGCGAAGTAGGCCAGGCCGGGGATGAGCATCACGTACAGCCAGCGGTAGCGCGTCAGCGCCGCGCGGACCGACACCCTGCCGGATCCGTCCCGGTTGTTCTTGGGGGCCGCCTCGGTGACGGGCGACGCCAGATCGGTGGCCACGGCGGCCTCCTTTCGAAAGGAGAGGCCCGGGTGGCCCCCGGGCCTCTCGGTCGAGCCGGTCAGCCGCCTATCTTGGAGATCCCGTCCTGGAGCTCGGCGAGGATCTGGGTGCCGCCGCTGTCGTACCAGCGCTTGATCTCGGCCTTGAACTCGTCCTCGGTCAGCGCGCCCGCCAGATACTTGATGCGGGCGTCGGTCGGGATCAGGCCGAGCGTGGCGCCCTTCTCGACCGCGGTCTGCGAGATGACCGGCAGCGACGGGTCGTGCACGGCGGTCTGCAGGTCCAGCTCCATGAGCTCGTCACGCTGCTTGAGCCAGTCCTGCTCGGCCTGGCTGGGGCGCATCCACTCGTACGCGTCACCGGCGACGCCGACGCTGGCGGTCGTGCCGAGCTGGATGAAGCCGAACTGCACGTCGTTGTTGATGACCTTGACCGCCGGGTCGTCTTCGTTGATCTTCACGGCGTAGCCGTCCTCGACCTTGAAGTTGCGGCCCTCGATGCCGTTGTTCAGCAGGATCGAGCCTTCCTTGCCGGCCAGCTTGTCCAGCGTGGTCAGCACGTCGTCGAGCTGTTCCTCGGTCTGGACGCGCTGCTTGGAGATCGCCACGATGCCGTTGTAGCCGGTGAACGGCAGGGAGAACTTCTGCCCGTCCGGCCGGGTCAGGTTGCCCGCCATCGCGACCTTCTGGTCGTAGGTCTCGGGGTCCAGCTCCTTGAACTTGTCGAAGAGCTCGCCGGCCCGGACGTTGACGTCGATGATGATGCCGCCCTTGCCCTGGAGGAACGGGTCGTTCCACTTGCCGGTGTCCAGGGTGGCCCAGTCGGGGTTGACCAGGCCCTCGTCGATGAACTTCTTGGTGTACTTCTGCGCCTCCCAGAACTCCGGCACGTCGAACTCGGGGACGAGCTTGCCGTCGCGCATGCCGTAGTTGTTCGGGGTGCCGAACCAGACGTCGATGGCGTTGTACGGGCTGGACGCGGAGAACACGGGGGCGGGCCACTTCGGCAGGATGAGGCCGTAGGTGTCCTTCTTGCCGTTGCCGTCGGGGTCCTTCTCGGTGAACGCCTTGGCGATCTCGTACAGGTCGTCGGTGGTCTTGGGCGGCTCCAGGTCCAGCTTCTCCAACCAGTCCTTGCGGAGCACGACCGCCGAGCGCAGCAGCGGGCGGACCCGGTAGATGCCGTAGTTGCGGCCGTCGGTCTTGGAGTTGATCCAGGCCTGCTGCGACTTCGGCTTGAGGTTCGGGTACTTGTCGAGCTTGTCGGTCAGGTCCCAGAACGCCCCCGCCTTCGCGGCCTGGACGAACGACGCGCCCTTGTTGTCCTGGATGACCACCACGTCCGGGATGGCGTTGGAGGCCAGCATGACGTTGGTCTTGTCGTTGTACTCGGCGTTGGGCACCCAGGTGATCTGCAGCTTCTTGCCCACGAGCTTCTCGACGGCCTGCTGGATCTCGCCCTTGGGGTCGGGAGCGGTCTGGAACAGCGGGACCATCATGGTCAGCGTGTCGCTTTCCGCCGCCCCCTCACCGGCGCCGCTGGAGCAGGCGGACGCCACGAGAGCTGCTGTTAGCGTTAACGCACCGGCGGCCAGCCGGCGACGACGGGATGCGGTCATCGGTTCCCTTTCGAGTGCAGGCGCGCCTCGTTCTCCTCGAAGAACCGCAGGCACAGCCACGTGTTGAGGCAGATCCACGCGCCGACGCTGAGGAGGAGCGCGAGGAGGGGGGCCGCCACCGTCGCGAAGACGATCGCGGCGAGCACGAACAGCAGGAGCACGGACGAGGCCGGCCGGGTGAGCGCCAGCAGTGAGGCCTTCGGCAGGTAGGCCGGCAGCGGCAGGTCGTAGTGCGCGTAGAGCGGCCCCAGGTAGGACCCGACGCAGGCGAGCGCCACGAGGGCCACGAGGGTGGCCACCTGCCACGCCCTGGCGCCGGGCCCGAGTGCGGCGAAGTAGAGGAGGTTGCCGACGAGGACGGTGGCGACCACCGCCAGGGGCAGGACGAGCAGGGACGCGCGGACGAACTCGCGCCGGTAGACGCGCCAGAACTCGGGCAGCGCATGAATCGATTCACCACGAGCGTGCCTCCGGGCCAGCGTGTACGCGGCCACGGTGGCGGGCCCGAGCCCGAGCACGACGCCGCCGAGTAGCGTGAAGACGATCCACAGCACGTTCAGCCGGGCCGCCCAGACCACCTCGGAACAGGCGGCCTGCAACCTGATTGACATGGCGGGATGGCTCATCCGGCAGCACCTTCTCGTGGCGTGTGCGCGGACCCGGGGACGGGAGCCGTTGCATGCTGGTTCCCGTCCCGTTACGCGGGGGTGAACGGCGGTCGGTTGCTGCGAAAGTAGTGTTGAATCGACTCAAAGTCAATGCGTCGCCACCCCCGGATTCCGCCACCTCCCTGAACCTCACCCGTCCGCGCCACCGGTCCAGCGGGACGAGGACCGAGAAGGTCACCCCGCCGCCTGGACGCCCAGCGCGTCGAGCACCGCCGACCACGGGTCCACCCCCTGCGCGACCAGGTGGAAGCCATGACTCTCGCGCAGATTGCAGCTGCGCAACGATCTTTCCCGATCGCCGGCTCGGACCGTCCATCCGCACGCCGGCCAGGCACCGGAACACCAGGCCGGCGGCCTTCCCGTCGGACGGCAGATCTCCAGCCGCATCCTGCCCAGACGCACACTCCAGGCACGCGTCCGCTTCCCCGGACGGTGGCGCGCCGCTCAGGCGTCTCTGCGGATCGCCTTGCTCGACTCGCGGACGACCAGGTCGGGCTGGAAGATCACCTGCCTGTGACGGTGCTCGTCCGGTGAGGAGACCTCCTCCAGCAGCAGCTCGATGGCGGTACGGCCGAGCAGCTCACGCGGCTGGCGCACCGACGACAGCGGCACCGCCGCGGCGGCGGCGAAGTCGATGTCGTCGTAGCCGACGATCGCCACGTCGTCGGGCACCTTGAGCCCCCTCAGCGACATGGCCTGCAGGAACCCGAGGGCGAGCAGGTCGTTGGCGCAGAAGGCGGCGGTCGGCCGCTCGGCCCCCGGCAGCGCGGCCAGGCGCTCCCCGGCGGCCCGCCCTGCGGCCACGCCCAGCGCCGTGGTCTCGAAGTCGACGAGCTCGGCGCCTTGCCCGGCGGACGCGGACACGGCGGCGGACACGGCGGCGGAGGCCCCGGCGTGGCGGTCGGCGACCTGTTTGATCGACAGCGGCCCGCCGACGAACGCGATGCGCCGGTGGCCGCGCTCGATCAGGTGGGCGGCGGCCACCTGGCCGCCGAGCCGGTCGTCGACGGCGACCGA
Source organism: Nonomuraea ferruginea (assembly GCF_039540635.1). Classification (NCBI taxonomy): domain Bacteria; kingdom Bacillati; phylum Actinomycetota; class Actinomycetes; order Streptosporangiales; family Streptosporangiaceae; genus Nonomuraea; species Nonomuraea ferruginea. Next base: position 84,308 of record NZ_BAABFD010000015.1, on the reverse strand, counting down.
GCACTGCATGCCGGTGGCGGCGCTGTCGACCAGCACCACGGGCGTGCCCCTGGCGGTGAGCTGGGCCAGGCGCGGGCTGGCGGCGTCGACCGGGGTGATCAGGACGCCCAGCACCCGCTGCTGCTCCAGCTGGTCGAGGTGGCGGCGCTCGCGGTCGGGGTCGGCGGCGCTGTTGCAGAGCATCATCATCGTGTCGTGCTCGTCGGCCACCGCCTCGGCGCCCTGGGCGACGTCGGCGAAGAACGGGTTGGAGACGTCGAGGACGACCAGCCCGACCGTGCGGCTGCGCCCGACCCGCAGGTGACGGGCCACCTCGTTGCGGACGAACCCCAGCTCGCGGATGGCCTCGAAGACCCGCTCACGCGTGGCGGGCGAGACGATCTCGGGGCGGTTGAGCACGTTGCTCACGGTGCCGACCGAGACCCGCGCCAGCTGCGCGACCTCCTTGATGCTCCTGGTCCCCATTGATCCTCACGAGGCCGTGCCGCTGTTAACGGGTTCATCATAGCGGCCTTGAAGATTTTTTTGAATCGTCTCAAAGACGTGGCGATCCCGTGATCAGACTCGCGCGGCCCCGGCCGCCATCCCGTCCAGCATCAGCCCGAGGAACCAGGTGGGCCGGGCCGCGACGTGCGCGGGCAGCGAGCCGGGATGGCAGGCGAACAGGTTGAGGAGCGCCACCACGTCGTCCACCCCCACGTCGGCGCGCATCCGGCCGTCGGCCTGGGCCTGCCGGACGAGCGCGGTGAAACGTTCCAGCCAGCGCTGACGGGTCTCCTCGAACCCCGGCCCGACCGTCGCCTCCTCGGGCACCCCGGCCAGCACGGCGGCGAGCACGCCCCGCCCCGAGTCGCCCGCCCACAGCACGAACGCCCGCAGCGCGCTCCAGGCGTCGCGCTCCTCGGCCACGGCGCGGTCGAGGGCCTCGCCCAGCGAGTGCACGTAGTGCTCCCCCATGGCGGCGAGCAGCGCGGCCCGATCGGGGAAGCGCCGGTAGAGCGTGCCGACGCCGACGCCCGCGCGGCGGGCGATGAGCTCCATGGGCGCGGCGGGGCCCCGCTCGGCCATGACGGCCGCCGCGGCCTCCACGATCTTGCCCAGGTTCCGCCTGGCGTCCGCCCGCACGGAGGAAATCGTACCGCTCCGATTAAATGGACGATGAGATTCCGCTTCCTGTACGGTCCACCTAACCGGAATGATGTCATCCACTTAGGGGAAGTCCATGATCGTGGTCACCGGCGCCACCGGCTCCATAGGCCGGGCGCTCGTCGCCCTGCTCCCGCCCGGCGAGGTCGCCGCCGTCACCCGCGAGCCCGCCGGTCTCGGCGGTCCGTACGCGCCGGGCGACCTGGAACGGCCCGAGTCGATCGGCGCCCACCTGTCGCCCGGCGACCGGCTGTTCCTCAACAGCTCGCTCTGGCCCGGCGTGGTGGACGCCCACCGCGCGGTCGTCGACCTGGCGCGGGAGGCCGGGGTGGCGCAGGTGGTGACGGTCTCCGTACGCCACGCCAGGCCGGGCGGCAGACTCGGGCAGGACCCGCACGGCCGCATCGACGAGCACCTGCGCGCGTCCGGCCTGCCGCACGCGATCCTGCGGCCCGGCGGGTTCATGCAGAACCTGCCGGGCGAGGTGCGCGACGGCCGCATCCACGGCTCGTACGGCGCGGCCAAGGTCAGCTACATCGACGCCCGGGACATCGCCGCGGCGGCGGCCGCCCTGCTGACCGCGCCGGTGGGCCCGAGCGCCACGTACACGCTCACCGGGCCCGAGGCGCACACCCACGACGAGATCGCCGCGGCGGTCACGGCGGCGATCGGCCGGCCGGTGACCTACGTCGACCTCCCGGTCCCCGCCATGGCCGCCCACCTGGCCGCCCAGGGGGTGCCGCAGGGCGCCGCCACGGAGGTGGCCACGATGATGCGGGAGATGGAGACGGAGGACTGGGCCTCCGTCACCTCCGCGGTCGAGGACCTCACCGGCCGCCCGCCGCGCCCCCTGACGGCCTTCCTCTCCGAGCACGCCCACGCCTTCGGCGCCTGACCTCTCCGCCGGGCGCGGTCACACGGGGTCGGTGACGCGCACGCGGACGGCCCGGAACTGGGCCGGGGTCTCCTTGAGCACCGCCAGCTTCGGGTCGGGGACCGTCAGGAACGGCTCGGTCTCCAGGGCCAGCAGCGGCGCCAGGCGCGGGTCGGCGCGCAGGGCGTCCACCGCTCTGCGGTCGCCGCCCAGCACGACGGCGTCCAGCTCGTGCGGCGTCAGGACCCGCAGGGCCGTCTCTGCGGCCGCCTCGAAGGCCTTGCCCGCCTGGTTGGACCTGCGGCGGGCGAAGCGCTGCTGCGACCAGCCGCCCGCCGCCGTGCGGCCCTGCACCAGCCGCGACCCGACCTTGGACGCGACCAGCGCGGTCCCGTCGAACACCCCGGCCGCGTATCCGCCGAGCCGCACCAGCACGACCCCCACCCGACGGGCGGCGCGGGAGTGCTCGACGAGCCGGGTGACGTGCGGCGGGCCCGGACGCATCGGCGGGAAGGGCACGTGCAGCTCGGCCACCGCCCCGTCGCGCGCCGTCAGCCGCACCAGGCGGTCGTCGCCGGCGGCCTCGAAGGGCCCGTGGCGGGCGGCGAACCCGTCGATCCACGGATTCAGCCGCTCAGGCGGCACGGAGACCCACCGGCCGCCGCCCTTCGCCGGTCGCGCGTTCATGCCGGAAGGCTAACCGACCGGCGGCGCGCGTTCACCGGCCGGGGAATCTCCGGGGAAATGTCGGTGAATTCCACCGCGGGAGACTGTCGCGGGGTCCCGGACCAGCCCATCATCGCTACGTGTCCTCCCTGCTCACAGGCCCTCTTGTGGATCTCGACACGGGTTCGGTGATCGCCCGGCCGGCGATGCTCGACCCGTCGGGGAATCTGCGGGCCGCCCCGCTGCCGATGGTCCTGGACGTCCCGGTCCAGGTGGTGCTGTCGGGCGCGGTGGCGATGGCCCCGCTGCACGAGGCGCTGCGCCGCGCCGGCCGGCATCCGCGCGAGCTGATCCTGCTGCTGAGCGGCCCGTGCGCGCCGCAGGAGCGCCGGCTGCTCAGGGTGGCGCTCGACGGGCTGCGGGCCCACGGCTACCTGCTCGGATTCGGCGGCGCCGGGACCGAGCACGTGCCGCTGGATTTGATCGCGGACGCGTCCCCGTACCTGGTGGGGATCGCGCCGGAGCTGATCGCGCGGGCGCCCCGCGACCACCGGGCGGTGGCGGCGGCGCGCGCGGTGGTGACGCTGGCGCGCGGCGTGGGCGCGCACGTGCTGGCGCCCGCGATCGAGGACGAGGCGCAGCTGGCCGCGGCGCGCTCGTGGGGCGCGCGGATGGCGACCGGGCCGCTGCTGTCGCCCGGCCCCGACGGGCTGGTACGGGTGCCGCTGGGCACGGCCGACGACCAGCCGGAGGCGACGCTCGGCCCGCGCGTGCAGGAGCTGCTGCTGCCGGCGGTGACGCTGCCCGAGGCGGCGAAGGCGGAGCAGGCGGTGGAGGCGTTCGGGCGCGAGCCGACGATCACCAGCGTGGTCCTGGTGGACGAGTACCAGCGTCCGCTGGGCAGCCTGGACCGCGGCCGGTTCCTGCTCTCGATCGCCTCCCGGTACGGGCACGCGCTGTACGGGTCGAAACCGGCGCGGCGGCTGGCCGATCCGCCCCGCACGGTGCCGCGGACCACTCCGGCGGTGGCGGCGATGCAGGCGGCCGGCCGGGACACCGGCCGCGTCTACGACGACCTGGTGGTCACCGACGAGGTGAACCGCTGCCTCGGCATCGTCCGGATCTCGGACCTGATCAGGCAGGTAACGACTCGCCCGGCGCTCTGGGCAGATCGGCGCGTCCCGGGATAGGAAGGGAGCGTGACGCGGCAGCTGAACAGACGGGCGGTGCTCGGCGCGGGGATGCTCGCCGGGGTGGCGGCCTGCACCTCCTCCCCCGCCCCCGAGCCGTCTCCGGCCTTCGACGCGGACGACTGGGAGTCGGTGCGCGCGCAGTTCACGCTCGATCCGGCGTACGGGCAGTTCGCGGCGTTCGTGCTGGCCCCCGCGCCGGCCCCGGTGCGGGCGGCGATCGAGCGGCACCGCGCGGGCCTGGACGCCGACCCGCACTACCTGCCCGCCGGCAACGCCTCTCCTGACGCCACCGTACGGGAGACGGCCGCGCGCTTCGTCGGCGCCGACGCCCGGCAGCTCGCGCTCACCGACAGCACCACGATGGGCCTGGGCCTGCTCTACTCAGGCATGCGTCTCAAGGACGGCCAGGACGTGCTCACCACCGAGCACGACTTCCTCGCCACCCACGAGGGGGTGCGGCTGCTCGCCGACCGCACCGGCGCGAAGGTGCGCAGGGTCAGGCTGTACGACGACCCGGCCCAGGCGTCGGAGGCCAGGATCGTCGAGGCGATCAAGGACGGCCTGGGGCCGCGCACCCGCGTGGTGGCGGTGACGTGGGTGCACTCCAGCACGGGGGTGCGGCTGCCGATCCGGGCCATCGCCGACATGCTGGCCGAGGCCAACCGGGGCCGCGACGAGGCCGACAGGGCGCTGCTGTGCGTCGACGGCGTGCACGGGTTCGGCGCGATGGCCGACGAGATGGGCGACCTGGGCTGCGACTTCATGGCCAGCGGCACGCACAAGTGGCTGTTCGGGCCGCGCGGCACCGGCATCCTGTGGGGCCGGGCCTGGGACGCGCTCGCCCCGGTCATCCCCGGCTTCGGGCGGTCCTCGTTCGTGGCCTGGCAGCGCGGCGAGGGGCCGGCCGAGACCACGGCCGACCTGGCCACGCCGGGCGGCTACAAGGCGTTCGAGCACCGGTGGGCGATGACGCAGGCGTTCAACTTCCAGAAGGCGATCGGCAAGGACCGCATCCAGCGGCGCACCCAGGAGCTGGCCACCCGGCTCAAGAGCGGCCTGAGCGCGCTCCCGCACGTCCGGCTGGCCACCCCCGACTCCCCCGGCCTCTCGGCGGGGCTCGTGTGCTGCTCGATCGACGGCATGGACGCGGCCCAGGCGGTGTCCCGCCTGCACGGGCGCAAGGTCATCGCCTCCACCACCCCGTACGTGCCGTCGCTGCTGCGTTTCGGCACCAGCATCGTCACCACGCCCGAGCAGGTCGACCACGCCGTCGAAGCGGTGAAAGGACTCGCCTGACGTCCTGCTGGCCGCCCGTGAGGGTTCCCGCCTCGGGCACGCGTTTCGCCGGCCCGCCGCTTCGACTACGGGTTGCGCTACTAGAGGCGGCAGGCGTAGATGTCGGTGACGAGGATGGCGCGGGCGCCGAGGTCCCACAGTTTGTCCATGACCTGCTGGTGGCCCTGGCGGCGGACCATCGCGCGGACGGCCACCCAGCCCTCGCGGTGCAGCGGCGAGACCGTCGGCCCCTCCATGCCGGGCGTGAGCGCGATGGCCTCCTCGATCCGCTCGGCGCGGATGTCGTAGTCCATCATGACGAAGTCGCGGGCGTGCACCACGCCCTGGATACGGCGGACGATCTGCTGCATGGCGGGCGAGTCGGGGGTGCCGTTCCGCTTGATCAGCACGCCCTCGGAGCGCATGATCGGCTCGCCGAACACCTCCAGCCCGACGTTGCGCAGGGTGGTGCCGGTCTCGACCACGTCGGCCACCGCGTCGGCGACGCCCAGCCTTATGGCGGTCTCGACGGCGCCGTCGAGCTTGATCACGCGGGCGTCGACGCCCTGGTCGGACAGGTACTTCTCGAGCAGCCCGGTGTAGGAGGTGGCCACCCGCAGCCCCTGCAGGTCGTGCACGCTGGTCAGGGTGCCGGCCTTGGCGGCCAGCCGGAAGGTGGAGGCGCCGAAGCCGAGCGGCATGATCTCCTCGACGGGCGCGCCGGAGTCGATGAGCATGTCCCTGCCGGTGATGCCGGCGTCGAGCGTGCCCTCGCCGACGTAGACGGCGATGTCGCGGGGGCGCAGGAAGAACAGCTCGCAGCCGTTCGCCTCGTCGACGACGAACAGCTCCTTGCTGTCTCTGCGGGGCCGGTAGCCGGCCTCCTTGAGCATGGTCTGGGCGGCCTCGCTGAGAGCGCCCTTGTTGGGTACGGCCAGACGTAGCATGTCAGTGGTCCTCGGATGGGTCGCGAAACGTGCGGGACGGGCGGAGGCGGGCGCGGGGCGCCCTAGAGATGCTTGTACACCTCGTCGAGCCCGATGCCCTTCGCGATCATCAGCACCTGCACGTGGTAGAGGAGCTGCGAGATCTCCTCGGCGGCCCGGTCGTTCGACTCGTGCTCGGCGGCCATCCAGCTCTCGGCGGCCTCCTCGACGACCTTCTTGCCGATGGCATGGACGCCGGCGTCGAGCGCGGCCACGGTGCCCGAGCCCGCGGGCCGGGTCTGCGCCTTCTCGGACAGCTCGGCGAACAGCTCTTCGAAGGTCTTCATGATCTCTCTCGTCGTTCGGCAGGAATGCTACTCAAGCCTAGTCTGCGCCAGGCACCGGACTCACCCGCGGCCGGGCGCGTTCCCTGGCGCGTCGCGCCCGGCCTCTCGGGTGGGGTGGTCCGTTCAACCGGCAGTCACCAGGGCACGGGGCCGTCCTCGCTGAAGAACCCACCGGTCGGCCCGTCCGCGTCCAGCGTCGCCAGTCGTACCACGACCGTCGCGCCCTGCGCGGGGGTGAGGAACCCGCGGTGGTCGTTGATGTCCGTGGCGACGTAGCCGGGGGCCGCGGCGTTGACCAGGATGCCGTCCTTCCGCAGCTCGTTGGCGTACTGCACGGTCAGCGCGTTCAGCGCGGTCTTGGAGGGCGAGTACGCGGCCGACTGCGGCAGCCCGCTCAGCGGGCCGCCCGGCTCGCTGTTGAGGGCCAGCGACCCGCCGCCGCTGCTGAGGTTGACGATCCGCGGCGCCGGCGACCGCCGCAGCAGCGGCAGCATGGCGTTGGTGACCGCGATCACCCCGAAGACGTTGGTCTCGAACACCGACCGGACCATGTCCAGGTCGACGCCGCTGGGGATCTGGTCGACGGCGTCCTCGGGCGGGACCTGGTCGGAGCCGGTGATGGCGGCATTGTTGACCAGCACGTCGAGGCGGCCGAACCGCTCCTCGACCCATCCGGCGGCCGCCTCGACGGTGGCGAGGTCGGTGACGTCGAGGGTGACGGCGTGCGCGTCGCCGCCTCCCGCGCGCACCGCCGCCGCGGCCTCCTCGCCGCGCCGCGCGTTCCTGGCGCCGATCAGGACCGTCACGCCCAGTTCGGCGAGTCGCTCCGCGGTCGCCCGGCCGATCCCCTTGTTCGCCCCGGTGATCAGGGCGATCTTCCGGTGTGTGTTCCACTCGTCCATGGCCAAGCTCCTGTCTCAGTGAGTCTGTCCGCCCCGGGACGAGACAGGCCGGCCGCGCTGTGACATGGACGGCCGATGTCACAGACGGCTGTGCTGTCTCGTCCCGGGTGGCGGAAACAGCCAGTGACGTGGGAAAGGTGATGGTCATGCGGGTGTTCGTGGCCGGCGGGGCCGGGGTGCTGGGACGGCGGCTGGTGCGGCGGCTCGTGGCGCGCGGCCACCAGGTGACGGCGACGACGACGGGCGCGGGCAAGCTGGGCCTCCTGGAGCGCCTCGGCGCCGAGGCGGTCGTGATGGACGGGCTGGACGCGGAAGCGGTCGGCGAGGCGGTGGCCAGGGCCCGGCCGGACGTGATCGTGCACCAGATGACCGCGATCGGCGGCAAGCCCGACATCAAGCACTTCGACCGCTGGTTCGCCACCACCAACCGGCTGCGCACCGAGGGGACGGACCACCTGCTGGCCGCCGCCGAGGCGACCGGCGTCTCCCATGTCGTCGCGCAGAGCTACGCCTCGTGGAACGGCATCCGTACGGGCGGGTGGGTGAAGACGGAGGAGGATCCGCTGGACCCGACGAGCACGGGCCAGGGGGCGGCGGCGATCCGCCACCTCGAACAGGTGGTCGCCGCGGCCGGGGGCGCGGTCCTGCGCTACGGCGCCTTCTACGGGCCCGGGGCCACCGACGCCCAGGTCGAGCTGGTGCGCAAGCGGCAGTATCCGGTCATCGGCGACGGCGGCGGCTACAGTTCGTGGGTGCATCTCGACGACGCGGCCGAGGCCACCGTCCTGGCCGTGGAACAGCGGGCGAGGGGCGTGTTCAACATCGTCGACGACGAGCCGGCCCCGGCGCGCGAGTGGCTGCCCTATCTGGCCGCGTGCGCGGGGGCCAAACCGCCGATGCGGATCCCGGTCTGGCTGGCCAGGCCGCTGGCCGGGAGGACCGCGGTGGCGATGATGACCGAGGGGCGCGGCTTCTCCAACGCCAAGGCCAAGCGGGAGCTCGGCTGGCGGCTGCGCCACCCCTCCTGGCGTCTGGGCTTCAAGGAGGAGCTGGCGTGACCAGGGCGGAGGAGTTCCAGGAGCTGCGGCCGCTGCTGTTCTCGATCGCCTATCGGATCCTGGGCAGCGTGGGCGAGGCCGAGGACGCGGTCCAGGAGGCCTGGCTGCGCTACGACGCCTACCCCGGGCGACCGGCGTCGGCCAAGGCGTTCCTGGCGGCCACGGTGTCCAGGATCGCGATCGACGTGCTGCGCTCGGCCCGCGTCAGGCGGGAGCAGTACACCGGCCGGTGGTTCCCCGAGCCGCTGCTGGCCGACCCCTACGAGGATCCGGAGCGGTCGGCGGAGCTGGCCGACTCGCTGTCGATGGCGGCCCTGCTGCTGCTGGAGCGGCTCAGCCCGCTGGAGCGGGCGGTCTTCGTGCTGCGGGAGGTGTTCGGGTTCGGCTTCGGCGAGGTCGCCGCGGCGGTGGGGCGCTCGGAGGCGGCGTGCCGCCAGCTCGCCGTGCGGGCGCGCCGTCACATGGAGGCGGGACGCGCCCGGTTCGAGACCGACCGCCGTGAGCGGGACGAGCTCGCCGGACGGTTCTTCGACGCCTTCCGTGACGGGGACGTCGACGGGCTGCGCGACCTGCTCGCCGCCGACGTGCGGATGGTCGGCGACAGCGGCGGCAACGCCCCGCTGTGGGGCACGGGCGTCTTCGGCGCCGGCAAGGTGGCCAGGGTCCTGGCCGGGATCGCCGGGCCGTTCGTCCGCATCGGCGGCGTGGTGCAGCCGCACGAGGTCAACGGCCAGCCGGGCGCGATCTTCCGCGACCGGGACGGCAGGATCGTCAACACCCTGACCCTCGACATCCTCTCCGGCCGCGTCCAGACGATCCGCGCAGTGATCAACCCCGACAAGCTCCGCCACCTGGGCCCGGTCGCGGACGCCTGGGCCATCGTCCGCGAAGCCAACCAAGCCCGCCGCCCCACCCCCCGGCCATGACACCCGGCTCGCAGCTCGCGAGCGCGATCAACACAACCCGCCGCCCCACACCCCGGCCACAACACCCGGTCCGCAGCTCGCGAGCGCGAACAACACGCCCCGCCGCCTCCTACCCAGGCCATAACACCTCTGCCCAGCCGACCAGCCGCCCCGCGCCCCCTCCGACCAGTACCCGCGAACAAGCGGCACCCGCTCCGCACCCACACCGGCGCCCCAGCCCGCGATCGCTTTCACGACCCGCCGTCTCGCCTCCCTCACCCGCACACCGCCGACGCCTGACCGGCATCACCACCGTCCGCACCCGCGAGCACCCCTTCGGACGAACGGAGCGGGAACTCGAATGCCACCCTGCATGCCCCCGGTCGTGCAAGCCACGCCCGTACACCCCACTGACCCACATCTCCGCGCACGCGAACACCCCCGCACCGTTCGACTGAACGGAACGGGGGCGCTCGCATGACTTGCGGTCGTGCGCGCCCCGCCGAACACATCACCCGCGACCCGCCGTACACACCACTGACCAACATCTCCGCGCACGCGAACACCCCCGCACCGTTCGACTGAACGGAACGGGGGCGCTCGCATGACTTGCGGTCGTGCGGGCCCGCCCATCACATCACCCACGACCCGCCGTACACACCACTGACCCACACCTCCGCACACACGAACACCCCCGCGCCGTTCGGGTGAATGGCGCGGGGGTGCTCGTATGGTCTGGCCTTGCGTGCCCCGTCGGATGGACGGAACCCGTCACGGGCGGTGTGGGTCAGCGGTCGAAGCTGCGGCCGGAGCTGCCGCGGCGGTAGCCGCCGCCCCTGGTGCCGCGGTCGTCCGAGCGGAAGTTGCCGGGACGGTAGCCGTCGCGGGGACGGTCGTCGGAGCGGTATCCGCCGCGGTCGCGGTCACCCGTGGAGGGGCGGCCGCGGTCGGCGGAGTAGCGGTTGCCGCGGTCGTCGGGACGGAACCCGCCGCCTCGCGTCCCGCGGTCGTCACGGTAACCGCCGCCACGGGGACGGTCACCGTCGCGGGCGGGACGGTCGTCGCGGTAACCACCGCTGGGACGGTCGTCACGGTAGCCACCGCCACGGGGACGGTCGCCCTCGCGGAAGGGGCGGTCGCGGCGGTCCTCACCGAAGCCGCGCGGCTGCGCGTCTCCGCCGTCGTGGCGGCGCGGGCCGCCGAACGGCCGCTCGCCCTCGTGGCGGCGCTGACCCGAGAAGCCGTCCTCGTGACGCCGGGGGCCGGAGAAACCGTCCTCGTGACGCCGGGGACGGCGCTCGCCGTCGAAGTCGCGACGGGGACGGCGGGAGCGGCCGTTGTGGTTGTCGCGGCGCGGGCGCAGGGGCTTGCGGACGTCCGGCTCCCACACGGGGATCGACTCGCCGCTCGGCATGCGAGCGCCGGTGACCTCCGCCACCCTCGGGTGGCCGGGGGTCGCCTTGAGGCGGAACGGGTGGATGCCGGCCCGCCGGGTCAGCGACTCGGTGGAGCGGCGCTCGTTCGGCAGCACCAGCGTGACGACGGTGCCCTTCTCGCCGGCGCGGGCCGTGCGGCCGCCCCGGTGCAGGTAGCTCTTGCTGTCCTGGGGCGGGTCCACGTGCAGCACCAGGCTGATGTTGTCGACGTGGATGCCGCGGGCGGCGACGTCGGTGCAGACGAGCACGTTGACGGAGCCCTCGCGGAACTCGGCCAGGATGCGGGTGCGCTGGTTCTGGCGCTTGCCGCCGTGCAGGCCGCCGGCCTTGACGCCGACCCTGGCCAGCTGCTTGCAGAGGCGGTCGACGCCGTGCTGGGTGCGCACGAAGATGATCGTGCGGCCCTCACGGTTGGCGATCTCGGCGGTGATGTCGAACTTGTCGTCGCGGGTCACCTGCAGCACGTGGTGCTCCATCGTGTCCACGGGCGAGGTGGCGGGCGCGACGGAGTGGCTGATCGGGTCCTTGAGGAAGCGCCGGACGAGCTTGTCGACGTCGCCGTCGAGGGTGGCGGAGAACAGCAGCCGCTGCCCGCCGGGCGGGGTCTGCGCGAGCAGCTCCGTCACCACCGGGAAGAAGCCGAGGTCACACATGTGGTCGGCCTCGTCCAGGACGCTGATCTCGATGTCCTCCAGCGAGCACTCGCCCTGGCGGATCAGGTCGCCGAGCCGGCCGGGGGTGGCGATGAGGACGTCGACGCCGCGGCGCAGCGCCTCGATCTGCTTGCCCATGGACATGCCGCCGACGACGACCTTCATGCGCAGGCCGAGGCCGCGGCCGAGGGGTTCGAGGGCGTCGTGCACCTGGAGGGCGAGCTCGCGGGTGGGGACGAGGACCATCGCGCGGGGGCGTCCGGGGGCCGGCTTGACGCCGGAGATGCGGGCCATCATGGGGAGGCCGAAGGCGAGGGTCTTGCCGGAGCCGGTCTGGCCGCGGCCGAGCACGTCGGCGCCGGCGAGCACGTCCGGGATGGCCGCGCTCTGGATGGGGAACGGGGAGCCGATGCCCTGCCTGGCCAGGCCGTTCACGAGCGGCTTGGGCAGGCCGAGCAGCTCGAACTCGGACGGGCCCTGCTCGGGGGTCGTCTCGGGCAGGACAGCGTCAAGCATGGTCACGAAATTCGTGCCTTTCAGTCGAAGTGGCACGTCACTTCTGCGAAAGGACGAGCCAGGACGTACGGCGACATTGCCGTACACATTGCAGTGCGCCCGCCATCGGGGCGGAGCTTGGGGGAAGGCGCACCTGAGGGCGCCGGCCGCAGGCGGCGCGGGACGCGCGATGAGGCGTCAGGTGTCCTTGGGTGCCAACACGGGAGAGATCACGCTTATTCCCGAGGAGGATCTCCGGACTTTCCGGGGACCTCCGGCATGCTGAAGCGGCCGGCGCCGAGGCGCCAGCCTCCAGCAGAAAAGATCAGACGTTGAAGCCTAGCATACGAAGCTGGTCGCGGCCCTCGTCGGTGATCTTGTCAGGGCCCCACGGCGGCAGCCAGACCCAGTTGATCTTCACGTCGGAGACCATGCCGTCGAGCGCGGAGTGCGCCTGGTCCTCGATGACGTCGGTCAGCGGGCAGGCCGCGCTGGTCAGGGTCATGTCGATGGTGGCGACGGGCTTGCCGTCCTGGCCGGGATCGAGGTTGAGGCCGTAGATCAGGCCGAGGTCGACGACGTTGATGCCGAGCTCGGGGTCGACGACGTCCTTGAGCGCCTCCATCAATTCCTCGACGGTCGCGTCACCGTCGAAGCCGGTCGGGGTCTCGACAGGCTTGCTCATTGTGCAGCACTCCTCACCACAGCGTCCTTGTAGGCCATCCATGACAGCAGCGCGCACTTGACGCGCGCGGGGAATTTGGCCACCCCGGCGAACGCCACCGCGTCGCCGAGCACGTCCTCGTCAGGCTCCACCTGCCCCCTGCCCTGCATGAGGCGGGTGAACTCGTCCACCACGGACAGGGTCTCCCGTACGGTCGAGCCGGTCGTCAGCTCGTGCAGCACCGAGGCCGCGGCCTGGCTGATGGAGCAGCCCTGACCGTCGTAGGAGACGTCTTCGATCTTGCCGGCCTCGCCCACCCTGACCCGCAGCGTGATCTCGTCGCCGCACGTCGGGTTCACGTGGTGAACCTCGGCGTCGTACGGCTCGCGCAGCCCCCGCCCCTGCGGGTGCTTGTAGTGCTCCAGGATCAGCTCCTGGTACATCGACTCGCCGATCATCGCTATGCGAACACTTTCTGGACGTGGTGGAGGCCGCGCACCAGGGCGTCGATCTCGCCCGTGGTGTTGTACAGATAGAACGACGCCCGCGTGGTCGCCGGTATTCCGAACCGCAGGTGCAGCGGGCGCGCGCAGTGGTGACCGACGCGCACCGCGACGCCGAACGCGTCGTCGAGGATCTGCCCCACGTCGTGCGGGTGTATGCCGTCCAGCGTGAACGCGAGCGTGCCGCCGCGCATCTCCAGCGAGTCGGGGCCGATCAGCCGCAGCCCCGGCAGCTCACGCAGCGCGTCGAGGCCGTACGCGGCGAGCTCGCGCTCGTGGGCCTCGACGGCCGCCATGCCGACCCCGCTGAGGTAGTCGACGGCCGCGCCGAGGCCGATGGCCTCGACGATCGGCGGCGTGCCGGCCTCGAACTTGTGCGGGATGGGGGCGTAGGTCGAGCGGTCCATCCAGACCGCCTCGATCATCTCCCCGCCGCCCAGGAACGGGGGCATGGCCTCGAGCAGCTCGCCCCGGCCCCACAGCACGCCGATGCCGGAGGGGCCGACCATCTTGTGGCCCGTGAAGGCGACGAAGTCGACGCCCAGCGCGGCCACGTCCACCGGGTGGTGGGGCACCGACTGGGAGGCGTCCAGCATCACCAGCGCGCCGGCCTGCCGGGCGCGGGCCAGCACGTCGCCGACCGGGTTGACGGTGCCGAGGACGTTCGACTGGTGAGCGATCGAAATGATCTTCGTCCGCTCGGTGACCAGGTCGTCGAGCCCGGACAAGTCGAGCCGGCCCTCGTCGGTGACGCCGAACCACCTCAGCGTCGCGCCGGTGCGCTGCGCGAGCAGCTGCCACGGCACGATGTTGGAGTGGTGCTCCATCTCGGAGATGACGATCTCGTCACCGGGACCGAGCCGGAAGCGGTCGTCGGTGTTGGCCGGGTTGCCGAAGGAGTAGGCGACCAGGTTGAGCGCCTCGGAGGCGTTCTTGGTGAAGACGACCTCGTCACGCGAGGGAGCGCCGACGAAAGCGGCGATCTTGTCGCGGGCGCTCTCGTAGGCCTCGGTGGACTCGGCGCCCAGGGCGTGCATGGCACGCCCCACGTTGCTGTAGTGCAGCGCCAGGTGCTCGCGCATGGTCTCGATGACCTGTGTGGGCTTCTGGGAAGAGTTGCCCGAGTCGAGATAGACGAGCGGGCGCCCGCCGGGCAGCTCGCGGGAGAGAACCGGGAAGTCCTTCCTGATCCTCTCCACGTCAAAGCTGGTCTGAGTCATGCAGATGCCTTCGTGTACTGCTCGTAGCCCTCGGACTCGAGCTTGTCCGCCAGCTCCGGCCCGCCCTCCTCGACGATCTTGCCGTTGGCGAAGACGTGCACGAAGTCGGGCTTCACATAGCGCAGGATGCGAGTGTAGTGCGTGATCAGCAGGACGCCGGTCTCGCCGGACTCGCGGAAGCGGTTGATGCCCTCCGACACCACGCGCAGCGCGTCGACGTCGAGCCCGGAGTCGGTCTCGTCGAGCACCGCGATCTTCGGCTTGAGCAGCTCCAGCTGGAGGATCTCGTGGCGCTTCTTCTCGCCGCCGGAGAAGCCCTCGTTGAGGTTGCGCTGGGCGAAGGAGCCGTCGATGGCGAGCGCGTCCATGCCGTTCTTCAGGTCCTTGGCGAACTGGCGCAGCTTGGGCGCCTCGCCGCGGACGGAGGTGACGGCCGAGCGCAGGAAGTTGGACACCGACACGCCGGGGACCTCGACGGGGTACTGCATGGCCAGGAACAGGCCCGCGCGGGCCCGCTCGTCGACCGACAGCTCCAGCAGGTCGACGCCGTCGAGCAGCACCTGACCGCCGGTGATCGTGTACTTCGGATGACCGGCGATCGCGTAGGCGAGCGTGGACTTGCCGGAGCCGTTGGGGCCCATGATGGCGTGGGTCTCGCCCGACTTCACGGTCAGGTTGACGCCGCGCAGGATTTCCTTGTCCTCGACGGCGACCTGCAGGTCACGGATCTCAAGGGTGGACATTGCTTAGGACTCCTTCGAGAGCGAGACGAGCACGTCGTCGCCGTCGATCTTGACTGTGTAGACGTTCACGGGCTTGGTGGCGGGCGGGCCGGTGGGCTTGCCGGTGCGGATGTCGAAACACGAGCCGTGCAGCCAGCACTCGAGCGTGCCGTCGTAGACGTCACCCTCGCTGAGCCGCACCTCGGCGTGGGAGCAGACATCGTGCAGGGCGAACACGTCGCCGCCCTTGCGCACCAGCGCCACCGGCGTCTCGCCGAGCTCGACGGCGATGACGCCACCGTCGGGGATGTCGCCGATCTGGCAGACCTTCTCGAAACTCATCGGGCGAGCTCCGCCTCCAGCGCCGCCATGACGCGGTCGCGGATCTCCTGGATCTGGATCTTCTCGACGAGCTGGCCGAGGAAGCCCCTGATGACCAGGCGGCGCGCCTCGTCGTACGGGATGCCCCGAGCCTGGAGGTAGAACAGGTGCTCGTCGTCGAGCCGGCCGGACGTGGAGGCGTGCCCCGCGCCGGCCACCTCGCCGGTGAGGATCTCCAGGTTGGGCACCGAGTCGGCGCGGGCGCCGTCGGTGAGGATGAGGTTGCGGTTGAGCTCGTAGGTGTCGGTGCCCTCGGCCGCGACCCGGATGATCACGTCGCCGATCCAGACGGCGTGCGCGTCCTCGCCCTGGAGTGCGCCGCGGTAGTCGACGTTGCTCTTGCAGTTGGGCTGCGAGTGGTCGACCAGGAGGCGGTGCTCCAGGTGCTGACCGGCGTCGACGAAGTAGACGCCGGTCAGGTCGGCGTCGCCGCCGGGCCCGTCGTAGGACACGCTGGGCGACAGCCGGACCAGGTCGCCGCCGAGCGTCACCACGAAGCTGCGGAAGGTGGCGTCCCTGCCGAGCCTGGCGTGGTGGTGGCTGACGTGGACGGCGTCGTCCTGCCAGTCCTGCAGGCTGACCACGCGCAGCGTGGCGCCGTCGCCGACGGCGAACTCCACGTTGTCGGCGTAGACCGCGCTGCCCTGGTGGTCGAGCACGATCACGGCCTCGGCCATCGGCTCGACCTGGACCAGCAGGTGACCGTACGCGGCGCCGTCGCCGGCGCCGGTGAGCGTGACGACGGTCGGCTTGGACGTGACGGCCTCGCGCGCCACCGTGAGCACGGTCGCCTTCTCGAAGGCGTTGAACGCCTGCGCGCTGACCCGGTCGGCGGGCACGTAGACCTTGCCGAGCCGCGGGTCGTCGCGACCCACGGTCTCGACGGTGACCTCGGGCGCGGCGTCCACGTCGACCTTGACGTGGCCCTCCGCGACGGCCTTGCCGTCGTGCAGGCCCTTCAGGCGCGAGAGCGGGGTGAAGCGCCACGCCTCCTCGCGCCCGGCCGGCACCTCGAAGTCGGCCAGGTCGTACGACGCCTTCTCGTGCAGGGTCGACAGGGGCTTCTCGTTCAGGCCCATCAGCCGACGGCTCCTTCCATCTGCAGCTCGATCAGCCGGTTGAGCTCGAGCGCGTACTCCATGGGCAGCTCGCGCGCGATCGGCTCGACGAAGCCGCGCACGATCATCGCCATCGCCTCGTCCTCGTCGAGCCCGCGGCTCATGAGGTAGAACAGCTGGTCCTCGCTGACCTTGGAGACCGTGGCCTCGTGGCCCATCGAGACGTCGTCCTCGCGGACGTCGACGTACGGGTAGGTGTCGGAGCGGCTGATCTGGTCGACGAGCAGGGCGTCGCACTTGACGGTGCTGGCGCTGCCGTGGGCGCCCTCCTCGATCTGCACGAGACCGCGGTAGGAGGTGCGTCCGCCGCCGCGCGCCACCGACTTGGAGATGACGGTGGAGCTGGTGTGCGGGGCGAGGTGGACCATCTTGGACCCGGCGTCCTGGTGCTGGCCCTCGCCCGCGAACGCGACGCTCAGGGTCTCGCCCTTGGCGTGCTCGCCCATGAGGTAGACGGCGGGGTACTTCATCGTGACCTTGGAGCCGATGTTGCCGTCGATCCACTCCATGGTCGCGCCCTCGTAGGCGACGGCGCGCTTGGTGACCAGGTTGTAGACGTTGTTGGACCAGTTCTGGATGGTCGTGTAACGGCAGCGGGCGTTCTTCTTCACGATGATCTCGACGACCGCGGAGTGGAGCGAGTCGGACGAGTAGATCGGCGCGGTGCAGCCCTCGACGTAGTGGACGTAGCTGTTCTCGTCGACGATGATCAGGGTCCGCTCGAACTGGCCCATGTTCTCGGTGTTGATCCGGAAGTAGGCCTGCAGCGGGATCTCGACCTCGACGTTCGGCGGCACGTAGATGAACGAGCCACCGGACCACACGGAGGTGTTGAGCGCGGCGAACTTGTTGTCGCCGACCGGGATGACGGAGCCGAAGTACTCCTTGAAGAGCTCCTCGTGCTCCTTCAGGCCCGTGTCGGTGTCGACGAAGATGACGCCCTTCTCCTCGAGGTCCTCACGGATCTTGTGGTAGACGACCTCGGATTCGTACTGGGCGGCGACGCCGGCGATGAGGCGCTGCTTCTCCGCCTCGGGGATGCCGAGCTTGTCGTAGGTGTTCTTGATGTCGGCGGGCAGCTCGTCCCAGGACGTCGCCTGCTTCTCCGTCGAACGCACGAAGTACTTGATGTTGTCGAAGTCGATGCTGGTGAGGTCGGAGCCCCATGTCGGCAGCGGCTTCCTGTCGAACAGGCGGAGGCCCTTCAGGCGAAGGTCGAGCATCCATTCCGGCTCGTTCTTCAGCGTGGAGATGTCGCGTACGACCTCCTCGGACAGGCCTCGCTTGGCCGCCGCGCCGGCGGCGTCGGGGTCGGCCCAGCCGAACTTGTAATTCCCGAGGCCTTCCAGCTCCGGGCGGTCGGTGACAGTCACCCTCCGGTCTCCTTGCTCTTCTCGCGAGTGCTTTTCTCGGCAGTTGCTCTATGTGGGACCCCCAGCGTCTGAGGGCTCACGTGCGTGGTGCAGACCCCGTCGCCGTGCGCGATCGTGGCCAGCCGCTGCACGGGGGTGCCGAGCAGCTGCGCGAACGCCTCCGTCTCGGCCTCGCACAGCTGCGGGAACTCCGCGGCCGCGTGGGCCACCGGGCAGTGGTGCTGGCAGAGCTGGTCGCCGCCCGACTTGGCCTTGGTGGCCGAGGCGGCGTAGCCCTCCGCGGACAGAGCCTGGGCCAGCACCTGGACGCGCTGGTCGGGTGGCACCTGCCGCATGACCGGCTCCAGCCGCCGCAGCAGGCCTGAGACCTGTGTGCGGGCGAAGTCGGCCACCGCCTCCTCCCCCAGACGCGCGGCCAGGAAACGCAGCGCGCTCCCGGCCAGGTCGTCATAGGCGTGCTCGAAGGCGCTGCGCCCCGCGTCGGTGATGGCGAACAGCTTGGCCGGACGCCCGCGCCCCCGCTGACCGCGCGGCCGCACCGTACGGGGTTCGATCATCCCGTCGGCGAGCAGCGCGTCGAGGTGGCGGCGGACGGCCGCGGGCGTGAGCCCGAGCCGCTCGCCCAGCGCCGACGCGGCGATGGGCCCGTGCTCCAGAATGAGCCGGGCGACGCGCGCACGGGTGCTGCGCTCGCTGCCTGGCTCTATCAAGGGCACGTTTTTCACAACATCAGTGTGCCCTAATTCCTTCCCGGTCCACAAACGGTTCCGAGCAGCGGGTCAATGCAATTTCTCACTCAGGTAAGGCTTACCTAACAGACTTCGGGGCCATGATCGCGAAAACCACGGCGGAACAGGCGAACAGGCCGGTCATGACGACGGCCATGGGCAGCGCCGTGTCCGCGCCGAACAGCCCGACGAACGGAGCCGCGACCGCGCCCAGCGCGAACTGCAGCACGCCGAGCAGCGCGGAGGCCGCTCCGGCCACCTGCGGCGGCTGGCCGGCCAGGGCCAGCGCGCCGGTGCCCGGCAGGATCAGGCCCTGGCCGCACATGATGACGAACAGCCCGGCCACGACCCCGGTCAGCCCGAGCCCGATGACGACGGCCAGCAGCAGGAGCGCCCCACCGGCCAGGGCGACGCCCAGACCGGCGAGGATGAGCCGGACCTGCGGCACCCGACCGGCCAGGCGCCCGCCGACCTGCGACATGGCGATCAGGCCGAACGCGTTGAGCCCGAAGATGAGCGAGTACTGCTGCGGCGAGGCCCCGTACACGTCCTGGAGGACGAACGGCGAGCCGGAGATGTAGGCGAACATGGCGCCGAACGCGAGCCCGGCGCTCAGCGCGCAGCCCATGAACGGCCGGTCGCCCAGCAGGCGCCGGAAGCTGCGCAGGGTGTGCCTGAACCCGCCGCTCTCCCGCTGGTCGGCCGGGAGCGTCTCGCGCACCCCCGCCAGCACGGCCAGCATCAGCACGAGCCCGGCCAGGCTCAGCGCCACGAACACGCCCCGCCACGAGGTGAACTCCAGCAGCTGCGCCCCGGCGATCGGCGCCAGGATCGGCGCCAGGCCGCTGACCAGCATGAGGCTGGCGAAGATGCGGGCGATGGCGGCGCCGTCGTACAGGTCGCGCACCACGGCGCGCACGATGACCAGGGCCGCGCCGCCGAGCATGCCCTGCACCAGCCGCAGCGCGATGAGCACGGGCACGGACGGGGCGAACGCGCACAGGAGCGACGCCACCATGAACCCGCCCACGCCGACGATCAGCGGCACCCGCCGGCCGCGCACGTCGCTGAGCGGCCCGGCCACCACCTGACCGACGGACACGCCGACGAGGCAGGCCGTCAGCGTGAGCTGGACCTGGGCGGGGACGCTGAGCATCTCCTCGGTGATGGCCGGCAGCGCGGGCAGGTACATGTCGATGGACAGGGGCCCGATCGCGGAGAGCGCCCCGAGGATGAAGAGCAGGAGCCCCGCGCGGCGGCGGCTCTCCTGGACGACCGGTTGCGCGGCTTCTGCCACGGACATGCGCGTTTACCTCTCCATGCGGGCCAAAATGTGAGATGCGGACATGAACCGAGAGGACTAAACCCTTTTCTGGTAATACTCATTCCCGGTTTCCGGAAATTTCCGGTAAACGTATCGTTCGTAGGTGAAACCTCCCTGACAAGCCGACGCGGGGCTGACCGGCGAACCACCCCCGGCGGTCCCTAGACTCGTGCTCATGACATCCCCAGCCGTCGAGATCGTCGACCTCGTGAAGCGGTACGGAAGCACCGCCGCGATCGACGGGCTCACGCTGAGCGCCGCCCGCGGCGCGGTGACGGCCGTCCTCGGCCCCAACGGCGCGGGCAAGACCTCGACGGTGGAGATCTGCGAGGGGTTCCGCACGGCCGACGGCGGCACGGTGCGGGTGCTGGGCCTGCCGCCCGACTCGGCCGCGCTACGCCCCCGGGTCGGCGTCATGCCGCAGTCGGGCGGCGTGCCGCCCGCCGCGCGCTGCGGCGAGTGGCTCCGGCTGGTCTCGCGCTTCCACGCCCGGCCGCTGGATCCGGGCGCCCTGCTGTCCAGGCTGGGCCTCTCCGATCACGTACGGACCCCGTTCCGGCGCCTGTCGGGCGGGCAGCAGCAGCGGCTGTCGCTGGCCGCGGCCGTCATCGGCAGGCCCGAGCTGGTGTTCCTCGACGAGCCCACGGCGGGGCTCGACCCGCAGGCCCGGCACGCCTGCTGGGAGCTGGTGGGCGAGCTGCGCGCCGCCGGGGTGTCGGTGGTGCTGACCACCCATCACATGGACGAGGCGGAGCGGCTGGCCGACCACGTGGTGATCATCGACAGGGGCCAGGTGGTGGCCGAGGGCAGCCCTGCCGCGCTGACGGGGGCCGAGCGGCAGCTCCGGTTCCGCGCCCGCCCGGGGCTGGCGCTGGAGGAGCTGCTCAACGCGCTGCCGATCGGCAGCGCGGCCAAGGAGTCGCCGTCCGGCCACTACATCGTCGAGGGGCAGGTCGACCCCGGGCTGCTGGCCACCGTGACCGCGTGGTGCGCGGCGGAGGGCGTGACGGCCGACGACCTGCGCATCGAGCGGCGCACGCTGGAAGACGTGTTCCTGGAGCTGACGGGCAGGGAGCTGCGGTGACGACACCCACACTCGACTTCACGCCCGCACCGGGGGCGGCGCCGTTCCCGCGGATGGTGCTGGCGCAGGCGGGGGCCGAGATCCGCGGCATGCTGCGCAACGGCGAGCAGCTCCTGCTCACCATGATCATCCCGGTGCTGCTGCTGGTCGGCTTCTCGGTGGCGCCGCTGATCGACGTGGGCGGCGGCAGCCGGGTCGACTTCCTGGCGCCGGGCGTGCTGGCGCTGGCGGTGATGTCGACCGCGTTCACCGGCCAGGCGATCGCGACCGGGTTCGAGCGGCGCTACGGGGTGCTGAAGCGACTGGGCGCGACCCCGCTGTCCAGGGGCGGGCTGATGCTGGCCAAGACGGTGGCGGTGCTCGCGGTGGAGGCCGTCCAGGTGGTGGTGCTCGTCGCGGTGGCGCTGTCGCTGGGCTGGAGCCCGCAGGGCTCGCCGGTGGCCGCGGTGCTGGGCTGCGCGCTGCTGGTGCTGCTGGGCACCGCCGCCTTCAGCGGGCTCGGGCTGCTCATGGCCGGTCTGCTGCGGGCCGAGGCGACGCTGGCCGCGGCCAACCTGGTCTACCTGCTGCTGCTGGCGGCGGGCGGGGTGGTGTTCCCGCTGGCGAAGTTCCCCGAGTCGGTGCGGCCCGTGCTGGAGCTGCTGCCGATCTCGGCGCTGACAGGCGGCCTGCGCACCGTGCTCGGCGGCGGCGCGCTGCCGGTGGCCGCGGTGGCGGTGCTGGCCGCGTGGGCCGTCGTCTCCCTCGTGCTGGCCGCCAGGACCTTCCGCTGGGAGTGATCATTCGGGGCGGGGCGCGGCGTCCTCCTCGGGAGCGCGCGCGCCGTAACGGCGGCGGCTGACCGCGGCGACCACCGTGAGCGGCGCGGCGACGGCCGCGGCCAGGCCGAACAGCAGCCCGTACGATCCGCTCCCGGCCAGCGGACCGGCCGCCCACGAGGCGACGGCGCTGCCCATGAACAGGCACGACGCGAAGAACGCGACCGTCGTGCCGCGCGCCTGCGGCACCACCGAGGTGGCCCAGGTCTGCAACGACGAGTGCATGAACGACCAGCCTCCCCCGAGCAGCAGCGCGGTCAGCGCGACCGTGCCGAGGTTCGCCTCCACGGCCACGATCGCGTACCCGGCGCACATCTGGGCCCCGCCGATCAGGATGAGCGACCACACCGGCCGGCCTCCCGCCAGCCGCTTGACCACCTGGGAGAACAGGTAGACGCCCAGGCCGTAGGCGGCCGCGGCCAGGCCGGCCAGGGCGGAGGAGACGCCCTGGTGCTGCAGGACCGTGGCCAGGAACGTCAGCATGCCGAGCAGCACGGCGCCCTCGACGAACGCCAGCGCGAACACCAGCAGGGCCCACGGGCGGCGCAGCACCGCGCCGACGTGCCTGCCCAGGCCGCCGATCTCGGCGCGCGGCGGCTCGGGCAGCGTCCGCAGCGCCACGGCGCAGGCCAGCGCGCACACCGCGGGCACGGTGAACGCCGCCCGCCAGCCGGCCAGGTCGCCCAGCACGCCGCCGAGCCCGGTGGCCAGCGCGGTGCCCAGCGCCATCAGGCCCATCAGGTCGGACAGGGCGCGCTGCCGTACCGACACCTGGAACGTGTCCCCCACGTACGTCAGCGACGTGGGGATGACCGCGCCGAAGCAGGCGCCCGCGGCGACCCGGGCGACGATGAGCGCGGGCAGCGCCGGCATGGCAGCCGAGGCCAGGCCCGCGAGCCCGGCGCCGAGCAGGGCCAGCCGCATCACCCGCACCCGCCCGAACCGGTCCGACAGCACCCCCCAGACCGGCTGCGACACCCCGTAGGCGAGGTAGTAGCCGCTGGCCACGGCCACCGCGGTGGCCAGCGGGACCTCCAGCTCGGCCGCGATCAGCACCAGGAGCGGCGTCACGACCAGGCGGTCGAAACTGCTGACGAACGAGGCGGCGGCGAGCGCGGCCGGCGGCCGGGTGAGGGTGACGGGCGGGGCTGAGGCGCTCATGTGCTCCTGCATCCGTTTGAGGGGATATTGATCAGTAAAACACCCTCTGACAGGAATGTCGGGCGAGGTCGGTACGCTTCAGGGCGTTGTGTCCGATACGAGGAGTTCCGTGCCCGCCTTCACCCTTGACGACCCGGTCGACCGCGGCCTGCCCCGGCCGGGGAACCTGCTGCGCACCGCCGCCGACTCCATCCCGCCGTCCGGGCTGGTGCTGCTGGCGATCTTCTCGGTGCAGCTCGGGGCCGGGTTCGCCAAGCAGCTGTTCACGGCGCTGCCGCCGAGCGCGGTGGTGTTCCTGCGCATCGCCATGGGCGCGCTGATCATCGGCGCGGTGGCGCGGCCGAGGCTGAAGGGCATGGCGTGGCGCGACTGGGCCGTGGGGATCGGGTTCGGCGTGACGCTCGCGCTGATGAACCTGACCTTCTACGAGGCCCTGGCGCGGCTGCCGATGGGGGTCGCGGTCGCCATCGAGTTCCTCGGCCCGCTGGGCGTGGCGGTGGCCGCCTCCCGGCGGCGGCTCGACCTGGTCTGGGTGGGGCTGGCCGGGACCGGAGTGGTGCTGCTCGCGCCCTGGGGCGAGTCGGCGTCGGCGAGCTGGGTGGGCATCGCGTTCGCGCTGGCGGCGGGCGCCTGCTGGGCGGCCTACATCCTGCTGTCGGCGGCGGCCGGGAGCCGGTTCCCCGGCACGACCGGGCTGGCGTTCGCGATGGTGGTCTCGGCCGTGGTCGTCGCGCCGGTGGGGGTCGTCTCCGGCGGGGCCGACCTGCTCCAGCCCGAGCTGCTGATGATCGGGCTGGGCGTGGGGCTGCTGTCGTCGGTGATCCCGTACTCGCTGGAGCTGAACGCTCTGCGCCGGATGCCGAAGCACGTGTTCGGCATCCTGATGAGCCTGGAGCCCGCCGCGGCCGCGCTGATCGGCGTGCTGGTGCTCAGCGAGGTGCTGCACGTCCAGCAGTGGGTGGCCGTGGTGTGCATCGTCGCGGCCAGCCTCGGCACCACCAGGGCGGTGCGGCGGCGCTAGCCCTCGCGGGCCGCCCAGATGCCCCTGACGTGCCGGATGTGCTCGCTCATGATGTGCTCGGCGGCTCGCTCGTCGCCGCCCTTGAGCGCGTCGAGCAGCGCCAGGTGCTCCCTGGCGGAGTCGGCCAGCATGCCGCGCTCCGACAGCTGTGACAGGCCGTAGAGGCGGGCGCGGGTGCGCAGGTCCTTGACCACCTCGACCAGGTGGCCGTTGCCGGACAGGCCGAGCAGCTCCAGGTGGAAGCGCAGGTCGGCGTCGACGTAGGCGAGCAGGTCGCCCCGCTGGGCGGCGGCGAGGATCTCCTCGGCGGCCGGGCGCAGCCGCTCGAAGTCGGCGGCCCGGCCGGAGTCGGCCATCCGGGCGACCGTCGGCACCTCGATGAGCTCGCGGATCTCGGTCAGCTCGTCCAGGTCGCGCTCGGACAGCTCGGTCACCCGGAAGCCCTTGTTGCGCACGGCCTCCACCAGGCCCGCCTTGGCCAGGTCGAGCATGGCCTCGCGGACCGGCGTGGCGGAGACGCCGAACTGGGCCGCCAGCACCGGCGCCGAGTAGACCACCCCCGGCCGCATCTCGCCGGTGATCAGCGCCGCCCTGAGCGCCTGCGCCACCTGCTCGCGCAGGCTCTGCCGCTCGCCCACCATCGGCAGGTCGAGCCGGTCCTCGGCAGCCATCGCCCTTCCCTTCGCTCAGGTCTCACCATGCCAGGCTTCGTACGCGGCGGCCGCGACCACCAGGTCCTCCCATGCCATGCCGGTGCCCTTGAACACGCGCGGCCCGGCCCCGGCGGCCACCCGGCCGGCTACCAGGTCGGCGAGGTCGCCGGCGAGATGGTGGGTGGTGATCGTACCGTGGCTGATCGGGATGACGACATCGCCGGCTTCGGCGAGCGCGGCGGTCCTGGCCTCCACGACCACCGTGGAGCGGGCCACCAGGTCGCCGTCGAGCTCCCGCGCGTCCGGCTCGTGCGAGCCGATGGCGACGACGGTGGCGCCATCGCGGACCAGCCCGCCGGGGAACAGCGGCTCCCTGGCGGTCGTGCAGCAGGCGATGAGATCGGCCTCCCGGACAGCCTCCGCCACCTCGTCCGTCACCCGTGCCGGGGAGCCCGGCTCCTGCGGGCGGGCGGTGAGTGCGGCCGTTTCCAGGCCGAGGGCCGCGCAGCGGGCCGCGAAGGCCTCCGCGCGCGCCGGGTCGCGGCCCACGACGGTCACCCGGCGCAGCGGGCGTACCTCGCCGAACGCCAGGACGTGGCCCCACGCCTGCGGGCCGGTGCCGAACACCACCAGGTCACCCGCGCCGGGGGCGGCCAGGTGGCGGACCGCCAGCGCGGAGACGGCCGGGGTGCGCAGGGAGGTGAGCGCGATGCCGTCCATGGCGGCCAGCGGCGTCAGGGTCTCGCCGTCGTACAGCAGGTAGGTGCCCTGGATGCGGGGCAGCCCGCGGGCGGCGTTGCCGGGCGCGACGGTGGCCGCCTTCACGCCGGCGTAGCGCCCGAAGGCGGCGGGCATGAGCAGGAGCTGCCCGGCGGGCAGCTCGACGACGGGCCGCCGCGGCGTCTCCTCGGGGTCGAGCCCGGCGCGCAGCGCGTCCTCCAGCAGCTGTACGGCACGCGCGGCGGGCACCAGCCGGGCCACGGCGTCCGCGTCGAGGTAGGGCAGCCCGCTCATCGCAGCGTGAACCCGGTGCCGAGCGGGTCGTCGGGGTCGAGCTCGAAGGAGTGCCGCCCGGTGCGATAGGCCATGCCCTCGATCTCGGGGATCACCCCGGCGCCGGTCACGCCGGTCACCCGTCCCAGGAACGTCGTGCCGACGACGCTCTCGTGCACGAGCGGGTCGCGCAGCCCGTCCTCGTGCAGCAGCGCCAGCCGGGCGGCCGTACCCGACCCGCACGGCGACCGGTCGACCTCCCCGTCGGCGAACACCGTCACGTTGCGCTGGCGCGCGTATCCGGGCTCCCCGTCCAGCTCCTCGTGGAAGATGACCCCGTACACGCCGGACAGCCGGTCGTCGCCCGGGTGGCGGGCCGCCGGATGCCCGGCCAGGTCCGCCTTGATACGCCGTCCCCAGGCGATCAGCTCGGTCAGATGCTCCGGCCCGACCTTCAGCCCCACGGCCGCGGCCGGCACCGAGGCGTAGATCGCTCCCCCGTACGCGACGTCGACCTTCACGCCGGCGGCCTCGACGCCCCGCGCGACCACGTACGAGGGGACGTTGACGAAGGTGACGGCGGTGACGCGGCCGCCGGCGCGGCGCACCCGCGCCGTGACGCGGCCGGAGGGCACGTCGATGACCACGTCCGTCTCGCCGTCGGAGGCGGCCTCGACCAGGCCCTCGCGCACGGCGTGCACGCCGAGCGCGATCGTGCCGTGGCCGCACGCGGTGGAGTAGCCGTCCTTGTGCCAGAACAGCACGCCGAGGTGCGCGCCGGGGTCGTCGGGCGGTACGAGGAAGCAGCCGTACATGTCGGCGTGGCCGCGCGGCTCGTGGCAGAGCAGCCTGCGGACGTGGTCGGCGGACGCGGCGGCGGACGCGGCGTTGGCGCGGCGTTCCAGCACGGTGGCGCCCGGGATGTCGGGGACGCCGCCGGTGACGATCCGGAACGGCTCGCCGGCCGTGTGGTAGTCGACCGTGGTGACGGTTGTGGGGATGGTCGTGGGGATGGTCGTGGGGATGGTCGTGGGGATGGTCGTGGGGATGGTCGTCGGGATGGTCGTGGGGATGGTCACAGCTCGAAGCCCTCCGGGAAGGGGTCACGCGGGTCCAGGAAGTACTGGGCGGTGCCGGTGATCCAGGCGCGGCCGGTGATGGACGGCACCACGGCGGTCCTGCCGCCGACGCTGGTGTCCTCCAGCAGCCTGCCCACGAACCGGGTGCCGATGAACGACTCGTTGACGAAGTCGCGGCCGATCGGCAGCTCGCCGCGGGCGTGCAACTGGGCCATCCGGGCGCTGGTGCCGGTGCCGCACGGCGAGCGGTCGAACCAGCCGGGGTGGATGGCCATGGCGTGCCGCGAGTGGCGGGCGTCGGAGCCGGGGGCGGCGAAGTAGACGTGGTGGCAGCCGCGGATGCGGTCGTCCTCCGGGTGCACCGGCTCGGCGGCGGCGTTGATCGCCTCCATGGTGGCCAGCCCGGCGGCGAGGATCTCGCCGCCGGCCTTGCGGTCGAACGGCAGCCCGTACGCGTCGAGGTCGGCGATGGCGTAGAAGTTGCCGCCGTACGCCAGGTCGTAGCGGATCTCCCCGTACCCGGGGACTTCCACGACGGCGTCGAGCCGGTCGGCGTAGGACGGGACGTTGCGCAGCGTCACGGACATCGCCATGCCGTCCTGGACCGCCACGTCCACCTCCACCAGCCCGGCCGGGACCTCCAGCCGGACGGTGGTGACGGGCTCGGTGACCTCGACCATGCCGGTCTCGACGAGCACGGTGGCCACGCCGATGGTGCCGTGGCCGCACATCGGCAGCAGCCCGGACACCTCGATGAACAGCACGCCCCAGTCGGCGTCGGGCCTCGTGGGCGGCTGCAGGATGGCGCCGCTCATGGCGGCGTGGCCGCGCGGCTCGTTCATCAGCAGCTTGCGTACGTGGTCGAGGTGGTCGCGGAAGTGGACCCGCCGCTCGGCCATGGTGGAGCCGGGGACGACCCCGACGCCGCCGGTGATGACCCGGGTCGGCATGCCCTCGGTGTGCGAGTCGACGGCGTGGAAGACCCGCCTGGTCCTCATCGCAGGCCCTCCGCGAGCGCCTTCCCGGTGACGGCGCGGACGGCCGCCTCCTGCTCGGCGGTGAGCGGCTGCCGGGGCTGGCGGCACGGGCCGCCGCGGCGGCCGGCGAGGTCCATGGAGAGCTTGATGGCCTGGACGAACTCGGTCTTGGAGTCCCAGCGCAGCAGCGCGTGCAGCTGCTTGTAGAGCGGCAGCGCCGTCGCCAGGTCGTGCGCCGTGGCGGCCTGGTAGAGGGCGACGTTGGAGACGGGCAGCGCGTTCGGGTAGCCCGCGATCCAGCCCTTGGCCCCGGCCAGCGCCAGCTCCAGCAGCACGTCGTCGGAGCCGATGAGCAGGTCGAGGCCCGGGGCCAGCTCGGCCAGCTCGTAGGCGCGCCGAGGGTCGCCGGTGAACTCCTTGACCGCCACGATCAGCCCCTCCTCGTGCAGCCTGGCCAGCAGCGCCGGGGTCAGGTCGACCTTGGTGTCGTAGGGGTTGTTGTACGCGACGACGGGCACCCCGGCTCCGGCCACCTCACGATAGTGCGCGAAGACGGCCCGCTCCTCCGCCCGGTAGGCGTTCGGCGGCAGCAGCAGCACCGACCCGCAGCCCAGCTCGGCGGCCTTCTCGGCCCACCGCCGCGACTCGGCCGCGCCGTACGCGCCGACGCCGGCCATCACGCGGTCGCCGCCGACCGCCGCGACGGCGGTCTCCAGGACCCTGGCGCGCTCCTCGGGGGTGAGGGTCTGGTACTCGCCGAGCGAGCCGTTGGGGACGACGCCGTCGCAGCCGCTCTCCACCAGCCAGCGGCAGTGCGCGGCGTAGCCGTCGTAGTCGACGGACAGGTCGTCGTGCAGCGGGAGCGTGGTGGCGACCATGATGCCGTGCCAGGGGCGGGTGCGTTCAGTCATGGGGTTCCTCCAGGGTGAGTTCGGCGAGGGCGGCCAGGGTGACGGGCTGGGCGATGGGGCGGCGGGGCGCGGCCTGGCCGCCGCCGACGAGGCAGGCGACGGGGTAGGCGCAGACGCGTCCCTGGCACCAGCCCATGCCGGCCCGGGACAGCAGCTTGGCGGAGCGCGCGTCGGTGGCCCCCAGCTCGCGCGCCTCGCGGATCCCGGCCAGCGGCACCTCCTCGCACCGGCAGACGATCGTGTCGTCCCGCAGCCAGCCGCGCCATCCGTCCTTGACGGGGTAGGCGGCCAGCAGCGCGGCGGCGAACGCGCGCATCCGCGTCCGTCTCCTCAGCAGGACGTCCGGCACGCCGGCGGCGCGTGTCGCCGGGGCGGTCTCGCGGGCTGCCGCGATGGACAGGCCCGCGACGCGGCCTTCGAGCTCGGCCAGGTGGCGGCCGCCGACGCCGGTGGGCTCGCCCGCGGCCCAGACGCCGGGGACGGTGGTGCGCTGGGCGGCGTCGACGGAGAGCACCGGGGTGCCGTCGGCGTCCGGGCGGGTGGCGCAGCCGAGCTGGATCCCGAGGTCGAGCTGGGGGACGAACCCGTAGCCGGTGGCGAGCGTGTCGCAGGGGACGCGGCGGGCCGACAGCACGTTCCAGTCGCGGTCCAGGCGGGCGACGGTGACGGCCTCCAGCTCCCGGTCACCGTGGGCGGCCACCACCGCGTGGCGGGTCCGGTACGGGACGCGGCGACGGGCCAGCGCCGCCAGGTATCCGGCGGCCTCGCCGGCCTTGTCTAGGGCGAGCAGGGGGTGCCGGGCCAGGCCGAGCCCGCCGTTGGCCTCGTACACGCCGGGAACCTCGGCCCCCGCCGCGGCCAGTCCCGCCGCGACGGGCAGCAGGAACGGCCCGGTCCCCGCCACCACGACCCGCCTGCCCGCCACCACTCCGTGCCCTTTGAGCAGCGCCTGCGCCCCGCCCGCCGTGAGCACCCCGGGCAGGTCCCACCCGGGGAACGGCAGCGGCCGGTCGTGCGCCCCGGTGGCGATCAGCAGCCGACGGCTCCGGACGGCGGCCCCGCCCAGGCAGTGGACGGTGAACCCGTCGTCCTCACGGGTGACGGCCCACACCTGCCGTCGCGTCATGACGTCGGCGCGGTCCTCCAGCGCCCGCACCTGGCGGGCGAACCGCTCGAAGCCCTTGGTCGCGGGCTCGTCCGGTACGTCCCGGTGCCGGAAATACTGGCCCCCGGGCCGTACCCCGGAGTCGACGAGCGCCACCCGCAGCCCCCGCAGCGCCGCCGTCAGCGCCCCCGCCACCCCGGCGGGCCCGCCGCCGACGACGGCGAGATCGTAGACGGTCATGAGGTGGTCACCTCGTCCCCCGGACGGGCCTCGGCCAGGCAGGCGCGCTCCACGGGCCCGCCGTTGACGCTGATCAGGCAGTCGAAGCAGACCCCGATCCCGCAGAAGAGACCCCGCGGCCGGCCGCCCACGCGGGTGGTGCGCCAGGCGCGGATGCCCGCCGCGTGCAGGGCCGCGCCGATCGTCTGGCCGGCCCGCGCCGGCACGGGCCGCCCGTCGACGGTGATCTCGAAGGTCAACGGTCCTCCCCGGAGCGGAAGCGGTCAGGACGGAACGGCCACAGGTCCAGGTCGGGCCGGCGGCCGGTGAGCACCTGGGCGAGCAGGTGGCCGGTGGCGGGCGCCAGGCCGATGCCGGCGCCCTCGTGGCCGCAGGCGTGGTGCAGCCCGGGCGCGCGCGGGTCGGCGCCGATCACGGGCAGGTGGTCGGGGCAGTACGGGCGGAACCCGCAGTAGGACCGGATGGCGCGCACCTCACGCAGCGCCGGGAACAGGGCGACGGCCTGGGCGGCCAACCGCGACAGCACCGGCAGCGACGTGGTCCGGTCGAACCCGACCCGCTCCCTGCTGGCCCCGATGAGCACGGTGCCCGCCGGGGTGCCCTCGACGACGGCCGAGGTCTCCAGCCCGGCGGAGTCGCTGGCGACGTTGGTGACGTACGCGGCGGTGTAGACCTTGTGCCGGATGAGCGGCCGGGGCAGCGGTTCGGTGACGAGGATGAACCCGCGCCTGGGCAGGACGGGCAGCGTCACCCCGGCGCGGGCGGCCAGCTCGCCGCCCCAGGTGCCGGCGGCGTTGACCACGGCCCCGGCCAGCATGTCGCCCTCGCTGGTGCGCACGCCGGTGACGCGGTCGCCGGAGCGGGTGAAGCCGGTGACGGTGACGCCGAGCCGCACCTTCAGCGCGCCGCGGCCGAAGCTGGCGGCGCCGTGCCGGAGCAGCCGGGCGGCGGCCAGCATGGGCTGGACCTGCGCGTCCTGCGGGTAGTGGACGCCGCCGGCCAGCCCGCCGGCCAGCTCGGGCTCCAGCGCGCGCAGCCCGTCCGCGGGCACGACCTCGTGCGGCACGTCCTGCTCGGCGGCCAGTTCCACCAGCCGTTCCTGGACCTCGGGCGTCTCGGCGACGACCAGGCCGCCCTTGGGCTCGTACTCGAAGCCGCCGCCCGTCGCGGCCAGCTCCCGCCACAGGCGGCTGGACAGCAGGGCGAGCTCCAGCTCGGGGCCTGGCTCCTTGTCGGAGACGAGCACGTTGCCCTCGCCCGCCCCGGTGGTGCCGCCGGCCACGGGGCCGCGGTCGAGGACGGTCACGTCGAGCCCGGCGCGGGCGGCGTAGTAGGCGCACGCGGCTCCGACGACCCCCGCGCCGACCACGATGACGTCGGACATCGCCCACCTCCCTTCAGTAATATGTCACATACGCCGGAGGTTGAAAAGGCGGTGAAAGGACCGGCCCATGGGGCCCGTACCATCGATGACGTGAAGCTACCCACGGACCATCACTCCCCCCTCGTACGGCGCCTGTTCTCCTTCTGGGCGCCGACACCCGCGGCCATGCGGGGCTGGGCGCTGGCTTCCGTGGTGGTCAACGCCGGCATCACCGTGAGCGGCGCGGTGGTGCGCGTCACCGGCTCGGGCCTGGGCTGCCCGACCTGGCCGCGCTGCACCCCCGACAGCTTCGTCCCGGTCGCGCACCCCGAGGTCGACCCCCTCAACATGGCCATCGAGTTCGGCAACCGGCTGGTGACGTTCCTGGTGCTGGTGGTGGGCCTGGCCTGCGTCGTCGCGGCGATGCGGCTGTCGCCGCGGCGCGAGTCGCTGGTGCGGCTGGCCTGGCTGCAGCCGGTGGGCATCGCCGCGCAGGCGCTGTGGGGCGGCGTGGTGGTCGGCACCATGCTCAACCCGATCACGGTGAGCATGCACTTCCTGCTGTCGATCGGCCTGACCGCCGCCTGCTGGGCGCTCTACGCGCGCGCCGGCGAGGGTGACGCGCCGGCCCGCCCGGTGGTCCACCGCGACCTCCGGCGGCTCGGGCAGGTCCTGGTGGCGGCGGTGTTCGTGCTGGTGGTCGCGGGCGTGGTGGTGACGGGTACGGGGCCGCACTCGGGTGACGTGGTGGCCTCGCGGTTCGGCTTCGACATCGAGACCGTGGCGCGGCTGCACGCCGACGTCGCCTACCTGGTGGTCGGACTGACGTTCGCGCTGGCGTTCGCGCTGCGCGTGACCGGCGCGCCCCTGCGGGCCCGACGGGCGGCGTGGACGCTGCTGGCGGTGGAGCTGCTGCAGGGCGTGATCGGCTACGTCCAGTACTTCCTGGGCGTGCCCGCCGCCCTGGTGACCCTGCACGTGCTCGGCTCGACCCTGGTGTGGATCTGCGCGCTCCGGGTGGTCACCGCGCTGCGCACGCACGACCCGCTGGACGAGCCCGCCGCCCGGCCCGTCGCCGAGGCCGCCGCCCCCGCCTGACCGGGCCCCGGCCACTCCCCCACCCGGTCGCCCTCCGCGACCCGTGCCTGTCTGTCAGGCTTTGGGGTGAGAAGTCCGCCACTCCCCCACCGCCGCGAGGCGCCTTTCGCGGCATTCGTCCGCCCCTCCCGGAGCTCAGCCGGGCGCGTAACCGGCCGTGCCGGCGGGCGCGGGCGGCACCGGGAACTCGGCGCGGGCGGTGCTCATGCACTCCAGCAGGGCCCGCTGCTCCTCGTGGAAGGTCTGCTCGTCCACCATGCGCCGGGCGGCGCGCTCGTGCAGCAGCCCCAGCTCGGTCGCGGCGAGTTGGTAGTCGCTCATCGCGCGCAGCCCTTTCCTGCCGCCGTACATGCGGGCCCACTGGCGGGCGTGCCTGCGCCGGGGCAGCGCCGAGAGCATGTGGATGTCGTCCCTGGTCACCAGCTTGGTCGGCTCGTACGGCGGCAGGTAGAGCTGGATCAGCGCGACGATGCGGCGCCGGTCGCGGACCACGACGCCGATCAGCACCACGAGCACCACCATCAGCACCAGGTAGGCGACGACCAGCCCGGGGAAGCCGCCGTACGAGACGAGCCCGTTCCAGAGGCCGTGCAGGATCATCGCGCCCGACCAGCCGGCCATGATGGAGAAGGTCCGCTCCGGCCCGTGCCGCTGCGCCGCGAAGGCGACCGCCACCCCGATCATCGAGGTGAACAGCGGATGCGCGAACGGAGACAGGATGCCGCGCAGCACCACGGTGACGGCCAGCCCCACCCCGCCGGCCTCGGAGTTGAGCGCGGCCAGGTAGTAGCTGACGTTCTCGCTCATGGCGAAGCCGAGCCCGACCATGCTGGCGTAGATGATGCCGTCGGTGAGCCCGTCGAGCTCGAACCTGCGGAAGCGCAGCATCCCGAGCAGGACGAGCCCTTTCATCGTCTCCTCGACGACGGGGGCGCCGAAGGTGGCCGCGATGTTGCGGGCGCTGGCCTCCGACAGGTTGACGGTGTCCATGATGTAGTGCAGGTTGAGCGAGTTGACCACGCCCGCGACCAGCACGGCCACGCCCGCCCCCCAGGCGAAGGCGAAGATCAGGTTGCTGCGCGGCTCCGGCTCCATCCGGTCGAGCGCGAGCACGGCGGCCAGCAGCAGCGGCACCGGCGCCAGAGCCAGGGCCAGCGCGATGAAGAACTGCACCGGCTCGCCGTTGAGCACGTCGAAGGAGAACGACACGAGCGTGCAGATGCCGGTGAGGACCAGCCCGATGATCAACGCTGACGACGGGCGGTCCTTGAACACCCAGCGTGGATCATGGGACGGCATACGGTGACTGTAACCGATCAGGAATGTGATGTCCTACCTGCGATTCGGTTACAGGCGGCAAGGGATCAGGACAGCAGCGGGTCGATGGCGACGGCCAGGAACAGCAGCGCCAGGTAGGCGTTCGACCAGTGGAAGAACCGCATCGGCCGCAGGTCGACCCCGGTCTTGCCGGCGTTGAGCCGGGTCAGCAGGGCGTGCACCTCCCACAGGCACAGCGCCCCCAGCACGGCGGCCACCGCCGGGTAGAACAGCGTGGTGCCGGCGACCGGCCACAGGGCCAGCGAGCACAGCACGGTCGCCCAGGTGTAGGCGATCGACTCAAGGATCACCCGGCGCTCGGTGGCGACCACGGGCAGCATCGGGACCTTGGCCGCCGCGTAGTCCTCCTTGTAGCGCATGGCCAGGGTCCAGGTGTGCGGCGGTGTCCAGAAGAACACCACGCCGAAGAGCACCAGCGGCGCCCAGTCGAGCCGCTCGGTGATGCCCGCCCAGCCGATCAGCACCGGCATGCAGCCCGCGATGCCGCCCCACACGATGTTCTGCGCGGTGCGCCGCTTGAGGATCAGCGAGTAGACCAGCACGTAGTAGAGGATCGCGGCGGTCGACAGCGCGGCCGCGAGCCAGTTGGTCGTCAGCCACAGCCCCGCGGTGGACAGCACGCCCAGCACGATGCCGAAGACCAGCGCGGCCCGCGGCGACACCTGGTGCCTGGCCAGCGGCCGGCGCCGGGTGCGGCGCATCTTCTGGTCGATGTCGCGGTCGATGTAGCAGTTGAGCGCGTTGGCGCTGCCCGCCGAGAGCGTGCCGAACACCATGACCGACACCGCCGTCCACAGCGGCGGCAGGCCGCCGGCCGCCAGGAACATCACGGGCAGCGTCGAGATCAGCAGCAGCTCGATGACGCGCGGCTTGGTGAGGGCTACGTAGGCCATGACGACCTCACCGATCGACCGCGGCGCGGGATGCGCCGGGGTGGTCTCCCGGTGGCCGGGGGCGTCGTGCGGCCTGCTCGCCTGCCTGTTCGTCAGCACCGTCAAGGCGCTTCCAGCACGTGCGGAGTCAACGCGTAACCTCGGATTGAAGCGGATTCGTGAGGGCAGCCGGGGCGTCCCTGGGAACAAGCAAACTGTAGTCGCAGGGATGGGCGGTCCGGCCAAGGGGGTGCGTGGGCCTGTTCGCGGACACGCTCGGGTGGATAGGGAATCGATGGCCGTCTCCACTCGGTTAGGGTCCCGTGTGGGCGGGATTTTGCCAACAGGCACCATCAGCAGACGAATAGATTCCGGAGATCGAGCTTGAGCACCGAACTCGTGCCAGCCCTTGAGTGGACCGACCTCGACAAGCAGGCTGTCGACGTGGTCCGAGCGCTGGCGATGGACGCAGTGGAGAAGGCGGGCTCGGGACACCCAGGCACCGCGATGAGTCTGGCTCCCGCCGCATACCTGCTCTTCCAGCGTGCGATGCGGCATGACCCGACCGACCCCAACTGGATCGGCCGCGACCGCTTCGTACTCTCCGCCGGGCACACCAGCCTGACGCTGTACATCCAGCTCTACCTGTCGGGCTACGGGCTCACGCTGGACGACCTGCGGCGGCTGCGCCAGTGGGACAGCCTCACGCCCGGTCACCCGGAGCACGGCCACACCGCCGGCGTGGAGACCACGACGGGTCCGCTGGGCCAGGGCCTGGGCAACGCCGTGGGCATGGCGATGGCGGCCCGCCGCGAGCGCGGCCTGTTCGACCCGGACGCCGAGCCGGGCCGGTCGCCGTTCGACCACCACATCTGGTGCGTCGTCAGCGACGGCGACATCGAGGAGGGCATCAGCCACGAGGCCAGCTCGCTCGCCGGCCACCAGAAGCTGGGCAACCTCATCGTCATCTGGGACGACAACCGCATCTCCATCGAGGACGACACCCTCATCGCCAAGTCCGAGGACGTGGTCAAGCGCTACGAGGCGTACGGCTGGCACACCCTGAGCGTCGACTGGACCCAGTCCGGCGACTACGCCGAGGACGTGCAGGCGCTGCACGAGGCGCTGGAGGCGGCCAAGGCCGAGACCGACCGTCCCTCGTTCGTCCGGCTGCGCACGATCATCGGCTGGCCCTCACCCAACAAGCAGAACACCGGCAAGATCCACGGCTCGGCGCTCGGCGCCGAGGAGGTCGCCGCCACCAAGCAGGTGCTCGGCATGGACCCCGCCAAGACCTTCGACGTGCCCGCCGAGGTGCTCCAGCACGCCCGCGAGGTGGCCGCCCGCGGCCGTCACGAGCACGCCGAGTGGGAGCACGGCTACCGGCGCTGGCGCTCGGCCCACCCGGAGCGGGCCGCGGAGCTCGACCGCATCTCCCACCGCGAGCTGCCCGCCGGCTGGGCGGGCGCGCTGCCGTCGTTCGACGTGGGCGGCTCGATCTCCACCCGCAAGGCCTCCGGCGAGGTGCTGAGCGCGCTCGCGCCGGTGCTGCCCGAGCTGTGGGGCGGCTCGGCCGACCTGGCCGAGTCCAACAACACCACGATGAAGGGCGAGCCGTCCTTCATCCCCGAGGAGTTCCAGACCAAGGAGTTCCCCGGCAACCGCTACGGCCGCACGCTCCACTTCGGCATCCGCGAGCACGCCATGGGCGCCATTCTCAACGGCATCGCGCTGCACGGCGGCACCCGCCCCTACGGCGGCACGTTCCTGGTGTTCTCCGACTACATGCGCCCGTCGGTGCGGCTGGCCGCGCTGATGAAGCTGCCGGTCGTGTACGTGTGGACGCACGACTCCATCGGCCTGGGCGAGGACGGCCCGACCCACCAGCCGATCGAGCACCTGTGGTCGCTGCGCGCCATCCCCGGCCTGGACGTGGTGCGCCCGGCCGACGCCAACGAGACGGCCGCGGCCTGGAAGGCGGTGCTGGAGCACACCGACCGGCCCGCGGCGCTCGCGCTGACCCGGCAGAACCTGCCGGTCCTGGAGGGCACCAGCGCCGACGGCGTGGCCCACGGCGGCTACGTCCTGCGCGAGGCCTCCGACGGCCAGCCCAAGGTCATCCTGATCGCGACGGGCAGCGAGGTGGAGATCGCGATCCACGGCCGCGAGCTGCTGGAGTCGCAGGGCATTCCGGCACGGGTCGTGTCGATGCCGTGTGTCGAGTGGTTCAAGGGGCAGGACTCCGCATACAGGCAGACCGTCCTGCCGTCGTCGATCCGGGCTCGGGTCGCGGTCGAGGCGGGCATCGCCCTCGGCTGGCACGAGTTCGTCGGAGAGTGCGGCGAGGTCGTGAGCCTCGAACACTTCGGCGCCTCCGCGCCGTACAGGACGTTGTACGAGCAGTTCGGGCTGACGGCGGAGCGCGTGGCCGCGGCGGCCAGGGCGTCACTGGCCAAGCTGGGCCAGGACAAGGGCGAGACGACGGGAAACTGAGTGACATGAGCGAGATCCTGAAGAAGCTGTCGGGCCAGGGCGTGGCCATCTGGCTCGACGACATCAGCCGCGAGCGCCTGCGCACGGGCAACCTGGAGCAGCTGATCCGCGAGAAGAACGTCGTCGGGGTGACGTCCAACCCGACGATCTTCGCCAGCGCGCTGAGCAAGGGCGACGCGTACGACACGCAGATGCACGACCTGGCGGTGCGCGGCGTCGACATCGGCGAGGCGGTGCGCGCCATCACCACCTACGACATCCGGTGGGCCGCCGACGTGCTGCGCCCGGTGTACGACTCCACCTCGGGCGTCGACGGCCGGGTGTCGCTGGAGGTCGACCCGCGCCTGGCGCGCGACACCGAGAAGACGGTCGCCGAGGCGAGGGCGCTGTGGTGGCTGGTCGACCGGCCCAACCTGTTCATCAAGATCCCGGCGACCCTCGAAGGCCTGCCGGCGATCACGCAGGCGATCGGCGAGGGCATCAGCGTCAACGTCACGCTGATCTTCTCCCTGGAACGCTACCGCGCCGTGATGGACGCCTGGCTGGCCGGTCTGGAGGCCGCCCAGGCCAAGGGGCTCAACCTAGCGACGATCGAGTCGGTGGCGTCGTTCTTCGTCAGCCGCGTCGACACCGAGATCGACGGCCGGCTCGACAAGCTCGGCAGGCCCGAGCTGAAGGGCAAGGCCGCCGTCGCCAACGCGCGCCTGGCCTACGCCGCGTTCGAGGAGATCATGAACACCGACCGCTGGCAGCGCCTGCGCGCCGCCGGCGCCCGGCCGCAGCGCCCGCTGTGGGCCTCGACCGGCGTCAAGAACCCCGACTACGCCGACACCATGTACGTCGACCA
The DNA here is from genome assembly GCF_039540635.1 of Nonomuraea ferruginea. Classification (NCBI taxonomy): domain Bacteria; kingdom Bacillati; phylum Actinomycetota; class Actinomycetes; order Streptosporangiales; family Streptosporangiaceae; genus Nonomuraea; species Nonomuraea ferruginea. The sequence continues at coordinate 46,346 of NZ_BAABFD010000015.1, read as the reverse complement.
GCTGGTGGCGCCCGGCACGGTCAACACCATGCCGGAGAAGACGCTCGACGCGACCGCCGACCACGGCGACGTCGGCGGTGACAGTGTGCGTCCCTTCTACGAGCAGGCCTGGAACACCATGGCCGAGCTCAAGGACGCCGGCATCGACTACGACGACGTGGTGCGGGTGCTGGAGGATGAGGGTGTGCAGAAGTTCGAGGCGTCCTGGAACGAACTGCTCGACAGCGTACGCAAGAACCTGGTCCCCTAGACCGCCGGCGCCGCGGCGAGGAGCCCGGCTCCTCCGCCGCGGCGCACCCGCACAGGAGGTTTGAGATGAGTGACCCGGCAGGGCCCCCGGAGGAGGCGCTCGCGGTCGCGGCCGCCGTCGCCGCCACCTCGACCACGATCGAGGTGGCGGCCGCCAACCCGCTGCGCGACCCGCGTGACAAGCGGCTGCCGCGGGTGGCGGGCCCGTGTGTGATGGTGCTGTTCGGCGTGACGGGTGACCTGGCCAAACGCAAGCTGCTGCCGGCCATCTACGACCTGGGCAACCGAGGGCTGCTGCCGCCCGGTTTCTCGCTGGTCGGGTTCGCCCGGCGTGATTGGCAGGACCAGGATTTCGCCCAGCTGACGCATGACGCGGTGAAGACGCACGCCCGGACCCCGTTCCGTGAGGAGGTCTGGCGGCAGCTGCGCGAGGGCATCCATTTCGTGCCGGGCGAGTTCTCCGACGACGGCGCGTTCGACGCGCTGGCGATGGCGCTGCGGGAGATCGACGAGCTGCGCGGCACGGGCGGCAACTACGCGTTCTACCTCTCGGTTCCGCCGAAGTTCTTCCCCGTGGTGGTGGAGCAGCTCAAGCGGACGGGGCTGGCGCAGGCGCCCGACGGCTCGTGGCGGCGGGTGGTGATCGAGAAGCCGTTCGGCCACGACCTGAAGTCGGCGCACGAGCTGAACGAGATCACCACGTCGGCCTTCCCGGAGAGCTCGATCTTCCGGATCGACCACTATCTGGGCAAGGAGACCGTCCAGAACATCATGGCGCTGCGGTTCGCCAACAACCTGTACGAACCGATCTGGAACCGCAGCTTCGTCGACCACGTGCAGATCACGATGGCCGAGGACATCGGCATCGGCGGCCGGGCCGGCTACTACGACGGCATCGGCGCGGCCCGCGACGTGATCCAGAACCACCTGCTGCAGCTGCTGGCGCTGGTGGCGATGGAGGATCCGACCTCCTTCGACGCCAAGGCGCTGCGCCGTGAGAAGGAGAAGGTGCTCAGGGCCGTGCGGCTGCCGTCCGACCTGGCGCTCAACACGGCGCGCGGCCAGTACGCCGCGGGCTGGCAGGGCGGCCAGAAGGTGGCCGGCTACCTCCAGGAGGACGGCATCTCGTCCGACTCGATGACCGAGACGTACGCCGCGGTCAAGCTGGAGATCGCCAACCGGCGCTGGGCCGGCGTGCCGTTCTACCTGCGCACCGGCAAGCGGCTGGGCCGCCGGGTGACCGAGGTGGCGGTGGTGTTCCAGCGGGCTCCGCACCTGCCGTTCAGCAAGGACGACACCGAGATATTGGGGCAGAACGCGCTGGTGGTGCGGGTGCAGCCGGACGAGGGCATCACGGTGCGGTTCGGCTCGAAGGTGCCGGGCACCGCGATGGAGGTGCGCGACGTGTCCATGGACTTCGCCTACGGCGAGTCGTTCCTGGAGACGTCGCCCGAGGCGTACGAGCGGCTGCTGCTCGACGTGATGATCGGCGACCCGCCGCTCTTCCCGCACCAGCGCGAGGTGGAGCTGTCGTGGACGATCCTCGACCCGATCGAGGAGTTCTGGGCCACCCAGGGGCAGCCGGAGCCCTACCCCTCCGGGTCGTGGGGGCCGCCGTCGGCCGACGAGATGATGGCCCGCGACGGGCGCGTGTGGAGGAGGCTCTAGTGACAGGCGTTGGACGCGGCACGAGACCGGCGCGGGAGGCGTCGTGACTACCTTCATGCTGGCCGACACGACGGCGGGGAAGATCTCCAGCCAGCTCACGCAGCTGCGCCACCAGATGGGCGCGCCTGCGGTCGGCATGGTGCTGACGCTGGTGGTGGTGTGCGAGGAGCGCGACCAGTACGACTCGGTGCGCGCGGCCACCGAGGCGGCGCGCGAGCACCCGTCCCGCATCATCGTGGTGATCAACAGGGAGACCGAGGAGGCCAACCGGCTCGACGCCGAGCTGCGCATCGGCGAGTCCGCGCCGGGCGAGACGGTGGTGCTGCGGCTGTACGGGGAGCTGACCGACCACGCCGACTCGGTGGTGAGCCCGCTGCTGCTGCCCGACACGCCGGTGGTCGCCTGGTGGCCCGGCCGGGCGCCCGACGTGCCGTCGGAGGACTCGATCGGGACGCTCGCCCAGCGGCGGCTCACCGACGCCAGGTCCGCCCCGGACGGGGTCGCCGCCCTGGTGGCCAGGGCCAAGGGCTACTCGGCCGGCGACACCGACCTGGCGTGGGCGCGGCTGACGCCGTGGCGCAGCCTGCTGGCGGCCGCGTTCGACCAGCCGGTGGGCAAGGTGTACGGCGGGCAGGTGGCGGCCTCCGCCGACAACCCGAGCGCGCCGCTGCTGGCCGCCTGGCTGGCGGAGCGGCTCGACGTGCCGGTCGGCACCGCCGAGTCCGACGGGCCCGGGCTCACCGAGGTGCGGCTCACGCTCGACGACGGCGAGCTGTCGGTGACGCGTGACGACGCCCGGGTGGCCACCCTGTCGCGTCCCGGCCAGCCCGACCGGAACGTGGCCCTGACCCGGCGCCACCTCTCCGAACTGCTCGCCGAGGAGCTGCGCCGGCTCGACTCCGACGAGACCTACGAGCTGGCCGTCAAGCGCCTGGCCCGGACGTACGCACACTAAGGTGATACGGGTGAGCGTTCCCACTGTTGTCGTGCACCGCGACGCCGACGTGCTGGCCAAGGCCGTGGCCGCGCGGATCATCACCCGGCTGGTCGACGCGCAGTCCGCGAAGGGCTCCGCGTCCCTGGTGCTGACCGGCGGCACCATCGGCATCGCCACGCTGGCCGCCATCCGCGACACCCCCGCCAGAGACGCCGTCGACTGGCGGCGTCTCGACATCTGGTGGGGCGACGAGCGGTTCCTGCCCTCGGGCGACCCCGAGCGCAACGAGACGGGCGCCCGGCAGGCGCTGCTCGACCACGTCGACGTCGACCCGTCGCGGGTCCATGTGATGGCCGGGCCCGACTCGGGCCTGTCGGCGGAGGAGTCGGCCGACGCCTACGCCACCGAGCTGGCCAAGGCCGCCCGGCCCGAGGACCACGGGCCGGCGCCCAGCTTCGACGTGATGCTGCTGGGCATGGGCCCCGACGCGCACGTCGCGTCGCTGTTCCCCGGGATGCCGGCGCTCTACGACACCCGCCCCGCGGTGGCGGTGCACGGCGCCCCGAAGCCGCCGCCGACCCGGATCACGCTGACGCTGCCGGTGATCCAGGGCTCGCGCGAGGTGTGGGTGGTGGCGGCCGGCGAGGAGAAGTCCGGCGCCGTCCGCCTGGCCCTGGAGGAGTCGGGCCCGGTGCAGGTCCCGGCGGCGGGCGCGCGTGCCCGCGGCCGCACCCTGTTCCTGCTGGACCGCGCGGCGGCCAGCAAGATCCCGCCCGGCCTGGGCCGCATCGCCTCCCCCTGACCATCTGTCCCTCCGGGCCGCCACCGGCGATCGCCGGGGCGGCCCCTGTCATGTCCGCACCGTCATCGAGATCGCCAGCGGCGCCACCGCCCACGCGGCGAGCACCGCGAACGCCGCCGGGTCCGGCATGATGTCCCGTACCTGCCCTGTCGGCTGGAGGGCCGGATACGTCGGCGGGAGCCCGTTGACCCACCCGGCCGGGGACAGTGCGAGGGCGGCGAACGGCAGCACCAGCACGATCACCACCAGCATCGCCGTCGCCGCCGCGCCGTTGCGCAGGATCGCGCCGAGCGCCAGCCCGAGCAGCGTGGTGGTCACGATCACGAGCGTGCCGCCGCCGATCACCTGCCACGCCCCGGCGGGCAGCGGCGACGGGCGGAAGTCCGCCGCCACCAGCCGCCCGTAGAGGTAGCCGGGAACGGCGATGAGCAGCGATCCGGCGACCGCGACCGTGCCGAGCACCCCTGCGCCGATCACCCACCAGGTCGAGCGGAGCGTGCGGAGCTTGATCCATCCGGCGGCGACGGTGTTCACCGCTCACCTCCCGAGACCCGACACCAGCACCTGCAGTCAGCCTGAGCACGGTGAAGACCCACGTCAGCAGCCTGCTGCTCAAGATCGGCGCGCGCACCCGCGTCCATCTGGTCATCGCCGCCTACGAGGCCGGCCTCGTCTGACGTGCCCGTCCCCCGGCCCGGCGTCGGCGATGAAAGTTTCATCGCTTCGGCCCGTCCGGGTAAGCGCCTTCCGTCTCCCCCGGGCACCGCTGCCGACCTGCGTCATGACGGCCGGCGAGGCGTGGCCGGACCGGCTGTGAGCGGCGTCGGGACCGGGGGTCGCGGTGGGACCGCCTTTCCGTGACCCCGGTGCTGTGCTTGAGTCGGCAGCATTCGGAAAGCGCTTACCGGGAGTTGGACGATGCGCCTCAGAACGCTCCTCGCTTGCGCCGGCCTCGTGGCCGGCACCCTCGCGGCGGTGTCGCCCGCGCACGCCGCCTCCACCCGGTACGAGGCCGAATCCGCACCGGCGGTCTGCACCGGCGCCATTGAGTCCAACTGGGCCGGCTACTCCGGCAGCGGCTTCTGCAACGGCGCCAACGCCGCCGGCGCCCACGCCCAGTTCACCGTGACCGCCGGGGCCGGCGGCGCCGCCACGCTCCGGATCCGCTTCGCCAACGGGACCACGGGCTCCCGGCCCGCCGGGCTGACCGTGAACGGCGCCGCGGCGGGGACCCTGTCCTTCGAGGGCACCGGCGCCTGGTCCACGTGGCAGACCGCGACCGTGACCGTCCCGGTGAACTCCGGCGCCAACACCGTCCGGCTGAACCCGACGACCTCCGCGGGCCTGCCCAACCTGGACTACCTGGACGCCGAGACCGGCGGCGAGCAGCCGGCGAACACCCTCTACGTGGCGACGAACGGCGACGACGCCGGCCCCGGGACCCTGGCCTCGCCGCTGCGCACGATCCAGCGGGCGGTGGACCTGGCGCAGCCCGGTCACACGATCCTCATCCGGGGCGGCACGTACGCGCCGGGCACGAACATCCGGATACTCAAGGACGGCACTCCCGCGCAGCCGATCACCATGACCGCCCACGACGGCGAGCGGGTGATCATCGACGGCGAGAACATGCCGCACACGCCGGGCGCGGTCGGCTCCAGCATCCCGCGCGCCGAGCGCGGCGCCGTCCACATCGAGGGCGACCACTGGCGGCTGGCCGGGCTGGAGATCATCAACGGCCCGTACGGGATCTTCGGCCTGGACGCCAGCGGCAACGTCTTCGACCGCCTGGTCACCAGGGACAACTACGAGTCGGGCCTGCACCTGCAGGGCGCGTCGAGCGGCAACCTGATCGTCGACCTCGACAGCCACGGCAACCGCGACCCGCGCAAGAACGGCGAGAGCGCCGACGGGGTCGCGATCAAGGAGGGGTCCGGCAGCGGCAACGTGATCCGCGGCGCCCGGCTGTGGAACAACTCCGACGACGGCCTGGACTTCTGGATGTTCCTCGGGCAGGTCACCGTGGAGTCGTCCGTGGCCTGGGGCAACGGGTTCAACCGGTGGAACCTGCCTGACTACACCGGCGACGGCAACGGCTTCAAGCTCGGCGGCGGCGACCCGGACCCGGCGGTCGGCCATGCCGTGCGCAACTCCATGGCCTTCGACAACGCGGTGCACGGCTTCACCGACAACGGCAACCCCGGCCGGTTGGTGACCGACCGCAGCACCGCCTGGCGCAACGGCGGCACCGGCTTCGACTACGCCGACTCCGTCTCCGTCCTGACCAGGAACCTGTCGGTGGCGAACCGGACGCAGGCCGCGCCGGGCTCGTCGTCGAGCTCCGGCAACTCCTGGGACCTCGGCGGCACGTGGACGCTCGCGAGCACCGACAGCGGCACGATCACCGGCCCGCGCGCCGCGGACGGCTCGATCCGCTCCTCGTCCTTCCTGCGGCCCGCCAACGGCGCGGACGTCGGCGCCCGCCTCTGACCGACCTCACCAGCCACAGCGAGACCAGCCTGAGAAGACCAGCCTGAGAAGACCAGCCTGAGAAGACCAGCCTGAGAAGAGAGGTAAGACAAGGATGAGACGAGCAGGCGCATGGCGGCTCCCGGCCGCGCTGTCCACGGCGGCCCTGGTGGCCGCGCTGGGTGTGGCCTTACCGGCACTGAACGCCACGGCGGCCGTCGGCAGCGCCACCGGCTACGCGACCGCCAACGGCGGCACCACCGGCGGCGCGGGCGGGCAGACGGTACGGGCCACCACGGGCACCGCCATCCACGCGGCCCTGTGCAACCGGGCCAGCAGCAGCACCCCGATCACCATCGAGGTCGAGGGCACCATCAACCACGGCAACACCACCAAGGTGTCGGGCGGAAGCTGCAACACCGCCGCCGGGGTGATCGAGCTCAAGCAGATCAGCAACGTCACGATCATCGGGGTCGGCAACGGCGCCGTCTTCGACCAGCTCGGCATCCACATCCGCGAGGCCAGCAACATCATCATCCAGAACGTGACCGTACGGAACGTCAAGAAGTCGGGCTCGCCCACCTCCAACGGCGGCGACGCCATCGGGATGGAGAGCGACGTACGCAACGTCTGGGTCGACCACGTCACCCTGGAGGCCTCGGGCGGCGAGTCGGAGGGGTTCGACGGCCTCTTCGACATGAAGGACAACACCCAGTACGTGACGCTGTCGTACAGCATCCTGCGCAACTCCGGCCGCGGCGGGCTCATCGGGTCCAGTGAGAGCGACCGTTCGAACGGCTTCGTCACCTTCCACCACAACCTGTACGAGAACATCGACTCCCGTACGCCCCTGCTGCGCGGCGGCATCGCGCACATCTACAACAACTCGTACGTGAGCATCCACGAGTCCGGCATCAACTCCCGGGCCGGGGGGCGGGCCAAGGTGGAGAACAACTACTTCAGGAACTCCAAGGACGTCCTGGGCACCTTCTACACCAGTGAGGCCGGCTACTGGCAGGTCGCCGGCAACATCTTCGACAACGTGACCTGGTCCAGCCGCAGCGGCGACAACAACCCCGCCGGGCCCAACCCGCAGTCCAACACCAGCGTGAGCGTCCCGTACGGCTACAGCATGGACGGGGCCTCGTGCGTGCCGAACGTCGTCGCCCAGACGGCGGGCGCCAACAAGGGCATGCGGGTGTCGAACGGCAGCTGCACGCCGCAGACACCGGGGCCGACCCCCACGAACAGCCCCACCCCGACGGTCAGCCCGACGCCGACGACCACGCCGACGGGCGGCGGGACCAACCTCAGCATCGGGGCCGGCGCCGACGGCTCCAGCAAGGCCTCCGGGACGAGCTACGGCAACGTGATCGACGGCAACGCGGGCACCCACTGGTCGCCGAGCGGCTCGACCGGTGACATCTCGGTCAAGTGGGGTTCGGCCAAGACGGTGTCCAGGGTCGTCATCCGTGAGGCGTCGGGCTCCTCGATCGGGTCGTGGCAGCTCGTCAACCACGACAATTCCGCCGTGCTGGCATCCGGCAGCGGGGCGGGCGCCATCACCTTCACCCCCACCACGCTGAAGAAGATCACCTTCCGGATCACCGGGTCGTCCGGCACGCCGAGGGTCGCCGAGTTCGAGACCTACGCCGGGTAGCGACCGATTCGCCGCCTGATCGGGGCGGGGCCGCCTTCGGGCGCCCCGCCCTTTCGGCCGGTTCGGGGGACGTGGAAGCCTGCCCGCCGGAAGGGCCGTGGCCGCCCTGGCCGGGGAGCGGGACTCTCACCGGCTCCCCGCGGGCTTGCGGTAGGTGACGAGCCTGTCGTCCTTCCCCGGGTACGCCATGATCAGCAGCCGCTGGGTGGCCCTCTCCTCGCCCTTCCACGGGAACCAGGCGTGGTGGACGCGGATGCGGTAGCGGCCCCGGCGGCCGCCGGGCGACAGGTCGGGCAGTACGATGCCGGCCAGGACGTCATGGAACACCAGCTCGCCGTCCGTGCTGGTGTAGCCGGCCTCGGTGACGTGGTCCCAGCCCTTCGTCTCCACCGGCGGGCGGCGGGAGTACGTCTCCAGGGTGACGCAGAGGTGGTACTCGGAGTCCACCGAGACCGTCAGGTGCCCGGGGCCGGACTCGACCAGGTCGTCGTGCCGGCCGCCGCCGGAATCGCCGGTGCCCGCCGTGTCCCGCATCTCCAGCCCGATCTCCGGCCACACCGGGTCATCGAGCCGGACCGCCTTGACGGGCTCGATGAGCGGACGGTGGCGCGGGGTGGCGGCGCACTTGGCCCGCTCCTCGGCCTGGAACGCGGCGAACTCCTGGTCGTCCGCCTCCCGCTCGGTCTTGACCTTCGCCGCGGCGGCGGGGCAGATGTCGTCGATCGCCCAGTACAGGTCCCGGACCCGCAGTCCTTCCACGGACTCGACCCGGGCCAGCTCGCGCGGGTCGTCACGGGTGTAGACACCGCACAGGCTCCGGCCGTAGGCGAGCAGCGCCTGGTCGGGCATGGTGGCGGGGATGTCCAGGACCTGGCCGGTGCGTACCTCGCAGATGAACGCGCCCTCGCCCGTGAGCGGCGCGGGCTCCACCTCCGTATGCCGGTGGTCCGGTGGTGAACAGTCTGCGGCGGTGGTGACCGTGCCCTGCGACCGGTCGGCGGCCGGGACGAAGATCAGCGCCACGGCCGTGGCGAGCGCCATCGCGAACACCCGGCGCCCCCGCCGGGCGGCGGGCGGGGCCGCGTACAGGAGGAACAGGACGAGGGCGGAGACCGCGAGCGCCGCGCTGTACCAGAGCGGCGAGAGGCCGAACACGAGCTGCCCGTCCAGGCCCCCGCCGAACTGCCCGTCCGGGTAGACGGCGAGCCGCACCTCGGCCATCTCGGGAATGACCTGCCAGTCCTCCTCCGGCCGCGCCGTGAGCGCCGTCACGACGCCCGCCGCGGCGGCGAGGACCAGGAACAGGATCGTGCCGGTCAGCAGCCGCCTGCTCCTGCGGATGACGGCCACCAGGACGAGCACGGCCGGGGCGCCCACCCCGACGAGCACGTCCACGGCGACCCAGGCCAGGCCCGCCGGGTGACTGGAGTACTCGCGGAAGAACATGTCCACCGCGCCCCTGGGGCCGATCCAGAAGGGCATCCCCTGGGCGAGGTTGACGGCGGCCGGGACCGACGGCAGCACCACGGCCACGGCGGCGAGCGGCCACGGGCGCACCGCCGCCCGCTCGCCCCGGCGCGTGGACGGCTCCGGTGGCGGCCCGGCCAGTTCGTGGGCCGTCCGCGCCATCCAGATCAGCGCGAAGACGCTCAGGATGGTGCGGACCATGAGGATCACCGTGCCGTGGTCCGCGATGCCGCCAAACCCGACGATCATGAACGATCCGGACGACAGCGACGCCAGCACCGCCGCGACCATGCCCGCCCGCACGGTGCCCCGGCTCCAGCGCCCGTCCCGGGCCTGCCCGATCAGCACCGGCACCAGCCACAGCAGGTGGAGCACGTTGCCCAGCGGCGGCAGGTCCCAGTACTGCCCCAGGCCGTAGGCGACGGTGGCGACCAGCTCCACGGCGGTGTCGGCCAGGCCCGCCACGAGTGCCGTGATCCGCAGCCACCGGGGGATGGATCCGGCGAGGACCACCAAGAACAGCCAGACGATGGCGAACTGGGTCAACGTGCCGGGCAGGTCGAGCCACCACTGGTACGGGATCGGCGCCTCGTACGCCAGGGCGCAGGCAAGGCTCACGTACAGCGCGGCCCGCAGCAGCCGCACCGGCCGCGCCAGGACAGGCGCCTCGCCGGCCCGCCGCCCGCGCAGGATCTGCCACAGGGCCCAGCCGGTCAGGATCCCGCCCCCGGCCAGGATGACCTCCACCCACCAGGTGTAGGGCACCATGTCCGTGCCCCAGCCGTGCACGACGAGCGCCCGCAGCACGGCGGCGTCGCCGGTGACCAGCGCGAAGACGCCGGCGACCACGGCGGCGCCCCCGAAGGCGACGGCGATCGGGGCGGCGATCCAGCCGAAACGGTAACGGCGCACGGGACATCTCCCGAGAAGGGGAACGGGTGAACGAAAGGCGATCAACCCTAGCGAGCCGTCCTGAGAACGATCAACGCCACGGCAGGGGCACGAGCCGGACAACCACCTCCCCGCGGCGAACCGGCCGGCCACCCATGCCCCGCCGTGACGGCGTCAGGCGGGCGGGGTGGTGAGGCAGGCATGCAGGCGGCGGGCCTGGCGGACGAGTTCGCTGCCGGATCGGCGGCTCGCCAGTTCGGCGATCACCGGCAACTCGCCCCGCGCACCCACCCAGGAGGCCACGTCGGCCGCGAGCGACACCATCCGGGTGTGCCCCGCGGTGGCCCGCTCCCCCGGCCCCGGCAGAGAGGCGGTCAGCCAGCCGGCCATCACCTCCCACACCTCCCGGTGCGCGCCCTTCAGCGCCGCCTCCCTGAGCGCCTCGAGAGCGCGCTTCGGCCCTTCCCCGCCGTGCCGCAGCACCTCGGCGAGCTTCCGGCCGGCCTCCTCCCCCGCCACACCGCCCCCCGCGGCCAGTCGCAGGAACGCCTCCACCGCCAGGTCCTGGCCGTCGTCGACCAGCGAGTACGCCAGCATCAACGACATCCCGGGCCCCGCCGGGCCGTCGCCGTCGGCCAGCAGGGCGACGTCGGCGGGTTTGTACGCGCCGAAGTACCCGTACGTCGCCGGGTACCGTACGCAGCGGGCGGCGACCAGCTCGCGGTGCCCGGCGAAGACGGCGAGGGTCCGGCCGAGCTCCTCCTCGTGCCAGCGGTGCACCAGCAGGTCGCCCAGCACCTCTTGATACTCGGGCCCGGACGAGAACTCCGAGAACGTGTGAGGCCTGTCCAGGTGCTCCCCCCTGTGGAGCGTCACCACCGGGTCGGCGGGCCGGTCGGTGAGCCAGCGGGCGACCCGGCGTCCCGCCTCACCGGTCAGCCGCGCCGCGCGGGCGGCCACCTCGGGCTCGACGGCCCGCCCCAGCCGCAGCAGCGCCTGCCGCAGGTCCACGGGCAGCGCCTCGACGCCGGCGCGCTCGTACCCTTCGAGCCGCTCCACCAGCGTCCCCGGGTCGAGCAGCCCGTTGACCCGGGTGGGCGTGGCCAGCAGGTACGGCGGCAGCCGCCGCTCGACCAGGGCCTGGTAGACCTCGGCGTACCGGATGAGCGGCATCAGCTTCCAGACCGCGGCGTGCGTCATCTCCGGGATCCGACTCGCCACCGGGGCGGCGTCCCGGATCCGGCTCTCGGCCCCCGGATCGGTCAGCTCCCTGATCATCGCGCCGGCCCACATGCTCGCGTGCCACCACGGCGCTCCCCTGAACTCGTTGTCGGGGGTCGCGTGCCGGGTCAGCGCGGCGGGCAGCCGGTCGTGTTCCGGCCCCGCGAAGAGCCTGACGAAGGCGTCCAGCCAGCGCTCGGTCCTGATCCAGCTGGACTCCTTGGGCATGAAGTTGCCCAGCTCACCGGGAGTGCGGAGCGGCGGCGGCATCGGGGCGGCCGGGGGCGCGGGCGGCAGCGTGCCGGGCGTGAACGTCTCCGGCTCCGGCTCCGCCGCCACGTCGCCTCCGAAGACCGCGGCCAGCGCGGCTCCCTGGTGGGCGGGGAGCGTCGCCACCGCCTCGCGCAGTGTCTCGGCTCCGGCCGGCCCGAACCGGGCCGCGTGCTTGACGGCCAGCCTCACCGCGCGCTCGCGGGCGCCGGCGGCCTCGCAGAGCAGGGCGACGGCCAGCGCGGGCGCGTAGGCGTCGAGGTCGTCGTCGCCGTCCTTGAGCAGCCGGTCGAGCCAGGCCAGGCCGGCCCGTACGAGCTTGCCCTCCTTGCGGAACAGCAGACCCTGGACGGCCTCGCCGGCGTCGGCGGCGGGCACCGGACCGCCCCGCTGGACCTGCTTGAGCGCCAGGTCGGCGACGTTGGCCGCGGACGCGGGCAGCAGCGCCAGGTAGTCGCCCAGGCGGCCGGCGACCTCCTCGGGGGCGGGGTCGAGCCGCTCGTGGAGACGGACGAAGAAGCGCAGGCCGGTGGCCTCGCCGCCGCGCAGGAACCGGGTGAGGCAGCCGTCGAGCAGCACCTGCCGCGCGATCCTGCCGGTACGGGCGAGCTCGGCGAGTGCGGCGGGCCAGGCGTCGTCGGTGAGCAGCCGGCCCGCGCCCTCGGTCTCGAACAGCCTGGGCGCCATCGTGTCCAGGAGCGGGTCGCCGGACAGCCGGTCGGGCGTGGTGCCGACGATCCAGGCGAGGGTGAGCGGGTCGTGCGCGGGCGGGACGGCGCCCGTGTGGCGCAGCAGCCTCAGGGCGAGCTGGACGCGCCGGTCGCGGGTGGGGCGGGTGCCGCGCAGCCGCAGCGCGAAGCGTACGGCGAGGTCCTGCTGCCAGGCGACCGGCCGGGCGGACACGACGTCGAGGATGAACGGCACGTCGTCGCGCCCGGGCTCGTCCCACTGGCGCTGCAGGTCTGGCCTGCTGAGCCAGGTGGCGACAGCGGCGGCGCCCGCGATGGTGGCGGCCCCGGCGACCCGCATCGGCTCGATCCAGAGGTCATGCCGCGACCAGCGGACGTGCTCGTGGTACTCGGGTAACTCGTACATCGACCGGCCCCTCCTGCCGGCGAGCTCGCGGACCGCGGCCATGCGCTGTTCGGCGCGCTCGTGCTCCCTGCGCCGGCCGGCCTCCTGGGCGACGGGCAGGTGTCCCGGCAGGGCGGCGGCCACTTCGCGGCGTTGCTCGTCGTCGAGCCCCGTCACCAGCTTGACCACGGCGGGCGTGTCTACCGCCTCGATGGCGGCCCTGACCTCTTCCCAGGCGTTCGTCATGATCGGGACCTTAGGGGGTCCCGCCGACAAATCGCGGATCGTCAGGCGACCAGGGCGTCGATCTCGGCCAGGAGTGCCTGCTTGCGCTCCCGGGCCAGGTAGGACGCCGTCACCGCGTTGCGGGCGAGCTGGGCCAGCTCCGTACTGCCGAGGCCGAAGACGCGGGCCGCCACGCGGTACTCGCCGGCCAGGGTGGTGGCGAACATGGGCGGGTCGTCGCTGTTGAGCGTGACGAACAGGCCCTCCTCCAGCAGGCGCGGCAGCGGGTGGTCCTCGATCCGCGCCACCTGGCCGGTGCACACGTTGGAGGTGGGGCACACGTCCAGCGGGAGCTGCGTCTCGCGCAGGTGGGCGACGAGCCGGGGATCGGCCAGGCAGGCGATGCCGTGACCGACGCGCTCGGCGCCGAGTCCCTCGATGACCTCCCAGACCGTCTCGGGCCCGGTCATCTCGCCGCCGTGCGGGACGCTGTGCAGCCCCGCCGCCCGCGCGGCGGCGAACGCGTCGCGGAAGGCGTCGCGGTAGCGGGGCCGCCGCTGCTCGATCCCGCCCAGGCCGAAACCTACCAATGCCGCGGGAGGTTCTTCGAGCGCGTGATCGAGCGTGATCTTCGCGGCCTCCTCGCCGAACTCGCCGGGGATGTCGAAGATGTACGCGATCTCGACCCCGTGCTCGTCGAGCGACCGCCGCGCGGCCAGGTCGAGCGCCCGAGTGACCTCGCCTCTGGGGATCCCGGTGATGTGGTGCGCGTACGGGGTGACCTGCAGCTCGGCATAGCGCCCGCCCTGTCCCGCCAGGTCGCGGGCCAGCCCGGTGACGAGGGTGGCGATGTCCTCCGGCTCGCGGACCAGCGCGTTGACGGCCGCGTACACCTGGGCGAAGTGCGGGAAGTCGCGGAAGGTGTAGAACGCGCGCAGCTCCTCCTCGCTCGTGGGCACGCCGTTGCCGGGGTGGCGGCGGGCCAGCTCCAGCACGGTGGGCACGGAGGCGGATCCGACCAGGTGGACGTGGAGTTCGACCTTGGGCAGGGCGTCGATGAAGGCGTCGATGGTCATGCCGACGACCTTAGGCCGGGCCCGGCTTCGCTCGGAAGGTTTTCCGCCTGAATCTGCCATCATCTTGTCAGATTCTCCCTGACCCTCGGCTGGCTCTGCGGCACTCCTCCCACCGTGCGGACACCGGTCCTCACATCGGGGACCTCGTATTCATGTCCGTCCTCCTGGTGCTGGCGGCGTCCGGCGCTCCGCCCGGCCACGCGCACGGGGGCGGTTCGCTAGCCGTGGTGGACCTGGACCTGCGACCTTGTCCGCGTCCTGCCCGAGCGGGGCAGGAGCCGAAGGGTGACCGGCCACGAGCTGTGCTCGGCCGGGATGGCGGCCGACATGACCTTCGTGACCGCGCTGCCGTTCATGACCCGCTGCCGTTCATGGCCGCGCGCTGTCGTGCATGGCCGCGCCGTCGCTCTGACGGGCGGTGCTTCTGTCCCGGGAGACGCTAGCCGTTCAGCCGGGCGCGGGCGTGGCGTTCCTCGCGGCGGGCCACGTCGAGCCGGTGGGCGGCGGCCTCCAGCCGTTTGCGCGCCTTGGCCAGCCTCTTCTCCAGCCGGGCCACCTTGTCGGCGCGCTCGCCGTGCTCCCGCTCGGCCTCGGCCAGAGTCTCGCTCCACTCGCGGTACGCGGCCTCGGCCTCCGCCCGCTCCTTCGCCTCCCTGGCCTCGGTCTCGGCCCGTTCCTTCGCCTTCCGGGCCTCGTCCTCCTCCGGCGGGGGCGGCTTCTTCCTGCGGGCCGCCGGAGCGGCGCTCACGGGAGCGGGCGCGAAACCGCTGTAGCTGAGCGGCTTGGCCAGACGGCCGCGGCGCACCTCACCGGCGGCGTCCGCGTCCACGACGGCGGCGTCGAGCGTCTGGTCCACCTCCGCCGCGGCGGCGGCCGACAGGTCCGCCGCCTCCCTGATCAGCCGGGACAGCCTGCCGGTCACCTCGCCGCGCCGCCGGGTCGCCGCGGCCAGCGCGTCGGAGTCCTGGGCCGCCCACGCCGCGCGCAGCTCCTCGCCGACGGCCAGCAGCTCGCCCAGCTCGTCCGCGTGCTCACGGGCGGCGCGGTTCACCGCCCAGGCGGAGACGGTGGGCTTGCGCAGCTTGCCGATCTCGCGGGCCAGCGCGGCGTCGCCCGCCTCCTTGGCCGCCCGGGCCTCGGCGGTGCGGGCCGCGGTGAAATCGGACGGCGGCAGCGCGTACAGCCGCCCGGCCACCTCATCAAGATCCACACATGTGAGGTACCCCACATGGCCGGTTTTCTAGCGCATAGTGGAGACAGCCCACTCGAACGGAGGCCGCCCGTGTTCGAGCGCTTCACCGACCGTGCCCGCCAGGTCGTCGTCCTCGCCCAGGTGGAGGCCAGGGCCATGCGTCACAACTACATCGGCACCGAGCACCTGCTGCTCGGTCTCATGCGGGAGGGCGAGGGGGCGTCCGCGCGCGTGCTGGCCGACTGCGGGGCGAGCCTGGAGCCGGTGCGGGAGTTCGTGGTGCGCGAGATCGGCACCGGCGAGAGCGGGCCAGACGAGCACATCCCGTTCACCCCCAGGGCCAAGAAGGTGCTGGAGCTGTCGCTGCGCGAGGCGTTGCAGCTCCGCCACACCTACATCTCCAGCGAGCACATCCTGCTCGGCCTGCTCAAGGAGGGCCAGGGCCTGGGCGCGCAGGCACTCGCGGCGACGGGGGCCGACTTCGTCGCGATACGGCAGCGCGTCCTGGACCGGCTGGACCGGGGCCCGAAGGAGCGGCCGGGTGAGACGTACTTCACCGCGAGTTCGACGGTGGCCCAGCGGCTCGCGCAGATCCAGGAGAGCCTCGAACGCATCGAGCGGCATCTCGGCATCGGGCCGGAACCCGGTCCGTCAGACTGACGTCATGGCGCCGACGGGCAGCCGCCCCTCCACCACGCCGGGGTCGTCGGTGTAGGCGAGCGTGGCGCCCAGCGAGACGAGCAGCCTGCGCATGCGTACGTTGTCGGCGAGCATGGAGGTCCTGACCTCGGCGTAGCCCAGGTCCCTCGCCTCCCGCACGAGCGCCCTGGCCATGACCGAGCCCAGCCCGCGCCCCTGCCAGCGGTCCTCGACCAGGAACGCCATCTCGGCGATGCCCGGATCGGCGGTGAAGACGAGGTTGGCCAGCGCGACCACCTGCCCGTCGTTGCCCGCCACCAGCGAGTGGCCGCGGCGGCGGTCGCACAGCCGCTCGAACATGCGCGGCGGCAGCGACGGCATCGCGGTGAAGTAGCGGAACCGGCGCGACTCCGGCGAGCAACGGTCGTGCAGGTCGCGTACCGCCTCGCGGTAGACCGGAGTGAGCGGCTTGATCACGACCTCGGCGCCGTCGGCCAGCTTGACCGCGGTCTCACCGCCCGCCTGCTCCACGGGCGGCTGGGCCAGCCGGGCGAAGGAGGCGGCCCTGGCGGCCTCGGTCAGGGTGAACGGCAGCTCCGCGCGGCGCAGCCGCACGGCTCTCTTGGCCGCGACCGGCACGACAAGCTGGGTCGGATCAGGCAAATCACTCACCGCATCACCATAGGTCCACCTGGCGTCGTCCGCGCGCAGCAGCTCCGCCAGCAGCTCGGGGAGCCGCCACGGCATGGCGCGCAGCCGGGAGGCGAGCAGGAGGGCGCGGGTGGGCTCGTCGGTCAGCTCGTGCGCGGTCGCGGGCACGACCACGACGCGCCGCCCGCCGGCCGCTTCGAGCGCCTCGCGCACCGTCTCGGGGTTCGCGGGGATGTCGGCGACGAACTCGTCCACGGTGCCGTCAGGGTCGGACTGGACGCTCAGGCCGAGAATGTTGCCACCCCGCTCGGCGAGCGCGGCGGCGAGGGAGGCGAGTCGTCCGGGACGCTCGTCGACGGTGGTGCGGATGCGCAGAAATCCCATATGAGAAGGATGCCGGGTACCTGTTACGTTGCCGCTAACGTCGTGTTTCACCGCTCAACTACCTGTACGAAAGAGCAGGCCGCATGAACATACTCTTCCGAGGCGGACGCGTGTTCACCGCGAAGGGCGACTTCGCCGAGTCCGTCCTGGTGCGCGACGGAGTGATCGCCGCCGTCGGCGCCGAGCGGGAGCTGTCCGCCCAGGCGCCCGGGCACGAGACCGTGGACCTGGACGGCGGCCTGCTGACGCCCGGCTTCACCGACGCGCACATGCACCCGGTCCAGGCGGGCCTGGAGCGGGCCCGATGCGACCTCTCGGAACGGTACGGGCTGGACGAGTATCTTGACGCCGTCCGCGCCTACGCGGACGCGCACCCGGACAGGGCCTGGATCGACGGCGGCGGCTGGGACATGTCCGCCTTCCCCGGCGGGCTGCCCAGGCGCGAGCAGCTCGACTTCCTGGACCGGCCCGCCTACCTGATCCAGCGCGACCACCACGCCGCCTGGGTCAACGGCCGCGCGCTGGAACGGGCCGGGATCGGGAAGGACACGCCCGACCCCGCCGACGGCCGGATCGAGCGCGACCCGGACGGCACCCCCACGGGCGTGCTGCACGAGGGCGCGATGGACCTCGTCGGCCTGCTCACCCCGCGCCCCACCGCAGCGGACCTGGACGCCGCCCTGATGGACGCCCAGGCGCACCTGTTCACGCTGGGCATCACGGGCTGGCAGGACGCGATCGTGGGCTCGTACGCCGGCTCGGACGACCAGTTGCCCGCCTACCTGTCCGCGGCCCGCTCAGGGCGGCTCAGGGCGCGCGTGGTGGGCGCGCTGTGGTGGGACCGCACCCGCGGCCTGGACCAGATCGACGACCTGCTCTCACGGCGGGCATCGGCCGAGGGGCTGGACCGGTTCGCCGCAACCTCAATCAAGATCATGCAGGACGGCATCACGGAGAACTTCACCGCCGCCACGCTGGAGCCCTACTGCCGGTGCGGCGGCACGGGCCTGTCGTACGTGGATCCGGCCAAGCTCAAGGAGTACGTCGCCGAACTCGACCGGCTCGGCTTCCAGGTGCACGTCCACGCGATCGGCGAGCGCGCGGTGCGCGAGGCACTCGACGGCTTCGCCGGCACCGACCCGGCCAACCGGCACCACATCGCGCACCTGCAGATCATCGAGCCGTCGGACGTGCCGCGCTTCGCCGAGCTGGGCGTGACGGCCAACCTGCAGCCGCTGTGGGCCACCCACCATCTGCAGATGGACGAGCTGACGCTGCCGTTCCTCGGCGAGCCGCGCTCGTCCTGGCAGTATCCGTTCGCGGACCTGCTCCGGCACGGCACCCGGTTCTGCGCCGGCAGCGACTGGCCGGTGTCGAACGCCGACCCGCTGCAGGGCATGCACGTGGCCGTCAACCGCACAGAACCGGGCGGGTCCGTGCACGCCGGCTACCCGACGGCGCAGACGCCGTTCCTGCCCGAGCAGCGCGTCGACCTGGCCACCGCGATGACCGCGTACACGGCGGGCTCGGCGTGGATCAACCGCTCCCCCGCCGGCCAGATCGAGCCGGGCCGACCCGCCGACCTCGTGGTGCTCGACCGCGACCCGTTCGCCCTGCCGGACAAGGACATCTGGACCACCCGCGTCCGCATGACGTTCGTCGACGGCGAAGCCGTGTACGAGAAGGCCTGAACACGCCGAAGGGCCCCGGCGTGACGCCGGGGCCCTTCGGGTGGTCTGGCCCTACCAGGGGGACTTGTTGTTGCGCAGCCGCTCCAGGGCTTCCTGGAGGATGGCCTTGCCGTCCTTGTCGCTCCTGCGCTCTTTCACGTAGGCGAGGTGCGTCTTGTAGGGCTCGTTCTTCGGGGGGGCAGGCGGCGCATTCTCATCCTGACCGGCCGGGAGGCCACAACGCGGGCAGTCCCACAGCTCGGGGATCGCTGCGTCGCTGGCGAAGCTGGGGCGCGTTTCGTGCATGTTGGCGCACCAGAACGAGACCCGCACTCTCGGAGCCGCTTCGCCGCGCTCGGCCTCCCCCATAGGACCGGCACCGACTCGGCTGCCACGGATCGCGTTGCCACTACCCACGGATGAACTCCTCGCTCGATCGCCCCGTGACCCACGGGGGGAGAATCACTGTCACGCGTTCTGTCTGGCCTCAGGGCTTGACGAGCAGGCCCAGAGCGATGATGCAGACGAACCAGACCACTCCCGTGATGACGGTGAGCCGGTCGAGGTTACGCTCCACCACCGAGGAACCGCCGAAGTTCGACGAGAAACCGCCGCCGAACATGTCAGACAGGCCGCCACCCTTGCCCTTGTGGAGCAGGACGAGCAAGATCATCAGCAGGCTCGTCAGGATGAGGGCGATGGAGATTCCGAGTTCCACGGTATGCCTAGTCCTTCAATGGTTTGGTACGCGTGACGATTCAGACTTGCCTCTAGAGGGTACGACCTCATGTCAAGTCGCACCCACCGAACGGCTCAGTTAGCCTGCCATATCCGAGAATCGGCAGATCTTCACGAACTCCCCGGCGTCGATGCTGGCTCCACCCACGAGCGCACCGTCGACATCCGGCTGAGCCATGATCCCCGCGATGTTCGCCGACTTGACCGAGCCTCCGTAAAGGATACGGACCGCCGAGGCCACTTCGGGGTCGTACAGCTCCGCGAGTCGCTGCCGCAGTGCGCCGCAGACCTCCTGGGCGTCGTCGGGAGTGGCCACCTCGCCGGTGCCGATCGCCCACACCGGCTCGTAGGCCACCACGATCGACTTCGCCTGCTCGGCGGGGACCTTGCGCAGCGCCCCGTCGAGCTGGCCGAGCGAGTGGGCGATGTGACCGCCCGCCTGACGCACCTCCAGCCCCTCGCCCACGCACAGGATCGGCGTCAGCGAGTGGCGGAGCGCGGCCAGCACCTTGGCGTTGACGAGGTCGTCGTCCTCGCGGTGGTACTGCCGGCGCTCCGAGTGGCCGACGGTCACGAACGTGCAGCCCAGCTTGGCGAGCATGACGCCGGAGATCTCGCCGGTGTAGGCGCCGGCGTCGTGCGGCGACAGGTCCTGCGCGCCGTAGACGATGCGCAGCTTGTCGCCGTCGACGAGCGTCTGCACGCTGCGCAGGTCGGTGAACGGCGGCAGGACCGCCACCTCGGCGCGGTCGAAGTCCTTGTCGTTGAGCGCGAAGGCCATCTTCTGGACCAGCGCGATCGCCTCAAGGTGGTTGAGGTTCATCTTCCAGTTGCCGGCGATGAGGGGCTTTCTCACGCTCAGTCCTCCAAAGCGGCGAGTCCGGGGAGGGTCTTGCCCTCAAGGTATTCCAGGCTGGCCCCGCCACCGGTGGAGATGTGCGAGAAGCCGTCCTCAGGCAGGCCGAGCCTGCGCACCGCGGCCGCCGAGTCGCCGCCGCCCACCACGGTGAAGGCGTCGGACGAGATCAGCGCCTCGGCCACCGCGCGGGTGCCGCCGGCGAACGCGTCGAACTCGAACACGCCCATCGGGCCGTTCCAGAACACGGTCCTGGCGTCCGCCAGCTTGCCGGCGAACAGCTCCCGCGTACGGGGCCCGATGTCGAGCCCCTGCCGGTCGGCGGGGATCGCGTCGGCGGGCACCACGTCGAAGGCGGCGTCGGCGGCGAAGTGGGTGGCGGCCAGCACGTCGACCGGCAGCACCAGGTCGACGCCGCGCTCGGCCGCCTCCGTCAGGAAGCCGCGGACCTGGTCGAGCTGGTCCTCCTGGAGCAGCGACCCGCCGACCTCGTGGCCCTGGGCCTTGAGGAAGGTGTAGGCCATGCCGCCGCCGATCAGGAGCCGGTCGACGCGGGTGAGCAGGTTGGCGATGACGCCGAGCTTGTCGCTCACCTTGGCGCCGCCGAGCACGACCACGTAGGGCCGCTCGGTGTCCTCGGTCAGCTTCCGCAGCACGTCGACCTCGGCCGCGATCAGCCCGCCCGCCGCGTGCGGCAGCAGCGCCGGCACGTCGTAGACGCTGGCGTGCTTGCGGTGCACGGCGCCGAACCCGTCGCCCACGTAGAGCTCGGCCAGCCCGGCCAGCCGCTCGGCGAAGGCGCGGCGCTCGGCGTCGTCCTTGGCCGTCTCGCCGGGCTCGAAGCGGAGGTTCTCCAGCAGGGCCACCTGGCCCTCCTGGAGGCCCTCCACCGTGGCCCTGGCGCCGTCGCCCGCCACGTCGGAGGCGAAGGCGACGTCCTGGCCGAGCAGCTCGCCCAGCCGCCGGGCCACCGGCCGCAGCGAGAACTCCGGCTTGACCTGCCCCTTGGGCCTGCCCAGGTGGGCGCAGACGATGACCTTCGCCCCGTTGCCCGCGAGGGCCCGGACGGTGGGCAGCGACGCGCGGATGCGACCGTCGTCGGTGATCGTCTCACCGTCGAGCGGCACGTTGAGGTCCGCGCGCACGAGCACGCGCCGGCCCTTCACGTCGAGATCGTCGAGATTGCGCAACTGGCTCCCTTTCCTCGCTCGCCCGTCGTCCTACAGGTCCGCGCCCACCAGCTCGATGAGGTCGACCAGGCGGTTGGAGTAGCCCCACTCGTTGTCGTACCAGCCGACGACCTTGACCTGGTTGCCGATGACCTTGGTGAGGCCGGCGTCGAAGATGCAGGAGGCCGGGTCGGTGACGATGTCGGCGGAGACGATCGGGTCCTCGGTGTAGGTGAGGATGCCCTTGAGCGGGCCGTCGGCGGCGGCCTTGACCGCGGCGTTGACCTCCTCGACCGTGACGTCACGGCTGACGTCGATGGTGAGGTCGGTGGCCGAGCCGGTGGGGATCGGCACGCGCATGGCGAAGCCGTCGAGCTTGCCCTTGAGCTCGGGCAGCACGAGGCCGATGGCCTTGGCGGCGCCGGTGGAGGTGGGCACCACGTTGAGCGCGGCGGCGCGGGCGCGGCGCAGGTCCTTGTGCGGGCCGTCCTGGAGGTTCTGGTCCTGCGTGTAGGCGTGGATGGTGGTCATCAGGCCCTTCTCGATGGTGAAGGCGTCGTGCAGGACCTTCGCCATCGGGGCCAGGCAGTTGGTGGTGCAGGAGGCGTTGGAGATGACGGTGTGCTGGGCCGGGTCGTAGGCGGTGTGGTTGACGCCCATGACGACCGTCACGTCTTCGTTCTTGGCGGGCGCGGAGATGATGACCTTCTTGGCGCCGTTGTCGGCGTGGACCCTGGCCTTGGTCGCGTCGGTGAACAGGCCGGTCGACTCGACGACCACGTCGACCCCGAGGTCGCCCCAGGGCAGCTTGGCCGGGTCGCGCTCCTCGAAGACCTTCATGGCCTTGCCGTCGACGGTGATCTCGTCGCTGGAAGCCTTCACCTCGTACGGGAGGCGGCCCAGGATGCTGTCGTACTTCAGCAGGTGGGCCAGCGTCGCGTTGTCGGTGAGGTCGTTGACAGCGACGATCTCGATGTCCTTGCCACTGGCGGCCACCGCGCGCCAGAAGTTGCGACCGATGCGGCCGAAGCCGTTGACGCCTACGCGGATGCTCACGGAACCGATCTCCTCGTACGTGATGGCGGGCTGATACCTCAACTCCAGAAACCCTATCGGACCTAAATTGGTTTAGACCACGCGGTCCCGCCTCGCCGTGAATGGCGGTTCGTTACGCGCGCTTTGTGCACTTCGAGTAAAGTGCCCGACTCATCGGAGTAAACTCGGGCATTCTCTGGGGGCTGAGATGTCAAGACAACGATCCGGCCTGCTTTCAGGCCTGGTCATCGGCTTGATCACGATGCTGATCTGCACTGCCGGATTCGGGACCGCCGTCATCTTCATGGACCGGCTGCCCTCGTCGCTGCGCGCCTTCGGGGACGGGATCCCGGTCCTCGCCGCGCTCGCGTTCGTCGTGGGCGTACTCGTCGGCTGGGCCATCCGCCTCGTCCGCCCCCGCAGCGTCCTGCTGTCCTTCTTCGCGGCCCTGTTCGCGGCCGCGGCCGTGCCCGGGGGCCTGATCGTCATGGGCGCGTACGTGTTCTCGACCGTCGGCGCGCAGCGCTTCGGCGCGGACACCGCGGCCGCGCCGCTGACCCTTCAGGGCTTCCTCGACGCGCTCCCGGGCGCCGCCCGGCAGTTCTGGAACTCGCTCGACCCCTCGTGGCCGCTGCCGGCCATCATGGCGGCCGCCGCCCTGCCCGCGTTCGTCCTCGTCCTCTCCCGAGCCCTGCGCCTGCGCCGTACGGGCAGGCACGCCGCGGCCGAGAAGCCGCAGCGGGACCCGGAGGAGACGGCGGAGAAGGAGCCGGAGCCCGAGTATCGGGCCCCGTTCGAGCCGCTCCAGCCGCCCAAGGCGGACCCGACCGCGACCGGCAGCTTCTTCCTCCCGCCGGACCGCGGCCAGGCCTGAGCGCCGCTCAGGACGTCAGCATGTCGACCGTGAGGTTGGCCTCGGTGCTGGGGATGCCGAGGTCGGCCGCGCGCTTGTCGGCCATGGCCAGCAGCCGGCGGATCCGCCCGGCGATCGCGTCCTTGGTCAGCGGCGGGTCGGCGAGCTGGCCCAGCTCCTCCAGGGACGCCTGCTTGTGCTCCACCCGCAGCCGGCCCGCGACCACCAGGTGCACCGGCGCCTCGTCGCCGAGGATCTCCAGCGCCCGCTGCACCCGCGCGCCCGCCGCCACCGCCGCCCTGGCGGAGCGGCGCAGGTTGGCGTCGTCGAAGTTGGCCAGCCGGTTGGCGGTCGCCCTGACCTCGCGGCGCATCCGCCGGTCCTCCCACATCAGGACGCTGTCGTGGGCGCCGAGCCTGGTCAGCAGGGCGCTGATGGCGTCGCCGTCGCGCACCACGACCCGGTCGACGCCGCGCACCTCGCGCGCCTTGGCGTGGATCTTCAGCCGCCTGGCCGAGCCCACCAGCGCCAGCGCGGCCTCCGGACCCGGGCACGTCACTTCGAGCGACATCGAACGCCCCGGCTCGGTGAGCGACCCGTGGGCGAGGAACGCGCCGCGCCAGGCCGCCTCCGCGTCGCACGAGGCGCCCGCCACCACCTGCCGCGGCAGGCCCCGCACCGGCCGCCCGTGGTTGTCGATCAGTCCCGTCTGCCGGGCCAGCGCCTCACCGTCGCGATAGACGCGCACGACATAGCGAGACCCCTTGCGCAGCCCTGCGGGAGCCAGCACCAGCACCTCGGCCTTGTGGCCGAACACCTCCCCGATGTCCTTGATCAGCCGCCGCGCGGTGGCGTTGGTGTCGAGCTCCGCCTCGATCACGATGCGCCCTCCCACGAGGTGCAGGCCGCTGGCGAACCGCAGCAGCGTCGACACCTCCGCCTTCCGGCAGCAGGGCTTGAGCACAGACAGTCGGCTCAGCTCGTCCTTCACCACACCCGTCATCGCCATGAGCGTTAGTCCTCCCCCAAACAGACCGGCTCACAGCATCCTCTCGCACCTTCGCGCCACGCCGACCAGGATCAACGCTTCTGGAGGAAAATCTCGTCCAGGACGGAGGCAAGACGTCGTGGGTCGTGCCGGGGGGAGCCGTCGCGGGCCGCCACGTCGGCCGTCACCAGCCTGGCGCCGAACGCCGCCGCCGACTTCTCCAGCGCGGGCAGGTCGTCGACCACGCCGACGTCGGCGAGCACCACGTCGAGCGAGAGACCGGGCGCGTGCTGCCTGAGCACCTCCAGGTGCTGTTGCGGCGAGAGGTCGTCGGTCTCGCCCGGCTGCGGCGCCAGATTGAGCGTGACCAGCCGCTTGGCGCCGGTGTCGTGCAGCGCCCTGGCCAGCTCGGGCACCTTCAGGTGCGGCAGCACGCTGGTGAACCACGAGCCCGGCCCGAACACCACCCAGTCGGCCTCCAGCACCGCCTCGACGGCCTCCGGCCGCGCGGGCGGGTCTTCGGGCACGAGCGAGATCGCCTGCACCCGGCCCGGGGTCAGCGCGCACGCCACCTGGCCGCGCACGGTCGAGATCACGCCGTCGAGCTCGACCTCCGCCACGATGTCGAGAGGCACCGAGGCCATCGGCAGCACCCTGCCGTGCGCTCCGAGCAGCCGGCCCACCCATTCGAGGCCCGCCACGGGGTCACCGAGCAGCTCCCACAGGGCCACGATGAGCAGGTTGCCGACGGCGTGCCCGTGCAGCTCGCCCTCGCTGCGGAAGCGGTGCTGCACCACCTCGCTCCAGGTGCTGCCCCACTCGTCGTCGCCGCACAGCGCGGCCAGCGCCATGCGCAGGTCACCCGGCGGGAGCACGCCCAGCTCGCGCCTGAGCCGGCCGCTGGAGCCGCCGTCGTCGGCGACGGTGACCACCGCCGTCAGCGCGTCGGTCACCACCCTCAGCGCGGACAACGACGCGTACAGTCCGTGGCCGCCCCCGAGGGCGACCACGCGGGGCCCTCCGGACGGCGGCTGCGACCCCGCCCAGAACGGTGGTTCGCTTAACCCGCGCCCGCTGCCACCGGTCACTCCCGCCCCACATCCCGGTGGCTCACCTGGACCTCCATGCCGCGGTCACGCAGGCGCGCGGCGAGCTGCTCGGCCATGGCGACGCTGCGGTGCTTGCCGCCCGTGCAGCCGACGGCGAGCGTGGCGTAGCTCTTGCCCTCCCGGCCGTAGCCGGTCGCGACCACCCGCAGGACCTCCTCGTACGAGTCGAGGAACTCCTTGGCGCCGGGCTGGCCGAGGACGTAGTCGCGCACGGCCGGGTCGGTGCCGTTCATCGGGCGCAGGTCGGGCACCCAGTGCGGGTTGGGCAGGAAGCGGCAGTCGACGACCAGGTCGGCGTCGACCGGCAGGCCGTACTTGAAGCCGAACGAGACCACGTTGAGCCGCAGGCCGGGACGGTCGTCGCCGCCGAAGTAGGCGACGATCCGGTTGCGCAGCTCGTGGACGTTGTGGGCGGTGGTGTCGATCACCAGGTCGGCGTTGGCCCGCACCTCGCGCAGGATGCCGCGCTCGCGGGTGATGCCGTCGACGAGCCGGCCGTCGCCCTGGAGCGGGTGGGGGCGGCGGACGTTCTCGAAGCGGCGCACCAGCTCCTCGTCGCTGGCCTCCAGGAACACCACGCGCACCCGCACGGCTCGCGTCTCCAGCTCCTCGATGGCGGCGTTGAGGTCGGTGGTGAACGCCAGGCTGCGTACGTCGACGACGGCCGCCACCTTGTCGGCCGCGAGCTTGACCTTGCCGGCCTCCTCCGCCATGGCGAACAGGAGCCCGGGCGGCAGGTTGTCGATCACGAACCAGCCGAGGTCCTCCAGGGCCTTGGCCGCGGTGCTCCGCCCGGCCCCCGACATGCCGGTGACGATGACGAACGCCGGCTCGGTGGTCTTCACTGCCTCTCCCCCTTCAGGGTCGACACGATCACCTCGGCCGTGGCGGGGCCGATGCCCGGGACCTCGCGGATCTGTTCCGCGGTGGCCTCGCGCAGCTTCTTGACGGAACCGAAGTGCTTGAGCAGCGCCTGGCGGCGCGCCGGTCCGAGGCCGGGCACGCTGTCGAGCGCGCTCTCCTTGACGGACTTGGACCTCTTGGCCCGATGGTAGGTGATGGCGAACCGGTGTGCCTCATCACGCACGCGTTGCAGCAGGTAGAGGCCCTCGCTGGAGCGCGGCATGATCACCGGCTGGTCGTCGCCCGGCAGCCACACCTCCTCCAGCCGCTTGGCCAGGCCTGCCACGGCGACGTCGTCGACCCCCAGCTCGTCGAGCGCCCGCTGCGCGGCGGCGGCCTGCGGGCCCGCGCCGTCGACCACCACCAGGTTGGGCGGGTAGGCGAACTTGCGCGGCCGGCCCGTCTCGGGGTCGATGGGGCCGTGGCCGTCGTCGTCCTCGGGGGTCAGCTCGCCGGTGGCGGAGCGCTCCTCCAGGTAACGGCGGAAGCGGCGCAGGATGACCTCGTGGATGGCGGCGACGTCGCCCTCCTTGGTCTTGACCGCGAAGCGGCGGTATTCGCTCTTGCGGACCAGGCCGTCCTCGAACACCACCATGGAGGCGACGACGTTCTCGCCCTGCAGGTGGGAGACGTCGTAGCACTCGATGCGCAGCGGCGCCTGGTCGAGGTCGAGCGCGTCGGCGATCTCCTGCAGGGCCTTGCTGCGCGTGGTCAGGTCGCTCGCGCGGCGGATCTTGTGCTGGGCGAGGGACTCCTTGGCGTTGCGCTCGACGGTCTCCATGAGGGCCTTCTTGTCGCCGCGCTGCGGCACCCGCACCTCGACGCGGGCCCGGCGCTGCTCGGTCAGCAGGTCGGCGACGGCGTCGGCGTCGGGCGGCAGCGCGGGCACGAGGACCTCGCGGGGCATCGACTCGGCGGCGGCGTCGCCGTACATCTGGAGCAGGAACTGCTCGACCAGCTCGCCGGGGCCGGCCTCCTCGACCTTGTCGACCACCCAGCCGCGCTGGCCGCGGATGCGCCCGCCGCGCACGTAGAAGACCTGGACGGCGGCCTCCAGCGGGTCCTCGGCGAGCGCGACGACGTCGGCGTCGGTGCCCTCGCCGAGCACGACCGCCTGCTTCTCCAGCGCCCGCTGCAGCGCCTGGATGTCGTCGCGGAGCCGGGCGGCGCGTTCGTACTCCTGCTCGGAGGCGGCCTCGCGCATCTCGCGCTCCAGCCGCTTGATGAAGCGGCTGGTGTTGCCCGCCATGAAGTCGCAGAAGTCCTCGGCGAGCGCGCGGTGCTCCTCCGGGGTGACGCGGCCGACGCACGGCGCCGAGCACTTGTCGATGTAGCCGAGCAGGCACGGCCGGCCGATCTGGCCGGCGCGCTTGAACACGCCCGCGCTGCACGTGCGGACCGGGAAGACGCGCAGCAGCAGGTCGACGGTCTCGCGGATGGCCCAGGCGTGCGAGTAGGGGCCGAAGTAGCGGGTGCCCTTGCGCCTGGCGCCGCGCATGACCTGCACGCGCGGGAAATCCTCGCCCATGGTCACGGCGAGGTACGGATAGGACTTGTCGTCGCGGTACTTGACGTTGAAGCGCGGGTCGAACTCCTTGATCCAGGAGTATTCGAGCTGCAGCGCCTCCACTTCGGTGGCGACCACGGTCCAGTCGACGTCGGCCGCCGTGGTCAGCATGGTCTGGGTGCGCGGGTGCAGGGCGGAGAAGTCGGCGAAGTAGGAGTTGAGCCGCTGGCGCAGGCTCTTGGCCTTGCCGACGTAGATCACGCGTCCGTGAGCGTCCCTGAACCGGTAGACCCCGGGGGAATCGGGGATGGAGCCGGGCCGGGGACGGAAACTCAACGGACTGCCACCTGATCGCGCCACGATTCCAGCCTAGTGGCCGTCACCGACAGGCTCGCCCGCCGCGAAGGCGGGCGAGCGCCGGGACGTCACGCCAGCGAGATCTGGTCACCCTCCACGGTGAGCTGGTGCTCCGGCAGCGGCTTGGTGGCCGGGCCGTCGCTCACCGAGCCGTCCTCGATCTTGAACTTGCTACCGTGGCACGGGCAGACGATGGCGCCGTTCTCGACCTTGTCCACCGGGCAGCCCTGGTGGGTGCACGAGATGCCGTACGCCTTGAACTGCCCCTGCGCCGGCTGCACGACGACGACCTTCTGGTCCGCGAAGATCTTGCCCCCGCCGACCGGGATCTCGGAGGTCGTCGTCAGCCCCCCGCCCTGCGCGGGCGCGGCCTGCGAGGGGGCGCTGGACGAGGCCGGAGCGGCCGGTTCCTGCGTCGCGGCCGTGGTGTCGCTGCCGCCGCAGGCGGCCAGTGCCAGCGTCAGCCCGCCCGCGCCGACACCCGCGATCACCGCTCTACGGCTCTTGAGGTCTTCTCCCATGCGCCACAGCCAACCGCAGCCAGGTGAGAAAACCATGAAAGGCGCCTTAGGCGAGCCTGATCTTGCCTCCTGACACACTGATCTTTTTCTCTGCCAGCGGCTCGCCGGCCGGACCTTGGACCACGGATCCGTCCTCGATGCTGAACTGGCTGCCGTGGCACGGGCAGTTGATCACGCCGTTGGACACGCTGGCGACCGCGCAGCCCTGATGGGTGCAGGTGGCGCTGAACGCCCGGAACTCGCCCTCCGACGGCTGGGTGATGACCACGTCCTGGTTCTTGAATATCTTTCCCTCACCGCTGGGGATGTCGCTGGTGTCGGCGAGTGCCTTCGGCTTCTTCTTCTTGGGCGCGGCGGCCGACTCCTCGCCGTCGGGCTCTTCCGCCAGGTCCGCCGTGTCCGGGGCCGGCTCCGCCGCCGGTGAGCCGTAGCTGGCGCAAGCGGTGAGCACCGCGGCGAGGCCGGCCCCGCCCGCTCCGAACATCACCGCCCGGCGCGTCGTTTCGGTCATGGTGCGTCCTCCCAGGTTCGGGTTTCACTTCAGGTACGTCCGGCGACCTGACTGCGGTTCAGCGTGCCGCGCACCAACCCGGGAGAACCACGCACAATTACCGGTTCACACGACCACGATGCCGTCGCCCTCGACCTTGACCTGGTACGAGACCAGGCTTCCGGTGGCCGGGCCCTTCGTGGCCTGCCCGGTGCCGGCGTCGAACTCGCTGCCGTGACAGGGGCAGGTCATCACGTTGTCCCGCGGGGTGCTGACGGCGCAGCCGCGGTGCGGGCAGGACGCCCCGTACGCCTTGTAGACGCCTTCCGACGGCTGCGTCACCACGATCTTGTACTTCTTCACCACCGTGCCGCCGCCGACCGGGACGTCGGCGGTCTTGGCGATGACCTTGCCCTTGATGCCCGGCACCTGCCGGTTCTCGGCTTCGCCGCCGCACGCCGCCAGCGACACGCCGCACGCGGCCACCCCCGCGGCGCCCAGCGCCTGCCGCCGCCCGATCACGGAGCCCCCGTCCACCGTCATGCCCTCCCCTGACCTTCATGGCCTGCGCATTACCGGCTTTTCACGATAGGGCCACCCCCTGTCGCCCTCTCTTCCGCCCCGCCCCGAACGACCCGCGACCTCAGCGGGCGCCGGGACGCTGACCGACCCTGCATGTGATCTTCGGGCCGGTCGCGGTGCTCTCACTCGGGGGCCGATAGGCACGGGGCAGCGCCGCAGACGTCCGTCACCACTCCCGTCTTGAGGAAGACGGCCTTCTGGAGCTGGGCCGCCGGGGTGCGGCGGGGGTCCTCGTGCGGGTCGGTGCCGTGCGGGCCCTCCATCGGCGGCGTGTTGGTGAGCGGCGGCGACGGGGTGCCGCTGTCCCACACCACCAGCGCCGACCCCGCGTGCGCGGTGCGGAAGCCGCGGATGCCCCAGTACGGTTCGGCGTCGGGTGAGCGGCCGGGCGCGAGGGCCGGGAGCCGGACCCGGGCGCCGACGGTGCGCGCCTCGACCTCGGCCGTCACCGTGGCCACCTGGTGGTCGCCGTACGCCACCTGCATGAGCACCCGGTGCCGGGGCGTGCCCGGGTACGGGTCGTCGGTCATGTGGGCGGCGTACCCACTGGCCTCGCCGCGGTCCCACAGCATCTGCATGAGCGCCAGGATGATCTGCTGCTCCAGCCGGTCGGGATAGCTCTGGTCGAACACCGCCTGGAAGGGCGCCGCGTCCGAGCTGCGGTTGAACAGGGTGCTGTAGTTCATGCCGGTCACGCCGAGCACGCCGCGCCGGATGTCCGTGGAGAGCGCGACGAGCGCGCCGCCGAAGATGCCGCCCTGGCTGTTGCCGTCGTAGACGAGCTCGGCGCGGGTGTCGATGAGCGGCCGCCCGCGCTCGTTCCTGAAGGCGGCGTGGGCGGTGAAGCCGTCGCGGGCCGTCATCGCGCGTCCCAGGAACATGAAGTTCAGGAAGCCCTGCTGGGTACGGTCAGGCACGGTGTGGAAGCGTGACATGTCGCCGAACGTGGCGATGACGTTGGGGATGTCCTCGTCCGCCATGCCGATCCACTTGGTGGCGCAGAACACGAACCCGTGCCGCTGCGCCATCGTCCTGACGTTGGACGCGCCCACCTCGGTGTGCCTGCCGAGCAGCCCGTGCCCGTACAGGGAGGGCCTGGCCGGGCGGGTGAAGGCGACGCGGGGGATCTCGCAGCGGAACGTGGCGACCTGCTCGTTCCCCGGCAGCCTGGCCGGCCGCCCGTCCGGGCCGTAGTTCAGCCCGGAGCCGGGCGGCCCGCCGGGCCTGTCGAGGTAGCTCGGCACCCGGAAGGTGCCCTCGACCCGGCGCGCGATCCTGTCGTCCTGCTCGGGGGTGAGGTCGGTGACGGCGGTGACCTCGTACGGGGGCGCGTTCCCGCGCAGCCCGCGCAGGGCGTCGTCGCGCATGGCGAGGGCCCGGCCGGCCAGGTTCCGCTCGCTGGCCACGGTGAAGTCCCAGGCGAGATGGAGGCCGCCGGCGCGGACGCCGTGGCGGCGCAGCGCGTGCAGCACCGGCTGGAGCTCCCGCTGCCGGTCCCGCAGCTCGTGCCCGTGCGGCAGCGGCGCGCCGGCGATGGCGGCGAACGCGGCCCCGGGCGGGATCGGGTCGCCGCCGGCGTCGCGCAGGTGGCGCAGCGCGACCGCGTACCGGTGTCCCTCGCGCAGGTTGCGGGCGGGGCGGACGATGAGCGCCCGGCGGCCTTCCGGCGCGTTCGCGTCCAGTTCGGCCCAGTACGGCCAGCGCTCACCGGTGTCGAGGTCGAGCAGGACGATGGGCGCGTCCCTGCCGAGCGAGGCGCCGATGTGGGTGATCGGGGCCGCGCCGGTCCTGGCCAGGTCGAGGCCGGGGACGAGGGTGAGGATCATCGAGCCGGGCGAGAAGCCGTCGTTGCCGTTCCACGTGGTGGGGTCGACGGGGACTCCGGCCACCGAGCGGGGCATCGCCTCGACGGGGAACGCGACGCGGCGGCCGGTGGCGGTGCCCCGGTCCGCCACGGTGTAGTGGTCGCTGGGGAACGGCAGCAGGCAGACGGCCGGGTCGATCGGATCACATCCGGGCGCGGCCGGGCCGGTGGTGACGGCCGGGCGCGCGGCGGCGGGCGGGGCAGGAAGCGCCGTGACGAGCGCCGTGACCAGGGCCGTGGCGAGCGTGAGGACGCGGGCAACGGCTCGCATGGGCGGCACCTTCTGAAGAGCGGTCGGGCGTACCGATGATCAGCCTCCCGCCCGGTCCCGTCAATCCCCTTCACAGGCCCCGCACCGGTTTTGTGACGGGTCACAGCAACCGGCCGCCGACTTTACGTTCCCGTCCAATTCACAGGATCCCGTCCGCGGCTCATCGTGTGTGGACGCCGTCGCGTACCCCCTCGGGAGCCGCCATGCATCGCCGGACGTTCCTCAGTACGGTCTCCGCGGGTCTGGGCGCCGTCGCCCTGCCCGGCTCGCTGTGGCAGGAGGCGGCCGTGGCCGGGGTGGTGCGGGGCACGAGCCCGTACGGGCCGCTGGGCTCTCCCGACGGCAACGGCGTCGCGCTGCCCGCGGGGTTCACCAGCCGGGTGGTCGCCCGGTCGAGCAGGCCGGTCGGCGGCATCCTCTGGCATCCGGCGCCCGACGGCGGCGCCTGCTTCGCCGACGGCGGCGGCTGGATCTACGTGTCCAACTCGGAGGTGCCGCTGGTCGGCGGCGCGTCGGCGATCCGGTTCCGGGCTGACGGCTCGATCGAGCGCGCGTACCGCATCCTGGACGGCACGAACCTCAACTGCGCGGGCGGCAGGACGCCGTGGGACACCTGGCTGTCCTGTGAGGAGATCTTCCGGGGCCGCGTCTACGAGACCGACCCGTACGGCGTGCGGATCGCGCAGCCGCGGCCGGCGATGGGCCGGTTCAAGCACGAGGCGGCCGCGTGCGACCCCGACCGGCGGGTCGTCTACCTCACCGAGGACGAGGACGACGGCTGCTTCTACCGGTTCGTCCCGTCCACGTGGGGCGACCTGTCGAGCGGCCGGCTGGAGGTGCTGTGCGGCGGCGACCCGGTGGAGTGGCGTCCGGTCCCCGATCCGGCGCCCGGCACCCTGCGGCGGCAGACGCGGCACCAGGTGAGCCAGGCCAGGCACTTCGACGGCGGCGAGGGCTGCCACTACGCCAACGGCGTCTGCTACTTCACGGCCAAGGGCGACCGCAAGGTGTGGGCGTACGACGCGGTCCGCGAGCGGCTCGGCTCGGTCTACGACGGCGGCGGCACGCTCGACGGGGTCGACAACATCACCGGCGCGCCCACAGGTGACCTGTACGTGGCCGAGGACGGCGGCAACATGGAGATCAACATCATCACGCCGGACGGGGTGGTGGCGCCCGTCCTGCGCGTCGACGGCCACGACGGGTCCGAGATCACCGGGCCCGCGTTCTCCCCCGACGGCACCCGCCTGTACTTCTCCTCCCAGCGAGGCTCCAGCGGCGGCAGCGCGGGCCTGGACGGCGTCACGTACGAGGTGACCGGCCCCTTCCGCCACTGAATCGCCCCCAGCACCGCTCCACCCCCCACTCCCCCGAGAGGTGCCCCGCATGATCCGACGTCTGACCGCTGCCCTGGCCGCGCCCCTGCTGGTCCTCCTGCTGTCCCCGCCCGCCCAGGCGCGGGCCGCCGAGTCGTACGTCGCGCTCGGCGACTCGGCCGCAGCCGGCCCGCTCATCCCCAACCAGGTGCTGCCCGACCTGGGCTGCCTGCGCTCCGACCGCAACTATCCCCGCCTGACCGCGCAGGCGATCGGCGCCGCCTCGTTCCGCGACGTCACCTGCTCGGGCGCGAAGACCCGCGACATGTACGAGCGCCAGAACACCGAGCTCGGCTCGGTGCCTCCGCAGCTCGACGCCCTGCGCCCGGACACCACGCTGGTCACGGTGCACATCGGCGCCAACGACGTCGGCCTGACCGGTTTCATCGAGGACTGCCTCAACCTGCTGCCGCCCCCGGTCGGCGACGCGTGCAACGACGACTACCGCACCCCGGACGGCCAGGACAGCTGGCGGGTCAAGACCGACGCCTTGCGGCCCACGCTGGTCAGGCTGGCCGGCGACATCCGGGCCCGGTCACCGCAGGCCAGGATCTTCATGGTCGGGTACGCCACGTACGCGCGGCCCGACGGCTGCTACCCGCGCGTCCCGATCATCAGGCAGGACGCGAACTACATCCGGGCGACGCTGCAGTACTTCAACCAGATGCTGGCCGAGCAGGCGGCCGCCGCCGGGATCGGCTTCATCGACCTGCAGACCCCCAGCGTGGGCCACGACCCGTGCGCCTCCTCGGGCACGCGCTGGATCGAGCCGTACGTCCCGTCCTCGCCCGCGGCGCCGTTCCATCCGAACGCCCTGGGCATGCGTAACTTCGCCACCATCGTGACCTCGGCCGTGAACTCCGCGCGCTGACCCTCACCCGCCGTTCAGCGTGCGGCGGGCCGCCAGGGCCGCGCCGATGCGCTGGAGCTGGGCCGGGTCCATCGGGTCCAGCCCGGTCAGGGTGACGGCCCTGCGCAGCCGGTAGTCCACGGTGTTCGGGTGGACGTGCAGCCGCTCGGCCGTGCGCCGCCGGTCCAGGCCCGCGTCCAGGTACGCCTTGAGCGTGCGCAGCAGATCGGGGTTGCCGAGCAGCGGATCCAGCAGCCCGGCGAGGCTCGCCAGCGCCTCGCTGGGCCTGCTCAGCTGGTACTCCAGCAGCACGTCGGCGAGCCGGTACGCGCCGGGCGGCCGGCCCAGGGACCGCACCACCTCCAGCACCTCCTCGGCCAGCTTGGCGGCGGCGGGCACACGGGCCGGCTCGGCGGGCTCTGCCGCGGCCCACACCGGGACGCCCGCGGCGCGGCCCGCCGCCGTCACCAGCTCGCCGGCCCGGCACCACCCGGGCTCGCCGGCGCCCAGCGGCACCAGCACCAGCCCGCCGGTGCTGTCGAGCGCCGACAGCACCTGCCCGGCGGCGTGGCGCTGCCAGGCGGCCCGGAACCGGTGCAGCTTGCGCAGGCCGGCGATCGGCCCGCCCTGGTCGTCGGCCGTCTCGTCCGGGTGCGTGCCGAGCGCGGTGGCGACGACCAGGTAGCGGGGCGCGAGCCGGACCCCGGCCAGCGCCTCCCGGTCACCGGCGAGCAGCGCGGCGACGGTCGCGTGCATGGTGTGCTGCTCCTGGCTGAGCATCGCCTCGCGTTCCTCCAGGTACCCGGCGCACACCGCGGACGTCACGGCGCCGGTGTAGCAGAGGATGAGCCGGTTGGCCTCCAGCACGTCGTCGAGGTCGCCGGGCCCGGCGTGCGCGAACAGGCTCTCCCACACCTTCGTCACCCCGAGCTGGTAGGCGGCCAGCAGCGCGTCGAGCGGCACCCCCTCCTGCGCGCGGCGCGCGGCCGACGCGCGCAGCGGTGCCAGCTCGGCCCGCGTCGGCGGGCGCCGCTCCCGGAACATCCCGCTGATCAGCCGCAGGTTGTGCTCGGTGATGCGGGTGATGTCGCCGTCGAGCTCCTCCCGGGGCAGCCGCCGATACAGCGGGATCTCCTCGGCGAACTCGCCGACCAGCCGCCGCGCGAGGCGTACGAGCGGCCGCTCCAGCAGCTCGTGCACGCACACACCGCCCAGCATGAGGGGCCGCGGCGCATCTTCCGACACGGTCAGACCCTGTCAAACCACCCGTCGGAAGACAAGGGCCCACCCGCACCCCGGTCGTGGCCCCACCCGGACGGGGCCACGACCCCGTGTCACACGGACAGGATCTTCCGCAGGAAGCGCCCGGTGTGGCTCTCCTCCACCAGGGCCACCTCCTCGGGGGTGCCCGCCGTCACCAGGGTGCCGCCGCGCGAGCCGCCTTCGGGACCCATGTCGATGATCCAGTCGGCCGTCTTGATGACGTCGAGGTTGTGCTCGATGACGATGACGGTGTTGCCGCCGTCGACCAGCCGCCCGAGGACGCCGAGCAGCCGCCGGATGTCCTCGAAGTGCAGGCCGGTGGTGGGCTCGTCGAGGACGTAGACGGTCCGCCCGGTCTGCCGCCGCTGCAGCTCGGAGGCGAGCTTGACGCGCTGCGCCTCGCCGCCGGAGAGCGTGGTGGCGGGCTGCCCGAGCCGGACGTAGCCGAGACCGACGTCGTGGAGCGTCTGCAGGTGGCGCTTGATGGCCGGGATGGCGTCGAAGAAGCCGAGCGCCTCCTCGATCGGCATGTCGAGCACCTCGGCGATCGTCTTGCCCTTGTAGTGGACCTCCAGCGTCTCGCGGTTGTAGCGGGCGCCGTGGCACACCTCACAGGGGACGTAGACGTCGGGCAGGAAGTTCATCTCGATCTTGATAGTGCCGTCGCCGGAGCACGCCTCGCAGCGCCCGCCCTTGACGTTGAAGCTGAACCTGCCCGGCTGGTAGCCGCGCACCTTGGCCTCGGTGGTGGCCGCGAACAGCTTGCGCACGTGGTCGAACACGCCGGTGTAGGTGGCCGGGTTGGACCGGGGCGTGCGGCCGATCGGCGACTGGTCGACGTGGACGACCTTGTCCGCCTGGTCGATGCCGTTGATCCTGGAGTGGCGTCCGGGGACGGTGCGGGCGCCGTTGAGCTCCTTGGCCAGCGAGTTGTAGAGGATGTCGTTGACCAGCGTGGACTTGCCGGACCCCGACACGCCGGTGACGGCGGTGAACACGCCGAGGGGGAAGTCGATGTCGACGCCCTTGAGGTTGTGTTCGCGCGCGCCCTTGACGGTGATCTGCCGCTTCTTGTCGCGCTTGCGCCGGGTGGCCGGCACCGGGATGCTCCTGCGCCCCGACAGGTACTGGCCGGTGATCGACTCCTCGCTGGTCAGCAGATCCTGGACGGTGCCGGAGACGACGACCTGGCCGCCGTGCTCGCCCGCGCCGGGGCCGATGTCGACCACCCAGTCGGCGGCGGCGATGGTGTCTTCGTCGTGCTCGACCACGATCAGCGTGTTGCCCATGTCGCGCAGCCTGATCAGCGTGTCGAGCAGGCGCATGTTGTCGCGCTGGTGGAGACCGATGGACGGCTCGTCGAGCACGTACAGGACACCGACGAGGCCGGAGCCGATCTGCGTGGCGAGCCGGATGCGCTGCGCCTCGCCGCCCGCGAGGGTGGCGGCGGCGCGGTCCATCGAGAGGTAGTCGAGGCCGACGTCGAGCAGGAAGCCCATGCGGGCGTTGATCTCCTTGACCACCCGCTCGGCGATGTGCATGTCACGGTCGGACAGCTTGAGCCCGGCCAGGAACTTGGCGCACTCGCCGATCGACATCGAGGAAACCTCGGCGATCGACTTGTCCGCGACGGTCACGGCCAGCGTGACCGGCTTGAGCCTGGCGCCCTTGCAGGCGGGGCAGGGCACCTCGCGCATGTAGCCCTCGAACCGCTCCCGGGTCGAGTCGCTCTCCGCCTCCGCGTGACGGCGCTGCACCCACGGGATGACGCCTTCGTAGGTGGTGTAGTAGGCGCGCTGGCGGCCGTAACGGTTGCTGTAGCGGACGTGGACCTGCTCGTCGTGGCCGAACAGCAGCGACTTCTGCGCCTTCTTGGAGAGCTTCTCCCACGGGGTGTCGGGGGTGAAGCCCATCGCGTTGCCGAGCGCCTCGATCAGGCGGCCGAAGTATTCGCTGGCGTGGCCGCCGGTCCACGGGTGGATCGCGCCCTCGCGGAGCGTGCGCTCCGGGTCGGGCACGACCAGCTCGGGGTCGACCTCCATCTTGGTGCCGAGACCCGTGCACTCCGGGCAGGCGCCGAACGGCGAGTTGAACGAGAACGAGCGCGGCTCCAGCTCCTCGAACGACAGGTCGTCGTAGGGGCAGTAGAGGTGCTCGGAGTAGAACCGCTCACGGCCGGGGTCGCCTTCGGGCAGGTCGACGAACTCGAGCGTGATCGTGCCCCCGGACAGCTGCAACGCGGTCTCGACCGAGTCGGTGAGCCGCCGCCTGGCCGACTCCTTGACCGACAGGCGGTCGACGATGACCTCGATGTCGTGCTTCTCGTACTTCTTGAGCGTCGGCGGCTCCTCCAGCCGCACGACCGTGCCGTCGACGCGGGCGCGGGCGAAGCCCTTGGTCTGCAGCTCGCGGAACAGCTCGGCGTACTCGCCCTTGCGGCCGCGGACGACCGGGGCCAGCACCTGGAACCGGGTGCCCTCGTCGAGGTCCATCACCCGGTCGACGATCTGCTGGGGCGTCTGGCGGGCGATCGGGCGGGCGCAGACCGGGCAGTGCGGCTTGCCGACGCGCGCCCACAGCAGCCGCAGGTAGTCGTAGACCTCGGTGATCGTGCCGACCGTGGACCGCGGGTTCTTGCTGGTCGACTTCTGGTCGATGGAGACCGCGGGAGACAGGCCCTCGATGAAGTCGACGTCGGGCTTGTCCATCTGGCCGAGGAACTGGCGGGCGTAGGCCGACAGCGACTCGACGTAACGCCGCTGCCCCTCGGCGAAGATCGTGTCGAAGGCCAGGCTGGACTTGCCGGAGCCGGAGAGGCCGGTGAAAACGATCAGAGAGTCTCGCGGCAGGTCAAGCGAGACGTCCTTGAGATTGTGCTCTCGTGCACCACGCACGATCAGGCGGTCTGCCACGGCGATCCCGGAAGTCGAAAGGCGGATAGGTCCACGGGGGATGGTAGACGGGGGCCCCGACAATTTCGCTGAGCCGATCCCGGCCGGCCGGTGCCGCTCGCCGGAACTCCGTCCCTCTCAGATTACGGCCTCCAGGGCACAGCGCAGGAGGTCTTCCGTTGTCAACCGCATGACCTGTGCTTTTATGCCCGTGCCCCGCTGCGCCGGAGCGCGTGATGAAATATCGGTTCATGACTGTGCTTGCTGCGGTGCGGGAGGAACTGGCCGAGGAGACCGCCCGGTTGCTGGCCACCGCCGCCGCCCTCACCGACTCCGAAGTCCGCGCCCCGTCCAGGCTGCCCGGCTGGACCCGCGGCCACGTGCTC
Source organism: Nonomuraea ferruginea (assembly GCF_039540635.1). Taxonomy (NCBI): domain Bacteria; kingdom Bacillati; phylum Actinomycetota; class Actinomycetes; order Streptosporangiales; family Streptosporangiaceae; genus Nonomuraea; species Nonomuraea ferruginea. The sequence goes on along the minus strand of NZ_BAABFD010000015.1, from coordinate 7,792 downwards.
ACCCATCTGGCCAGGAACGCCGACAGCCACGTCAACCTGCTCACCTGGGCCAGGACGGGCGTCGAGACCCCGCAGTACCCGAGCCCGGAGGCCCGCGAGGCCGGGATCGAGGCCGGCGCCGCCCGCCCGGCGGCCGAGCAGGTGGCGGACCTGCGCGACAGCGCCGCGCGCCTGGACCGCGCCGTCCGCGAGCTGCCCCCGGACGCCTGGCGGGCGCCGGTGGGCGGCCTGCGCCCGCCCCGTCACCCCGCCTGGTACTGCCTGGTCAGGCGGCTGCGCGAGGTGGGGATGCACCATGTGGACCTGGACGCGGGATACGGCCCCGCCGACTGGACGGACGCGTTCGTGGCCAGGGAACTGCGCGACTGCCTGCGTACGTGGCCGCGCGACCGGAGCACGATCGGCGCGGCCCGGTTCGTCGGCCCGGGCGGCGAGACGCTGGAGGAGTGGCCCGACCTCGGCGACGGCCCGGTGGTGACGGGCACGCCGGCCGACATGCTGGCCTGGCTGACCGGGAGGTCGGAGGGAGATCGGGTTAGGGTGGTGACAGAGGGACGGCCGGTCCCGCCGCCACCGCCGTGGCTGACCGGCGTCGCCCCCGCTGACCTGCCCGCGACGCCTCCGAAGGACTACTGATGACCTACACCGGCGACGTCCAGGTCGGCGGCCCCGCCGACGTGCGGGAGCTGACCGATCTGAGCATCTCCAAGCTCGCCGTCGGCCCCTACGACAACAACGCCTACCTGCTGCGCTGCCGGGCGACGGGCGACGGCCTGCTCATCGACGCGGCCGCGGAGCCCGACCGGCTGCTCGCCCTGATCGCCGACCAGCCGGTCAGCACGATCGTCACCACCCACCAGCACGGCGACCACTGGCAGGCTCTCGACCAGGTGAGCAAGATGACCGGCGCCCAGGTCGTGGCGCACCCGCTCGACGCGCCCGCCCTGCCCGTGCCGGTCGGCCGCACGGTCGAGCACGGCGACCGGATCAACGTGGGCGACGTCACGCTCGAGGTCATCCACCTGCGCGGCCACACCCCCGGCTCGATCGCCCTGCTGTACGAGGGCGACGACGACCACAAGCACCTGTTCACCGGCGACTCGCTGTTCCCCGGCGGCGTGGGCAACACCTGGAAGGACCCGGAGCGGTTCGAGCAGCTCTACACCGACGTGGTGGAGCGGATCTTCGACCGGCTCCCCGACCAGACGTGGGTCTACCCGGGTCACGGCAAGGACACCACCCTGGGCGCCGAGCGCCCGTCGCTGCCGGAGTGGAAAGCCCGCGGCTGGTAAGAGCGCGGCCGGGCCGCGGGTCAGCCGCGCGACAGGACGCGCACGATCCGCTCGGCCGCCCGGGCGGGCTCGTCGACCAGGCCCACGAGCTCGCCCCACGACCACCGGTAGAACCAGCCGTCGGCCAGCGGCACGCAGTCGACGGTCTCGGCGAGCATCACCGTGTCGGGATCGCTGACGCGCAGCACGGGCGGATCGGCCCGGAGGGTGGCGGTCAGCCCGTGACGCTCCAGCTCCCCCGCCAGCTTGGCGAGGAAGTACGTGCGCGTGTGCTCGCGCGGGTTGGCCGGCATGCTTCCATGAAAGCCGATGACACCGGGAAAGTCCGCACTTTCCCGGCGCCGGAGGGTCACTGGCCGAGGCGGGCGGCCTCGCGCCGGAGCTCGCGCTTGTAGAACATCATCCGCAGCGGGATGGCGGCGACCAGGGCGATCTGCATGGTGGCGCCGATCTTGATCGGCATGTCGCCGCCCTCGGGCCAGGCGACCCAGAAGGTCAGGAACGCCACGTTCACCATGATCCAGGCGAGCACGACGGCGGCGAGCTGGCCCTTGGGCTTGGGGTATTCGATGCGGCTGACCATCAGCCACGCGACGGCGAGCACCCCGAGCAGTGTCCACACGCTGGGCTCGAAGAGCAGCACGATCGAGATCACGGTCATCGCGCCCATCGGGATGGGCAGGCCCATGAAGTCGCCGCTCTTGGTCTTGACGCAGGCGAACCGCGCCAGCCGGACCACCCCGGCGACCAGCACCGCCGCGGCGGCCGTGACCACGGCGGCGAACGGCACGGCATCGGTGAAGCCGCCCCAGATCACCACCATGAACGCCGGCGCGAAGCCGAAGCTGATCACGTCGGCGAGGTTGTCGAGCTCGGCGCCCATCGCGGAAGCGCGGAAGCGCCGGGCCACCAGCCCGTCGAACAGGTCGCAGGTGGCGCCGATGAGCAGCAGCACCACCGCGGTGGCGAAGTAGCCGGGCGCGGGCGTGAAGTCGCCGCTGGTGCGCAGCGCGTCGAAGACGGACGCGGCCAGCACGCACACGGCGAGGAACCCGCACAGCGCGTTGCCCAGGGACAACGAGTCCGCGGCGGACAGACGGAACGCCTTGCCGACGGGGCCGCGAGGTTCTTCCTCTTCAGCCGCCTGCCAGCCACCGGCGTCAGCCGTGGTCAATTCTGGTCACCCCCGCAACCGTCTTCTCGCCCACGGACACCGCGGAGGAGATCCCTTCGGGAAGGTAGATGTCGACCCTGGAACCGAAGCGGATGAGCCCGATGCGCTCACCCTGCGCGACCTTCGCGCCGGCAGTCAGGTAGGGCACGATCCTGCGCGCCACCGCGCCCGCGATCTGCACCATCTCGACGTCGCCGAGCGCTGTCGCGAAATGCCACACCACGCGCTCGTTCTGGTCGCTGTCCTTGTTGAATGCCGGCAGGAACCCACCCGCCACATGCTGCACGGAGGTGACATTTCCCGCAAGAGGTGCACGATTGACGTGGACGTTCACCGGGCTCATGAAGATGGCCACCCGGGTGCGGCCGTCGGGCCACGGGTCGACGCTCTGGACGACGCCGTCGGCCGGTGACAGGATCCGCCCGTCCCCGACCGTGCGGTCGGGGTCGCGGAAGAACCAGAGCATCGCGCCGGTGAGGGCGCCCAGCGGCACGGCCGCGAACGCCCATCGGCGGTCCCGTCGCGTCAGCAGCGCGGTGGCGGCCGCCGCGGCCGTCGTGGGGAGGAGCCACGGGGAGACCCCGCGTGCGAGCCTGACCCGGCTCGACTTTGCAGAATCGACTGACACGTACAACCTTTGGTGGTGACTGAACGGAGCGCTTTTGCCGTGATGGTACAGAACCCGCAACTATGACACGATACAGCTTCTCCAGCAAAGCGCCTCGAAAGCCGTTTAGCTAGACCTTCTCCGAGGCCGCCTTCACACTCTTGCGCATGTCGACGCGGGCCTTGATCAAGCTTGCCACGGTGGTGATCACCATCGTGGAGCCGATGACCGTGAGGGACACCCAGATCGGGATGTGGGGCGCCCAGGAGACTCCACTGGAGTGCAGAGCTTCCAGAACCAGCTTAACCCCGATGAATCCCAGGATGAACGCGAGCCCGTAGCTGATGTAGACCAGCTTCTGCAGCAGGCCGCCCAGCAGGAAGTAGAGCTGACGCAGTCCCATCAGGGCGAACGCGTTGGCGGTGAAGACGATGAACGGGTCGGTGGTGAGCCCGAAGATCGCCGGAATCGAGTCGAGGGCGAACAGCAGGTCGGTGCTGCCGATGGCGATCATGACGATCAGCATCGGGGTGACCATGCGCTTGCCGTCGATCTTCACGGTGATCTTGGAGCCGACGTATCCCTCGGTGGTGGGAAGGCTCCGGCGCACCCAGCGGAGCAGGAGGTTCTCGTTGACCTCTTCCGCCTCGCCCTTCAGGTGGCCGCGGATGATGTTGATCGCCGTGTAGATCAGGAAGGCGCCGAAGACGTAGAACAGCCAGCCGAACCGTTCGAGGGCGGCGGCGCCGAGCGCGATGAAGATGCCGCGCATGACCAGCGCGAGCAGGATGCCGATGAGGAGCACCTTGTGCTGGTAGGCCTTCGGCACCGCGAACCGGCTCATGATGATGAAGAAGACGAACAGGTTGTCGACGCTGAGGCTGTACTCGGTGATGTATCCGGCGAAGAACTCCCCGGACTTCTCCGGCCCCGAGGTGAACCAGAGGATCACGCCGAAGATGACGGCCAGGGTCACGTAGAAGCTGACCCAGGCGCCGGCCTGGCGCATGGAGAACTCGCGGGCCTCGCCGCGGTCGACGATCCACAGGTCCACGGCGAGGACGATCAGAAGACCGCCGATCACGACGATCCACGCCCACAAGGGTTCGGTCACGTTGTACAACCTCCGGCACGCAGGACTGACTGCCGGAGGTCTCTCCCGCCCGCCAAACCCGCGGACCGGCAGCCCCGGGGGCCCCGTGGATCGGGGCTACACCGTGATGACGAGGCTGCCGCGAAGGGATACTCCCCTCCCCAACTCACGCAGTATACGAGAACGTCTCAGTGCAATGTCATCTTCCCTCTGGATCACAAACCGGTGCGGTCCGTCACGACCGGCTGTAGGCCGCGAGCGCGCTCCGCACCGCGTCGTCCTCTCCGGGCAGCTCCTCGCCCCTGCGGGCGGCCGCCGCCGCCCACCGGGCCGCCTCACCGGGATCGGAGACCAGATCCTGTACGGCGGAGCGCAGGGCGGCCGGGTCACCGTAGGGGACGAGGATCCCCGCGTCGCCGACGAGGCCGGGAACGCCGCCGACGGCGGTGGCGATGACGGGTGTGCCGGCCTTGAGCGTCTCGCTGACGCTGAGCGGCAGCCCTTCCCACCGGCTGGCCCAGACCGCGACGGTGGCGGCGGCGAGCAGGTCGGGCACGTCGTCCCGGTTGCCGAGCAGCACCACGGGCAGGCGCTCGGCGTCGATCCGGCGGCGCAGCTCGCCCCGCAGCGGCCCCTCTCCGGCGATCGCGAACAGCGGCGGCGGGCCCTGCCACGGGCCGGCGGCGGCGTCGAGCAGCGTCTCCAGGCCCTTCTGCTGGGCGAGCCTGGCGACGGTGAGCACGAGCGGCCGGTCACCCGCCCCCAGCTCGGCCCGCACCTCCCCGGGCGTCCGCCGGGGCTCCCGCAGGGGCGGCGCGGGCACGACGGCGGGCCTGACGTCCCGCGCTCCCAGCGCGCTCATCCGCTCCCCCAGATCGGGCGAGACCACCAGCACCCGGTCCGCCCGCCGGGCCACGATCCGCTCCAGCACCCCGTACACGGCCCCGACGAACCCTCCGGCCGTCAGCGCGTTGTGCAGCGTCACCACGAGCAGCGGGACCCTCGCCCCCTCCGGCGCCCCGAGGGAGGCGGAGGCCGCCTCAGCACGCCGGGGCATGGCCAGGGCGGCCAGCGCGCCGGCGCGCAGACCATGGGCGTGCACGACGTCGGCCCCCCGTACCACCCGCCGGACGGCCAGCACCGCGCGCGCGTCGTTCACCGGATGCGGCCGATCGGACACCGGAACCTCGACGAACCGGACACCGGCCGCACTGAACCCGAACTGCTCCCCGACCTCCCGCGGACCGGCGGCCACCACCCGGTGCCCGCGCCGCACCAGCCCCGCGGCCAGCATGCGCACATGCCGCCCGGTCCCTCCCGTCGTGGTGCCCACCACGTAAGCCACTCGCACCCGCACCCCTCCCTCTCCAGCATCGAGGCCGCCACCACCCAGCCCGGCCCGGTCACCCTCCGGGCGCGCGCCGCCGGAGGACACCGGCCACCGCCCGGGCGTCGTCCCTGTCGACCAGCACGACCACGCCGGCGCCCACCGCGACCGCAACCACGGCGGCCAGCAGCGTGACGCCCAGGTTCGCCCACACCCCGACCGCCCCGATCCCGGAGGCCGCCCAGGCCCCCGCCAGGAACCCGGCCGCGCCTCCCGCGACGGCCGCGCCCAGCGCCCGGCCGAGCCCGGCCATGGCCGCACGGCCGCGGGCCGCGACCACGTACCCGAGCATGAGCGCCCCGCCGGCGGTCATCCCCACCGTCATCCCGAGCCCCAGCCCGGCGATGCGCCACCCGTCCGGCAGCGACAGCGCGAAGACCGTCTGCGCCACGATCGTCACCGACCACCCGGACACGGTGCCCACGGCGGCCCCCCGCCCCCGGCCGGTCGCGTACAGGACCCGGCTGAGGTGCGCGATGAGCCCGTATCCGATCAGACCAGGAGCGAACAGCGCCACGGCCCGCGCCAGCGCCAACGGGTCCACGTCGCTCTTGTCGGCCAGGAACACCGCCGCCCCGGGCTCGGACGCGGCGGCCAGCACCCCGGCGGCCACCCCGGAAACGAGCACGATCGCCCGGGTGGTGCTCGCCGCGAGCCGGGCGAACGCCTCGTCCTCCCCCACGCCGGCGTGCGCGGACAACCGGGGGAACGCGCTGGTCGCGATGGGCACGGCCAGCACCGCGTACGGCACCAGGTAGATCGCCCAGGCGTAGTTGTAGACCGCCAGCGCCCCGCCACCGATCACGTCGTTGGCCAGCAGCAGCACCACGACCATGGCGGCCTGCTGGGCGAGCAGCCCGGCGATCCCGGCCAGGGCGAGCCTGCGCACCTGCCCGGCCACCCCGTCGGGGAAGCGCAGCGTGGGCCGCCACCGCACGCCGAGCCGGGCGGCCGGCCCGATCACGGTGAGGACGAGCGCGAGCACGCCGAGGCTGGTGCCCGCCGACAGCGCCAGCTCGGCCGCGCGCGGCACCCCCTCCGGCGTGGCGATCCCGCCGCTGAGCGGCACGAACATCAGGTACGCGACGATGACCACGATGCTCGACACCAGCGGCGCGAGCGCGGGCCCGGCGAACCGGTGGTGCGCCTGCAGCAGCCCGTAGAGCACGACCGCGATCCCATAAAGCGGGATCTGCGGGGCGAAGATCACCAGCATGCGGGCGGCGACGTCGACGGCGGCGCGGCCGCACCCCTCGATGGCGAACAGTCCCATGATCGGCCCGGCGAGCAGCGCGGTGAGCACGGCCACCGGCACGAGCACCACGAGCACCCAGGTGAGCAGGGCGGAGGCGATCCGCCCCACCCGCTCCCTGGCGTCCTCGGACACGGCTCCGGCGAGCACCGGCACGACCATGCCGGCCAGCGCGCCGCCGACGACGACCTCGAAGACGATGTTCGGGATCTGGTTGGCGGTGAAGTACGCGGACGTCAGGCAGTTGGTGCCGACCGTCCGCGCGAGCGCGTACTGCTTGGCGAAGCCGGCCACCCGGGCCAGCACGGTGATCGCGCCGATGAGCAGCGCGCCGCCGGCCACGCCACGGGCCAGCCTCGCCTCGCGTTCGGTCAACGGGTCACGCGTCGGCGGGGCGGCGGCCCAGCAGGTCGAGCCGGTTGAGCACCTTGTTGCCCGCGATGACCTTGGTGAAGCTGATCTTCTCGGAGGCGGCGGTGAGCGCGGCCACGGTGCCGAGCAGGACGAGCCTGCCGGGACGGCCCAGCTTGGTCACCGCGGCCAGGCCCAGCAGCGCGCCCAGCGCGTTGGCGCCCGCGTCGCCGAGCATGGCCCGCTCGCCCAGGTCGTCGGGGAGCAGCGCGGCGGCGGCGCCCAGCGGCACGGCGGCCAGCGCGGCCGTCGCGGGCGAGTCGCCGGCCACGGCCGCCGCCAGCAGCGGCCCGCCGGTGAGCAGCCCGACCTTGATCGCCCGGCCGGGCCGCAGGTCGAACAGGTTGGCCAGGTTGGCCGCGCCCGCGACGACGGCGCCGTTGACGAGCGTGTCGGCGGGGCCGTCGGACACCAGCGCGGCGGCGGCCAGCCCGGTCGCGCCGATGCCGAGGATCTTGACCGCGCCGCTGGTCACCTCGCCCCGGGCGAGCGCGCTCAGGTGGCCCTTGAACCCCTTGGACGCGCCTTCCGCGGGCCACGGCCGCCCGGCCGTCGATCATTTTCCCCCTTCCGCAC